>JAQCFL010000222.1 GCA_027619375.1 Verrucomicrobiota bacterium | reverse complement strand
GCGGAGGTCGGTCTCGGCCAGGTAGGCGCGACTGGGGGGAGTCGGCTTGGCGGTTGGAAACCGCCGCCACGATGGGAGGGCTGGCGACCGGGACGGTCACGCCACTACTATCGGCCGAACTTGAGGGTGGCGGGTTTGTCGGAGGCGGGTTTGAGTTGGTTGGGGGGGAGGCGGTCGACGTCTTTGGCGAGGCGGAACCATTCGGTTTTCATGGCGGCGAGGCGTTTGGGTTCCTGGGCGGCGAGGTCGTGGAGTTCGGTGCGGTCGTTTTTCACGTTGTAGAGTTCCCATGGACCGCCCTTGGCGGCGACGAGTTTCCAGTCGCCCTGGCGGAGGGCGCGGTCGGTGGAGAAGTGGAAGTAGAGGGTTTCGTGTGGTTCGCGTTGCTCGCCGCGGAGGATGGGGAGCAGGGAAAGGCCCTGGAGGGGGTCGATTTGGCGGTCGCCGACTTGTTTGGGGTAGCCGGTGCCGGAGACTTCGAGGAAGGTGGCCATGAAGTCGATGAGGTGGGCGGGTTGGTCGGTGAGGGCTCCGGATTTGGAAGCCCGGGAGGTGGGGTCCGGGGTGATGCTGCCTGCGAGGCCGATACGTTGGAGGGATTCCGGGGTGTGGACGATGAGGGGGGAGGAGATGCCGCCTTCGTGTTGGTTCTGTTTGTAGAGGCGGAAGGGGGTGTTGCCGAGGTGGGCCCAGCCGACATCGTAGGTCCAGTAGGATTTGGGGTTCCAGGGATCGAGTTCCTTGCGCCTGGTGCGTTCGAAGGGGCAGGCGCCGTTGTCGGAGCAGAAGAGGAGGAGGGTGTTGTCCCATTGGCCGGAGGCCTTGAGGTGGGCGATGAGGCGGCCGACATTCTGGTCGAGGATGTCGACCATGGCGGCGTAAACCTCCATGCGGCGGGCTTCCCATTTTTTTTCGTCGGCGGAGAGGGAGTCCCAGGCGGGGACGTGGTCGGGGCGGGGGGAGAGTCCCCATTCCTTCGGGAAGAGTTGGGTGGTGCGCTGCTTTTGATGGCGCTCTTCGCGGAGGACATCCCAACCGGCGTCGTAGCGGCCCTTGTACTTGGCGATGGCTTCCTTGGGAGCCTGGAGCGGGTAGTGCGGGGCGTTGAAGGCGAGGTAGAGGAGGAACGGCGAAGTCGTTTTTGGGTTATTGGGGGGAGAGCTTGTTCCGGCTTGGGAGCCGGAAGATTTTTGGTGTTCGTTGAGGAACTGGATGGCGAAGTCGATGTTGGCGTCCGTTGTGTAGAACGGTTTGTCGTGAAGGGTTTCGGGGACGGTCCAGTCCTTGCCGTCGAGGCGGAAGGTGTTGTCGCCGGTGAAGTAGTTGGTGGATCCGGAGAGGTGGCCCCAATAGCGCTGGAATCCGAAGTCGGTGGGTTGTTTGCTGAGGTGCCACTTGCCGACCATCATGGTGTGGTATCCGGCGGGGGCGAGGGCCTCGGCGATGGTGGCGCCGCGGGAGAGGTTTTCGCCGTCGGCCTGATCACAATAGAGGCCGGTGAGCAGGGAGACGCGGGAGGAGTGGCACTTGGCGGTGTTGTAGAACTGGGTGAAGCGGAGGCCGTCCCTGGCGAGGGCGTCGAGGTGGGGCGTTTCGATCTCGCTGCCGTAGCAGCCGAGATCCGCGAAGCCGAGGTCGTCGGCCATGATGAGGACGATGTTGGGGCGGGGGGCGGCGGAAAGCGTGGCGAGGCACGCGAGGAGGGAGAGGAGGAGAGTGGGTTTCATGGTGGATGTTGGGTGAGGGGAGCGGAGGCATCGGGGTCGGCCACAGACCGCCGCTCCCGGTTGTTTAACGTGAGGAGGAGGGCGCTTGTTGCTGGAAGACGAGGGGAGGGAGAAATGGGCGGAGTCTGGAGGTTTGATTTTTAGGGGGACCGACCTACGATGGCGGCGGAACGGGATGAAGTATTACAAGCGATGCATGGCGGCCCTGCTGATGGCAGGTGCGATTTTGGGGCTGGGGCTGGGGCTGGTCGGAGCGCAGGGGTTGGGCGTCGAGTCAGCCGCGGCGCTGCCGGGGTTGGAGGAGCTGACGGTGAAGGGGGTGGAGGGGCGGTTGGCGGCCCTGGAGGCGGACACGTCACTGGAAGAGGGGGTGAAAGAGGCGGGCCGGGAGAAGCTGACGGCGGCGCTGGAGCAGTTGAAGAAGCGGGATGCGGATCTGGCGCAGATGAAGAAGTACGAGGAGGTCGTCGCCACGGCGACGGAGGTGATGGCCGATCTGGCCAGGCAGACGGCTGCCGCAGCGGTGCCCGAGGATGCCGCCGGGCTGGTCACGGCGGAGGAGCGGGCCTTGCCGACCGATCAGTTGAAGGCGGTGGCGACGGCGCAGGATGCGACGCTGGGGACGCAGCGGAACGCCTTGAGCGCACTCACGGAGAAACTGGCGACGGAGAAGGGGCGATCGGGCAAGATTGCGGGGGAGATGGCGACCGCCCAGCAGATGTTGCGGGAGGCCGAGGCGGCGCTGGCGGAGTTGCAGGGAGCGGAGGTCGGCTCGGAGGAGGAGGCGGAGCAGTTCTTGAACCGGGCTCGAAAGGAAGCGGCGGAAGCGGCCTTGAAGAAGCTGGACCTCGAGGGACGAAGCAGCGGTCAGCGCCTGCGAGTGCGGCAGGCCAAGGTGGATTACGAGATGGCGGTGGAGGCCCGCGCCGCAGCCCGCAAGAAGGTGTTGGAAGGGGTGCTGGCGAAGCGGTTGGAAGAGGACGTGACGGCGGCCCAACAGATGGTCAAGGATGCGCAGGAGATTGGAGGAAAGGCCGGCGAGTCGCTCAAGCAACGGGCTGCGGAGGTGAGCGAAATTTCTGCGGAGCTGCAGCGAGTCGCCAGCCGGGTGCGGAAGGTGGGTGAGGAGGAGGGGCACCTGAAGACCCGCCTGGAGGTGCTGCGGCGGGAGAAGCAGGCGGTGGACAAGCAGTTCGAACTGGGGGTGGGGCGCGGGGCCTTTGCCCAGATGCTGATCGAGCAGAAGGCGGCGTTGCCTGATCCGAGATCGATTCGCCGGACGCTGGCCCAGCGGCGCGAGGAGATCACGGAGATCCGTTTTGCAGCTTTTCAGGTGGATGAGAAGATCAGCCGTCAGTCCAAACTCGAAGTGGCCGTGAAGAATGTCACGCCCTCCGCGCAGGAACACGCGAGAACGTTGTTGGACACCCGGAAGGATTTGTTGGGGCAACTGGAGGAGCAGTACTCCCGGTTGACGCGGGAGTTGGGACAGGTCGATTTGTTGGAGCGCCAGATGTTGGACGAGGTGGTGGAGTTTGACGCGACCCTGGAGGAGGCCTTGTTCTGGGTGCCGAGTTCGCCGGTGGTGAGCGTGCAGACCATTGAGCGGGTTCCCGAGGACGTGGCCTGGTTGTTGGGGCCGACGCGGTGGAGGGAACTGGCGCAGGCTTCCGGCCGGATGGTGCGGCACGACGTCATTCCGCTGGGAATCTTGTCGGGCTTGCTGGTCGTCATCCTGCTGCTGCGTTCCCGCTTCCGGAACGTGGTGGTGGCGCACCGGATCGAGATCAGGAAAATTTCCACGGACCGCTATGGATTCACCCTGAAGGCGCTCGGCCTGATCCTGCTGATGGTGCTGCCACTTCCGCTGCTCCTGCGATTTGTGGGGGATCAGTTCGTGGCGGACGGGGATGCCGGTCCGTGGGTGCAGGGGACGGGGGTTTGGCTGATGCAGAGTGCGTGGTGGATGTTTGCGCTGTTGTTTCTGCGGGAGCTCTGCCGGGAGGACGGGCTGGCGGATGTACACTTTCGCTGGGACAAGCAGCAGCGGGCCCTGGTTCGCCGCGATGTGACGCGGATCGCGATGGTTTATCTGCCGGCCACCTGGGTGATGGTGCTGGCCTTCGGGGAAGAGACTTCGCGGATGCCGCACTGTCTGGGGCGATTGACGTTTGTGGTCCTGTTGCTCTGGGTTGCGGGTTGCCTGGGGCATTTGATGCGTCCGCGGGACGGGCTTTTCAGCGAGGCGGTTTCTAGGGAACCTGGTGGGGCGGTGGCCAAGCGGCGGGTTCTCTGGTTCGTGCTCATCACGGGCACGCCGCTGTTGTTGGTGGGGCTGGCTCTGTTTGGCTACTACTTCACGGCGCTGGCGCTGTTCCTTCGATTCGCGGCAACGGTGGGGATTCTGGCGTTTGCGTACTTCTTCTACTGGCTGGTGCTGCGCTGGTTCATGATCCGGGAGCGGCGGGCGGCCTTGGATCAGGTGAACAAGGCGCGCAAGGCGAAGCGGGAGGCGCTGGCCGCCGCCGCCGCGGAGCAGAAGGACGGGGTGGAGGTGGTGGGATCGGCGGAGGAAGGGAGCATCCTGGAGGTGGAGGAGGAGAGCATCGATCTGGCGCAGGTGGGGTTGCAGACCAGACGGTTGCTCCGGCTGCTGCTCGGGGGACTGACCCTGGTGGGGATCTGGTTTGTATGGGCGGATGCCATGCCGGTGCTGCGCTATCTGGATTCAGAGCCGTTCATCGGGAAGTCCACCATCGCCGATCTTCTGCTTGGAGTGCTCATTGTGGTGGTGACGGTGGTGCTGGCGAGGAACCTGCCGGGCATTTTGGAGATCACTCTCCTCGCCGGGATCGGAGCGGATGGCGGGGTGCGCTATGCGATCAGTGCGCTGGTGCAATATGCGGTCATTGCGATCGGTTTTTTGGCGGCCTTTGAAGCGATTGGCATGGATTGGTCGAAGTTCGGCTGGATGGCGGCGGCGCTGGGCGTGGGGCTTGGCTTTGGCCTGCAGGAGATCGTGGCGAATTTCGTGAGCGGCATCATTTTGCTCTTTGAGCGACCGATCCGGGTGGGGGACGTGGTGACGATCGGGGAAACGACCGGGGTGGTGTCCCGCATTCGGATTCGCGCCACGACGATCACGGACTGGGATCGGAAGGAATATGTGGTGCCGAACAAGGAGTTCATCACGGGACGGTTGTTGAACTGGACGCTGAGCAACAAGGTGAACCGATTGGTGATCAAGGTGGGGGTGTCCTACGGGGCGGACGCGGAGCGGGTGCGGGATCTGCTGCTGGGGATCGTCAATGGCCATCCGGCAATTCTTGAGGACCCCGCCCCGGGGGTGACCTTTGACAACTTTGGGGACTCGAGCCTGGATTTCACGATTCGCTGTTTCCTGCCGGATCTGGACCGGCGGCTGGCGACAACGCACGAGCTGCACAGCCAGATTCACGAGCGTTTTGCGAAAGAGGGGATCGAGATTCCGTTTCCGCAGCGGGACTTGCATGTGCGGAGTGGGTGGGGGGGGTAGGACGCTGCGCGTCCGGTTATTGGCTATTGGCTATTGGCTATTGGGAGTTGGGAGTTGGGAGTTGGGAGTTGGGAGTCGGGAGTCGGGGGTCAGCTGTTCGGAGAGGGAGGTGAAGTTCTGGATGTCGCTGACGAGGAGGACGACCTCGCGCGATTTCACCTCGGCGATGGTATGGTCGGCCATCAGGCTGGTGGCGGCCGGGTCCTGGCCCTGCCGGTTCTCTTCAAAGTAGAAGCGCTGATCGGCGATGAGGAGGACGTCGCCTGTTATCAACCGCTGCGAGGTGGTGACGCGGCGTTCGTTGATGTAGCTGCCGTTGACGCTGCCGAGGTCGAAGAACCAGAAGCCGTCGGCCTGGCACCGGATCATGGCGTGGCGGCGGGAGACGCGCGGGTCGGTGATGGGGAGGCCGGATTGGCGGCTGCGACCGATCTCGGTGGTTTCCTCGAGGGAAAGTACCTCGCCGGTCGATTCGTTGCGAAGGGTTCCGGTGGGGAGGGTCATGGAGTCGTGGTTGCGGCCACGGAGGGCATGGCCGAGGCTGATATTGGCGCATCCCCGGAGATTGGGAAGGCGGGAGTTTGTCGGAGGCTGGACGATGAGGCAGGGGAAAGGTGGGCGGGGAGGGGGCACCGTAGGCGGGGTGCTGAACCGCCGTCCTGGGCGACGAGGAGGGGGGCGGCATCGTCCTTCTTGTATTGTTCGGGGATGTAAACCCAGACCTTGCGCTGGTATGGGACGGTGCCCTTTTTGCCCTTGGCATCGCCGGGGTAGATACGGCTGTCGTTGGACTTCATGATGAACTCGTGGACCTTTCCGCGCGGGACGCCGGGGCGGGTCTTGGTCTCGGGGGCGTCGGAGTAGTTCGGGGCGGTGACGAAGTCGGTTTGCTCCCCGGCGAGGAGAGGAAGGGCGGGGAGGCAGAGGAGAGAGAGGAGTTTCATGGGGGGGTGGAGGTGGGGAGGAGAAAGCGCACAGGGG
>JAQCFL010000221.1 GCA_027619375.1 Verrucomicrobiota bacterium | reverse complement strand
GTGGACTGAAGGTGGAAACTCCGAAGCACATCCGCCGTCGCGGTCGCCCCGAAATCATCATGGAACGCGCCGTCAAGGGCATGATTCCCCACAACCGCCTCGGCAGCGTCCAGGCCTCGAAGCTCAAAATCTACACCGGCGCGGATCACCCCCACGCCGCCCAAAACCCCGAGCCTCTCGTCATCTCCTAACTCTCTCTCCTCTTCACGACATGGCTGCTACTCAAACCGTTTATTCCGCCACCGGACGCCGCAAGACGGCCGTGGCCCGCGTCTGGCTCACCGAAGGCACCGGCTCGATCACCATCAATGATCGCCCCTTCGAAGAATACTTCCCGAACCTGCCACACCAGAACGAGGTGCTCGCACCCCTCCAGGTGTCCAGCCTCATGAACAAGTATGACATCAAGATCGTCGCCAAAGGCGGCGGCCTCCTCGGTCAGGCTGGTGCCATCAAACTCGGCGTGGCCCGCGCCATTACCCAGATCGACCTCGAGCTTCGCGGCGATCTCAAGGCTGCCGGCCACCTTCGCCGCGACCCGCGCATGAAGGAACGCAAGAAGCCCGGCCAACCCGGCGCACGGAAACGCTTCCAGTTCTCCAAGCGTTAATCTTTCCCTCTCCACACACCCCAACCGGTGTCCTTCGGGACACCAAAACAGGCAGCCGCGGTCCCCCCCGCGGCTGTTTGCTTTTCCCTTACACATTCGACTTTCCTCCCGATTTCCGGAACTCTCCCCACAACAAATGAAACTCATCTGCTGGAACGTCAACGGCATCCGCGCCGCCCTCAAAAAAGGCTTCGCCGACTTCGTCAGCGCGGAACAACCCGACATCCTCTGCCTCCAGGAAACCAAGGCCCGCCCCGAACAGGTCGAACTCCCCCTCGAATTGGGCGCCTACCAAACCTACTGGAACTCCGCCGAAAAACCAGGCTACTCCGGCACCGCCATCTTTACCAAGGTCCCACCCCTCCAGGTCACCAACGGCATGGGCATCGATGAACACGATTCCGAGGGCCGCGTCATCACCGCCGAGTTTCCCGACTTCCAACTCGTCACCGTCTACACCCCCAACGCCCAGGACGGCCTGCGCCGACTCGACTACCGCATGGCCTGGGACGATGCCTTCCGCGCCTACCTCCTCCACCTCGAATCGCAGGGCAAACCGGTCGTCTTTTGTGGCGATCTCAACGTCGCCCACCACGAAATCGACCTGGCCCGTCCCAAGGAGAACCGCATGAGCCCCGGCTTCTCCGATCAGGAACGCGCCAAACTCACCGAACTGCTCGACGCCGGATTCATCGACACCTTCCGACACCACCATCCCGGCACCACCGAAGCCTACTCCTGGTGGTCCTACCGCGCCGGTGCCCGACAGCGAAACGTGGGATGGAGAATCGACTACTTCGGCGTCTCCAAACCCTACATCGACGCCGTCCAATCCGCCTCAATCCTCCCCGAAGTCCACGGCTCGGACCATTGCCCGGTCGCCATCTCTCTCGCCTGACTTCCCCCCCCCGCCCTTCCGGCCCTCATACCACTCCCGACCAAGCACGTAGCATACCCAGACCAGCACCACCCCGGCCACCCACCCGCAAAGGGGCCCGAGGATCCATCCCCATCGCGTGAAAATCGTCATCCGCTCGCTCCGTCCCACCTCCCCCACCAGGACACCCTCCTCCATCAATGGGAGCCGGTTCTCGCTCCCATCGCTCTTAAACACACTCCCTACCTGATCAATGATCTGTGTCACTCCCGAGGAGGAGGCCACCGCGAAGAAGCGGTGATTCTCCGCCGCACGATGCCGGAACAAGACCGCATGCTGCTCATGCTGCTTCGCAGTCCACCGTTCCGGATCCATGCTCGGCACCAAAAAGACCTCCGCCCCCGCCGCCGTCAGTTTCCGCGCCACTCCGGAATAGTCGCAGTCGAAACAAATCGGCGTGGCCACCTCGCCGATCGGCGTCTCAAAGGGCCGCTGATCCCTCCCCCGCTCCCCGTCATCAAAAAAGTGCACCGGGTGATTCTTGTCATGCGTCCCCAGAACCTCACCCCCGGCTCCAAAAGTAATTGCCGTATTATACCACTTGATCCCCTCCAGCGCGGTCTTGCTCCCGATCGTGATCATCTTCGTCCGGTCCCCCACCAAGGCGTCCAACTTCTCCATGTCCTGCGCGTTCTCACGAACGTCGTAACCCACCGCATGCTCCGGCCAGACCACCGCATCCACCAACTCGGGAATGGCCCGGGTCTGATGGAGATAGGAATCAAAAATCCCCGACTCTCCCTGCACCAGCGCCACCTTGAACCCGCCATTGCTCACCGGCGTGCCGACAAGCCGATGAAACAACTGCGGCCCTATCACAAAAGCCGTCATCACCAACAGCGTTCCCACCCCCGTGAACCGCGCCAGCCATCCGGGCGTCACCACCCATGCCGATCCCAGGATCACGACAAAAGTCACCCCATACACCCCGATCACCGGACTCAGCCCATTCGGCGGCAGGCCGGTCCCCGCCGTGATCCAGGGAAAGCGCAAGGTGAACACCTCGCCGCGGAAATACTCAATCCCCACCCATACCACCGCCGCCAGGAGCCCAGGCCACAACGCCTTCCGCCGCTCCGTGGTCAAGCGCCCATAAACCATTCCAAAAAGTCCCACAAAGCACCCCAACAACATCCACAGCCCCACCGCCGGCACCCCGAACACCGTCCACAGCCACGAAAGCGTCACCCCATAGGTCAGCACCCCCCAACCCAACCCCAGCCGGAATCCCAACCGCGGCGACACCCCATACAGCGCCAGCAACAGCGGAAACCACGCAAACAATCCCATCCACCAGACCCCCGCTGGCGGAAACACCATCACGGTCATCGCGCTGCTCAAGACGAGAAAAACAATCCGCAACCAAAGGGGTATCACCATCGCAGACAACTTCACCAGCCCCGGCCACTTCCGACAAGCGGCAAGTCACCCCCAGCCCTCCGAAACGACGACGGCCCCCCAGCGTAGCGGCCTGCCTGCGGCGGGTCGGCGGTTCCACCCCCGCGCCTCCCTCGGCCCCGCGACCCTCCTCCCACCGTCTCAAACCTCCCGTCACAAATCCCCCCTATAACGGCAAATCGTAACTCCGCCCCGCCACACCCTTGAACCAGTTGATATACGCCACGTTCACCGTCGCATACCCCCCCGAGGTCGGATAGTCCCCCGTGAAATACCAATCCCCCGCCGGCCCGTCAATCGACCCCAGCAGGTTCTCGATCGTCTGAAACACCACCTCCACCTCGCCGCCCCAGCCCAGATCCTCCGGATACACCATCCGGCTGATCTCCGCCGAAATCTCCTCCGCCGTGAAATCCACGTAAACCTTCTTCACCGCATTCCCCATCTCCTCCTTCGGCTTCTTCAACTCCGCCATGCAATCCTGATACACCTCGTCCAACAGGGCCCGCCTTCCGGAACGCTTCAGCAGGTTCACCGCCGCCTGAAACGCGATGAACCGCCCGATCTCCGACATGTCGATCCCGTAGCAGTCCGGATAGCGGATCTGTGGCGCGGTCGAACACACCACGATCTTCCGCGGGTTCGTCCGCGCCAAAATCTTCAGAATCGACTCCTTCAGCGTCGTCCCCCGCACGATGGAATCATCCAGCGCCACCAGCACATCGCCCTCCTTCACCTGACCGTAGGTGATGTCATAAACATGCGACACCAATTGCGCCCGTCCCTTCTCCTGCGAAATGAAGGTCCGCATCTTGATGTCCTTGTGCGCGATCTTCTCGCCCCGCGGCCAGTTGCGCAGCACCAACTCATCCAGCAATTCCTCGGTCAGGCGGTCCTCCTTCGCCGCCGCCAGAATGTCCGCCTTCACCTGCTGACGCCGATGCAGCCGCAGCCCGTCCATCAACCCGTAATACGCCGTCTCCGCCGTGTTCGGAATGAACGCGAAGACCGACTTGTCAAAATTCCCGCCGATCGACTGCACGATCTGCGGCACCAACGCCGCCCCCATCGCCTTCCGCTCCCGATAGATGCTCGGGTCGTTCCCTCGGGAAAAATAGATCCGCTCGAACGAACACGGCTTGGGCTCCACTTTCGGCGCAAAGCGCGACACCGCCATGCTGCCGTCGTTCTTCACCGTGCAAACCGTCCCCGGTTCCACCTGCTGCACCTGGCCCTCATCCGTTTCAAACACCGTCATCAACGGCACCCGCTCCGAGGCAAAGGCGATCACGTCCTCCGTCACCAGCATGTGGCAGGGCCGGATCCCCAGCGGATCGCGCAGCACGAACAAATCACCGTTCCCCACCACTCCCGCAATCGAGTAGCCGCCATCCCAGGCACTCGCCGAGTCCCCCACCAGGCTCGCCACGTCAATCTTCGCCGAAATCAATTCGGGAATCTCCTCCCCCGGCACCCCCTCGTCCCGCAGGCGCCGGTAGATGTCGGTATGCTCCTCGTCCAAATGAAAGCCGATCTCCTCCAACACCGTCTGCGTGTCCGTCCCGAACACCGGATGCTGACCACGGCTGATGAGCTTGTCATTGAGCTCCCGCGCATTGGTCATGTTGAAGTTCCCCATCACCATCAGCGTCCGCGTCGGCCAGTTGCTGCGGCGCAGGTAGGGATGACAACTTCCCGAATCAAATTGCCCCGAGGTCCCGTAGCGCAGGTGCCCCATCAGGATCTCCCCGCCAAACTCGAACTTCCGCTTGATCCCCTCCGGATCGCTCAGGCTCACCGTCCCCTTCCGCAGCATCTTGTTGAAACGCTTCACTTCCCCCCGAAAAACCGACGCCAGCGAATCCTTCTCCGCGTCCCGCTTTCGATGAATATACGCCTGCCCCAACGGCATGTTCAGCTTCGCGCAACCAATCCCCACCCCGTCGTGGCCGCGATTGTGCTGCTTCTCCATCAGGAGAAAGAGCTTGTTGAACCCCCACAGCGCCGAACCGTAGCGGTCCTGGTAGTAGGCCAGCGGTTTCCTCAAGCGAACCACCGCAATTCCGCATTCGTGATTCAGGTGGTCGCTCATCAGAAATCGTCAGTCACACTTCACTTTGACCCGGACTCCCTCGGTCCTGCCGACCACCCCGAGGATCGTCCCCCCGGGGCCCGCCGCACAGGCTGCCCCGGCTTGCTCCGGAGAAACCACCACCACCCAGCCAATGCCCATGTTGAAGGTGTGAAAGCGGCTCTCCTCATCCACATGCCGCAGCAACTTCTGCACCGCCTCACCCTCCCACACCGGAATTTCCAGATCCGCACCCATCCCCTGGAACAGGCGCTCCAAATTCTCCGGCAGTCCACCACCCGTGATGTGCGCGAACGCCTTCGGCGTCACCTTCCCCTCGCGCAAAGCCTGCACCACATCGTGATACAACCGCGTCGGCGCCAACAGCGCCTCCACGTCCTCCTTCGAAAAATCCTCCGCATGATCCGCCAACACCCGGCGCACCAGACTCCAGCCGTTTGCATGCGGCCCGTCCGAAGCATACCCCACCAGCACATCCCCCACCGCGATGCTCGTCGGATCCACCATCTCCGACTTCTCCACGCAGCCGATCGCAAACCCCGAAAGCTCCACCACTCCCGGCGGCACGATCCCCGGCATCTCCGCCGTCTCACCCCCCGCCAGAATGCAGCCGCAGTCCTCCAAATAATCCGCCATCCCCGCCACCAGACGCGTGATCAACTCGTCGTCCAGCTTGGCCATCCCGATGTAGTCCAGGAACATCAACGGATCACCGCCCGTCGTCAGAATGTCGTTCACACTCATCGCCACGAGATCCTTCCCGGCGTCCTCCACCCGCCCGTGCTCCAGTTGCACCTCCAGCTTCGTTCCGACTCCATCGCACCCCGTCACAATGACTGGTTCGCGGTAGCCTTTGAGTTCGTATGCGGCCGCGAAAAGCCCGAAGGCTCCCATCAGTTGCCGCTGCTTTTGCGTCCGTTGGACATGCGTCTTGATCTCTCCGACCAAGGCTGCTGCCTTCACCGTATCAACGCCTGCCTCTTTGTAGGTCAGCTTGCCTGCCATGCTCGGTGACGGGGTTGTAACAGCATCCCTACCCGGCGCAAGCCCTTGCATGCCCGGATCAGCTTTTTCCAAATTTCCGCGCCAACTCGCTCAGCGAAATCTGCACCAGGGTTGGCCGCCCCCCGGGGCTGCAGTAGGGCAGATCACAGGCGAATAACTCCTCCAGCAGCGCCCGCGCCGCCCCCCCCCCCCCCCTCTCCCCCCC
>JAQCFL010000220.1 GCA_027619375.1 Verrucomicrobiota bacterium | reverse complement strand
GATCCCGCCGCCATCCCCGCCGCCGCCGCCGCCCTCGCCCAACGCGGTTTCCAACAGGTCGCCATCAAGGCCGCCGTCGGTGCCTCCGGCATCGGCATCCTCCGCAGCCCGTCCACCGCCCCGCCCGACATCCCCGGCCACTACTTCGCCGACGGCCCCTGCATGGTCCAGGGATGGATCGATGACGCCCTCCCCGGCATCCTTCGCGTCACCTCGCCCAGCGTCCAGATGATGCTCGGCGAGCACGCCATTCACCTCTACGACCTCACCGACCAGATCCTCAGCATCGACAGCATCCACGAGGGCAACATCGCTCCCCCCGAAACGCCCCTCGCCCCTGCCGTGCACGAGGAAATCCTCCGCCAGGCCCGCGTCGCCGCCACCTGGCTCCACGCCCAGGGCTATCGCGGCACCGGCAGCACCGACTTCCACCTCGCCTTCCATGAGGATGGCCGGGTCGAGGTCCGCATCTGCGAAATCAACGCCCGCGTCACCGGCGCCACCTATCCCTCCCTCCTCGCCCGACACCTCCAACCGAAAGGCACCTGGCTCATGCGCAACCTCCTCCTCCCCGAGCCCCTCGAATCCTGCGCCGTCTTCGACCGACTCGCCCAGGCCGACCTCCTCTACACCCCCGGCAAAGCCAGCGGCGTCCTCCCCGTCAACTTCAACTCCACCCCCGACCGCCTCGTCGCCAAGGGCCAGTTCCTCATCCTCGGCCCCGACCACCAATCCCTCCACCACACCATGCAACAAACCCTCCACCTCAAAAACCTCCACTTCACCCGCGACTAATCAGTGACATGACCAAACAGTGGCGTGACCGTCCCGGTCGCAAGCCTCTCCTCCTCTCCTCCCGCTCCCCATTCCGAACTCCGCATTCCGCATTCCCCACTCCCCCATGTCTTCCCTCGACACCGCCCGCCTCCGCGAACGCCTCGTCGCCCTCACCCGCGACCTCGTCCTCATTCCCGGATCCGCCGAACGTCCCGAAGAACTCCAACGGGCCCTCCACTGGGTCCGCAACCACCTCGAAAGCCTTGAGGGCGTCACCATCGATCTCTACGACTCCGACGGCATCGCCTCCCTCGTCGCCCGCCCCTCCGGCGACATCCCCATCGACGTCCTCTTCTGCGCTCACCTCGATGTCGTCCACCACGCCGATCCCGCCACCTACGGATCCGAACTGCGCGACAACCGCATCTACGGCCCCGGCACCGGCGACATGAAGGGCATCGTCGCCATCCTCCTCGAACTCTTCCGCCGCTTCCACCTCCAGTCCCCCGGCGTCCCCCTCGCCCTCGCCATCACCACCGACGAGGAATCCGGCGGCGACCACGGCACCCGCGCCCTCTTCGAGGACTTCGGCCTCAAATGCAACGTCGCCATGGTCCCCGACGGCGGCTCCATCGATGACATCGTCGTCGAGGAAAAGGGCATCCTCCACCTCAAACTCGAAGCCACCGGCCGCGCCTGCCACGCCGCCCGCCCTTGGCTCGGCCACAATGCCCTCGAGCAAATCCAGACCACCATCGCCGCCATTCAGGCCGACTTCCCCCCCCTCAACGCCGACCTCTTCCACTGGCAGCCGACCTGCTCGGTCACCCGCATCGACACCCCCAACCGCTCTGTCAACCGCGTCCCCTCCCACGCCTCCGCCCTCCTCGACATCCGCTTCCCCTTCCCCCAAACCGCCCAAAGGATCCTCGCCGACCTCTCCCGCCACCTCGGCCCCGATCTCACCTGCACCACCCTCATCGCCGCCGACCCCACCGTCCTCTCCCCCGACCCCGCCTTCTTCGAGGCCTGCGAGGCCGTCCTCGGTCACCGCCCCCGTGAACGCCGCGAACACGGCGGATCCGACGCCCGCTTCATCGCCTCCCAGAACATCCCCGTCATCATGTCCCGCCCCCTCTGCGACAACCTCCACTCCAGCGAGGAATGGATCGACATCGACTCCATGCTCACCTTCTACGAGATCTACCGTAGATACCTGGAAGCACGTTTCAGCGCACAATGATCCGGCCGCGCCGCCGCCACACGCCACGACGCCGCCGGCTCATTTGTCATGCCGCAGAGAGCGTTTCCTTCACCGTCTCCTCCGCCACCTTCCGGCGCAGAGCCACCTCACTGCCCGCCTGCTTCAGCAGGGCGATGAGATAGGCGTTAAGGAAATACTCCCGTAAAAGAAGTTCTTTTTTTCCTGATGATTCGTTGATCTTACGGATTTTCATAGGCGTGGGGTCTCGTCCACAAGTAGGACGAACCAATCGCCCCTTTATTCCAAATCCACCCACCTTTCCCCGCCCTCCCCCCTTTTTTCACCCCTTCCCGCAAATTCGCCCCGCCAGGGCAGGGAACGGTCACTCCGTGCCGTCCGGCGGCTCCACCCCCGCCAATCAAACCGCCCCCGCTCCTCGCCCAATCCTTCGACCCGTCTCCCAATCGCGAGATCTCCTCCTGCCCATACGCAATGCACGTCCCTTCAAACGCGCTCATCCTCTTCGGTCTCGTCGCGACCTCATCCCGGAGGGATTCAAGCCATGAGCGCGGGGTCGAGGCACGGAGCGACGACCACCCCGGGAGACGATAGCCAAAATAGGGAGCACCCCGGGAGGGGTGCCGCCAGCGGACGTTGCGCCCATCGCCCCCACCTCTTGCCTCCTCGCTATCCTCAACGAAATACTTGTCCTCTCAGCCCCCCGCCGGCAACCATACATACAAGGCCTCTCAAGCTGCAGGATTGCAAAACACCAAAAGCCCTCATACCGTGCCTCCATGATTGACGCGGCCATCATCGAAAAAGAAGCGATGCAACTTTCCGCCGCTGAGCGGGCCCTTCTCGCCGACCGACTTCCCGAAAGTCTGGGAGCAACGTCCAAGGAACTCCAATCCTCGTGGGTGAAGGAGGCAGATGACAGACTGAAGGCTTACCGCGAAGGGAGCATTGTCGCAGAAGACGGCCCCCAAGCGCTCTCGGACCTCAGGAATCGCTTGGGCGAATGAAGTATCGATTTCTCACCCGCCTTGGTGGAGCTTGCGGCCGCCGCCAACTTCTACGAGGATCGAGTGTCAGGCTTGGGATCCGAGTTCTTGAATGAAGTGGAGCGAACCATTCATCTCATCCAACATTTTCCAGAAGCTTGGAGTCCGATTTCCTCACAGTGCCGCCACTGTGGCTTGCGGCGCTTTCCCTATTCCGTCATCTACGCCCTAGAGAATCCATCCGAGATTTTAATCGTCTCCGTATTCCACCAAAGCAGGGAACCTTCGTCTTGGCGAACAAACCTATAACCTTCCCCCTCAAATCTCCTTCACCACCGTCCCCATTCCCCCATCCGAAATAATCCGCACCTTCCCCCCCTGTTTCACAAAGCCCGTGCTCGCCGTGACATCCACCACGACCTCCTGAAACTTCGCCTTCCCCGTCGGACGCAGATCAGTCACCGCCTCCCCCGTCCAACCCACCCGACTCTCGACCCCCACCTCGCCACCTCCTGCGGACGCGCCGGTCACCAGCGACTGCTTCACGGTCAGCCAACCGAACAACTGCGTCTGCGGCAGAAACCGCATCAGGAGCATCATCAAGATGATCCCCCCGGTCAGCCCCATCGCCAGACTCAAGGCCGGCCAGCCGATCAATTCCAAAAAGCCAGGACCCGACAGGATCTCCTCGTTCCAGAAATCCTCGGAGTCGAACGAATCCACCATCGCCATCAGCAACGAGGAGGCCACCGCGATCAGCCCCAGAATGCCCGCAATCCCCGTCCC
Source organism: Verrucomicrobiota bacterium (assembly GCA_027619375.1). GTDB lineage: Bacteria > Verrucomicrobiota > Verrucomicrobiia > Verrucomicrobiales > Akkermansiaceae > JAPKDA01. Next base: position 2,516 of record JAQCFL010000220.1, on the reverse strand, counting down.
CGGGATCACGAATATCTCCAGCACGATCAGCGCCATCCCCAGCACAAACAACGCCGCCAATTCATAGCCCGCCATGTTGCCCGCCGCATAGTTGCCAAAGAAGAACAGCCCGAAGGCGATCAGCGAAATCAAGCCGCCCACCCCGAAGCCCGGCACCTTCATTTCCGCATAGGCCGCACCCAGCCCGATCAGAATGAGGAAGGGCGACAGATATTTCACCCACCACGCCAACTTCTCCAAAGCAGTCGGCTCGGCATGGGTGATCGGCACTCCCTCAAACCCTTCCTTCGCAATCAACTCCTCCACGCTCTCCACCAATCCCCGCGCCAGCAGCTGCTTCCCATCATAATCCGCCACCGCCTCTTCCGCCGTCAGGGTCAGCAACCCACCCATTGGCACCTTCACTTCTCCAAACTCATACTCCTGCTTCGAGAACATCATCGCCCGGACCACATCAAGATTGTGCCCCTTCTTCTTCACCACCGATCGCACAAAGGCATCGTAGGCCGACTCGATCTTCTTCCGCTTCTCCTCATCGATCGTGGACCCGTCTCCGGAGACGAGGGCCGCCGCCCCGATCGCCGCCACCGGCTTCATGTAGATCCCGTCCGTGGCCACCGCGATCAGCGCTCCCGCCGACATCGCCTTGCTGTTCACGAAGGCAAATGACGGCACGTGCAGGTTCGCCATCTCGTTCATCATCAAATCGCTCGTCTCCCAGGCCGCCCCGCCCGGCGTATGGATGTCGAACACCACCGCCGTGGCCCCCTCCTCGTCGGCCCGCCGCAAGGTCCGCCGCATGAACTTGAAGCTCTGCTCATTGATCAGGTCCTCCTCCCCCACCTTGATCACCACCACCTGCCCGGCATAGCTCGCTTCCTCCGACTTCCCAAAGACCCTCTTCTCCCCCTTCCCGGCGTCTTCACCCTCCGTCCCCGCAAAAAGCAGGCCGGGCAACAAGGCCAGCAACATCCACAACAACTTCGTCATGCCCCGACTATAGCCATTTCCCCCCTTCCGCCCAAAAAAATCGTCCCCTTCCCCCAATTCAGCCCTTTCCCACCCCCCCACTCCCCAAGCATCGATTCTCCATCCCAATTCTCCCCCAATTCGCGTCCATTTGCGTCCATTTGCGTCCATTCGCGGTTCCTCCTCCTCTCCCGGCATAGCCTCCCTGGCGACGCCGGATCTAATCTCCTCCCGCATTCCACATTCCGAAATCCGCGATCCGTATTCCTGAGATTGGCAAGCGCCCCCCACACGCTACCTTCCGCCCCAGATGGCCCGCATCCCCGAGGAACTCGTCGAACAGATCTTGGCCGCGACTGATATCGTGGACCTGATCGGCTCTTACTTTCCCCTCAAGCGCGCCGGCTCGCAGTTCAGGACGCTCTGCCCGTTTCACAACGAAAAAACCCCCTCCTTCTACGTCAACCCCGCCCGCCAAAGCTTCAAATGCTTCGGCTGTCAGGAAGGGGGCAGCGCCGTCGGCTTCGTCATGGCCTACGAAAACCTCCCCTTCCCCGACGCCATCCGCAAACTCGCCGCCCGCGCCAACATCTCCATCCAGGAGGAAGCCTTCGACCCGGATGCCGACCGCCTCCGCCGCAGCCGGGCCCGACTCCTCGAACTCCACAAGGGTGCCGCCGAATTCATGCACCACCTCCTCATGAAGGACCCCGCCGCCCAACACGGCAGGGACTACCTCAAGTCCAGGGGCTTCGACGGCGAAATGGCCAAACGATGGACCCTCGGCTGGATGCCGGAAAATGGCCACGTCTTCCTCGACTGGGCCCGGAAGGCCGGATTCAGCGGGCGCGAACTCAAGGACTCCGGCCTCGCCAACCTCAAGGAGGAGAACAACGCACGCTCCGGCCTCTATGTCCGCTTCCGCGGCAGACTCATGTTCCCGGTGCGCGATGACCTCGCCAACGTCATCGCCTTCAGCGGCCGCCAACTCCGCGATGACCCCAACAGCGGCAAATACGTCAACTCGCCCGAAACCGCCATCTACAAGAAATCCAAGGTCATTTTCGCCCTCGATCAGGCTCGTCGCTCCATGGCCAAGGAACACTGCGCCCTCATCTGCGAAGGCCAGATCGACGCCATCGCCTGCCACGAAGCTGGCATCACCAACGCCGTTGCCCCCCTCGGCACCGCCTTCACGACCGAACACGCCCGCATGCTGAAACGGTACACGGACGAGATCATCCTTTGCTTCGACTCCGATGGCGCTGGTCACGCGGCCGTCGCCAAAGCCTTCCGCGAACTCGCTCCCCAAAATCTCAATGTCCGCGCCATCTCCCTCCCCAAAGGCGAGGACCCCGATACCTTTATCAAAAAATTCGGCGTCGAGGCCTTCCGCAAACTCATGGACGAAGCGGCCGAGTTCTTCGACTACATGATCACCCACGAACGCCAGCAGCGCGACCTAACCCAGGCCGGACAACTCGCCGACCTCGGCCGCGAAATGGCCTCCCTCATCGCCATCCTCACCGACCAGGTCACCAAGGACA
>JAQCFL010000219.1 GCA_027619375.1 Verrucomicrobiota bacterium | reverse complement strand
TGGGCTCCTGCTTCGGGGTGAAGGGCGCGGCGGGGAGGGCGGTGGGGGGGTCGTAACGGAGGGGGTATTGGCAGATCGGGCAGGGGGCGGCGGCGCGGATGTTGGCCTTGATCTGGAGGGTCCCGAGGCAGTTGGGGCAGGTGAGGGTGGCGAAGCGTTCGCGGGCCAGGACGTCGCGCTCGAGTTGGCCGGAGGAGGTGGGTGCTTCAGTGGGAATCATCGGTCAACGCGGAGAGTATGGGAGCAAATGCGGTAGCGTGCCAAGCGTACAAACAGCGACCCCGCCGCGGTAGCACCGAAACCACGACGGGGTCAGGATCCCTCCCTCTGTTGAGGGGCGGGAAAGTTGTTGGTTACTCGAGGTCCTGGCGGTCGAGGGATTGGTCGAGGTGGGCCAAAAAGGCCTCGATGGAGGGATATTTCGAGGCGAAGAAGCGGTCGAATTCCTTCTGAGAATCATCAAGTAGGATGACGGTGGGGAAGCCCTCGATCTTGTACTTTTTTGCCAGGGGCTGATTCTTTTTGGCGAGCGCCTCGTCCCCACGGGGAAAGTCGAGTTCGACGAGGATAAATTTCTTGGTGGCGGCCTCGATGAATTTCTTTTTGGTGAAGACCTCGGCCCGCATCATTTTGCAGGGAGGGCACCAGTCGGAGCCGGTGAATTCGACGAGGATGGGCTTTTTCTCGGCTTTGGATTGCTCCATGGCCTTGTCGAGATCGGTCATCCAGCCGTCGCCCCCGGCGAGGGCGGCGGTGGCGGAGAGGAAGAGGGTGGCGAGGACAGTATTGAGTCTTTTCATCGCATGTAAGGCGTTTCAAGGGCGGGATTTATTCCCAAAATCAATTTGCTCGGATAATGGCGCTGGGGTGCTAATCGGGAGGGATGAGTGAGTTGGAACTTCTGACTGTGGCGACGCGCAACGGGCACAAGACTCAAGAGATCGCGGAGATGTTGAAAGAACGGTTCGTGGTGCGGGATTTGTCTGGGATTGCGGAGGCGCCGGAGATTGAGGAGACCGGGAAGACTTTTGCGGAGAATGCGGCGCTGAAGGCGGTGGGGATTAGCAGGGTGGTGCCGGGGATGGTATTGGCGGATGATTCGGGGTTGGAGGTGGATGTGTTGGGTGGAGCCCCGGGGGTACATTCGGCCCGATATGCGGGGGTGCAAGGGGATGATGCAGCCAATAATGAGAAGCTGATGGAGGCGCTGAAGGGAAGGCCGGAAGCGGAGCGGAGGGGGCGATTTCGCTGTGTGCTGGTGTTGGCACGGGAGGGGGAGGTCTTGGCGGAGTTCAGTGGGGCGGTGGAGGGGCATTTGCTGGAGAAACCGCAGGGGCAGGTCGGTTTTGGCTACGATCCGCTCTTTGTGCCGAAGGGGTTTGCGGAGACGTTTGCGGAGCTGGGGCCCGAGGTGAAGAACCAGCTGAGCCATCGGGCCCGGGCGCTGGATGGGCTGATGGAGTGGCTGGAAGGGAGGTGAGAAACGGGTCGACCGGGCGGGTCCTTTTGTTTACCATGAATGATAATCAGTTTAGCCGGATCATGTTGAAGCGCTGTTGTGTTCTGTTTGTCGTGCTCGCCGGGGCGGTGTTGCTCTCCTCGTGTGGGGGGCAGGTGAAGGCGGATGCGCGGGTGGCGTATGAGTATCGGGACGGGCGCTCGGCGGTGCTGCGGAATGGGAGGGCCCAGGTGCCGCGGAATGCGCCAGTGGAGGTGAAGCGGGCCATCGAGGCGGGGAATCGGATCGCGGGATTGCCGTACAAGTGGGGCGGGGGGCATGCGCGATTGAATGACAATGGCTATGATTGCTCGGGGGCGACGTCGTATGTCTTGCGCAGCGCGGGGTTGTTGAACGGGCAGATGCCGTCGAAGGGGTATTTCAACTATGGCGAACGGGGCGAGGGGCGGTGGATCACGGTCTATGTGCGCAGTGGCCACGTGTTTTTGACGGTGGCTGGCCTGCGGTTTGACACGGGCGGGAGGTATGGCGGCGATGGTCCGCGCTGGACGGTGGACAGTCGTTCGGGCGTGGGGCACGTGATGCGGCATCCGCGGGGGTTGTGAGGAGGGGAAGGTGCGGGGGCGACGATAGGGATGGCCAAACGGGGGAGTGTTAGGGACAATGGCGGGGTGATGGACGTTCAGCTTTCGCAGGGAGGAACCCACGCGGCCGTGGTGCGGCCGCAGGCGGTGTTTTGGTTCAAGGTGTAAGCCGGAGTGCTGTGCTTTCTTTATCTGTTGGTCGCGTTGGCGGGCTTTCCCTTTCTGCTGATGGATCCGGCGGAACTGGACATGGGGGCGGGTGAGGCGAAGGTGATGGGGCTGGTGTTTCTGTTGATGGGATCGGTGTTGTTCGTGGCCTGCCTGCTGCCGTTTTTCCTGCGGCCCCGGCCGTGGGTGTGGGTCTATGATCTGGTGATCATTTGTTTCGGGATGACGAGCGCCTGTGTCATGGTGGCGAGCATTCCGCTGCTGATCTTTTGGCTGAAGCCGGAGGTGAAGGCGTATTTCGGGAGGGTGTGACAGGCCTCGGTGGCTTGATTGTTGGATGTGGCGACTGGAGCTTATTTGGAAATTGGTTCATGGAAATTTCATGGAGCTCACCCTCCCGACCGAGAAAATTTCCAACCCCCAAGCTCCAACTAAATTTCAAAACCAATATCCAAACGCACTAGGGGGAATCGAGGAGGTGGATCTGCCGGACGGCACGGAGTGACCGTCTCCTACCGTTCGAGAGCTGAGGGGAGGTGTTCGAGGGAGGGGAGGACTTGGTGGGCGAGGGAGAAGTCGCAGCAGGCGGTGACGCGGTTGGGGATGGCGATGGTTTGCATGCCGGCGGCGAGGGCGGACTTGAGGCCGTTGACGGAGTCTTCGATGACGAGGCACTCGGACGGGGGGACGGCGAGTTGTTTGGCGGCTTCGAGGTAGAGGTCGGGGGCGGGTTTGATGCGGGGGGCGTCGCCGCGGCAGACGGTGATGGCGAAGTGGTCTTGGAGGCCGAGGGTTTGCAGCCAGCCATCGACCCAGCCGTGGGAGGAGGAGGAGACGACGGCGAGAGGGACGGAGCGGGTGCCGAGCCATCCGAGGGCGGCGAGCACGCCGGGCATGGGTGGGGAGCCTTCGAGGTTCTGGCGGATCTCGATGTTGCGGGTGGTGTTGAGGTCGTGCCAGTCGAAGGAATCGCCGGTGAGGTTCTCGAGATGGGTTTCGGGGGACCAGGTGGCGAAGTCGGAGCCGATGCACTGGTTGTAGGTTTCCAGCGGGAGGGGATGGCCGTTCTCCAGGAAGAGGGCGTGCCAGGTTTCGTAGATGGCCCACTCGGTGTCGACGATGATGCCGTCGAAGTCGAAGAGGACGGCGGAGGGGAGGGCGGGCATGGGTGAAGGCAGGGAGTCGGTTAGTCAGGTTGACCGAAGAGAAGAGAGAGGACCGCACAAAGAATCAAGAAACAGATCCAGAAGAGGACCCGACCGATGATGCGATCGCCTCGGCTCCCCCTGAATTCCTTCGTTGTGAACGTTTCTTTGCAGTGCCGGCATAGCAGGGCGGACTTGCGTTCTGAAAAGAGGAGCGCCCAGAGCCCGAAGAAGAGGAAACCGAGCCAGTTGAATCTCTCGACCTCGATCGGGAATCGGTCCGTCTGTCGTTTGCAATGGGGGCAGGTGACTTCGGAGCGAGGTTTGAAGTCGCTCATGGAGTTCCGGCGGGACTGAGTGACGGCGGGGAGTTTTTCTTGCGGCCGAGGGTGAGCATGAGGATGCCGGTGATGGCGAGGGCGAACCCGAGCAGGCCGAGGACGGCGGCGAGGAGTCCGCGACCGATGGTGCCGGTGAGGCGGGCCATGAATTTCCCTTTGCTCAAGGAGAAGACGCGGACATCGCCGGCGGGATTGTGCGGGGTGAAGCGATAGGTGCCGGCTGCGGCGATGTCGAACACGCCGACGGCGACGGCTTGGCGCGATTGGATGGAGAGGGTTTGCGTGGTTCCGGAACCGAAGGGCGTGAATATAACTGGGTCGGGGATGCCGAGAGGGGTGGAGGGGTGGAGGCCGCCTTCCTCGGCCTCTTCGGCCTGAGGGGGAGCGGCCTTGGTGAGGTCGAAGGTGAAGCCGCCGGGGAGGGTGGGAGGGACGCTCACGAAGCTGCCGTTGTGCCAGGTTTGGTGGTCGTGCCAGAGGGTGTAGGTGTCGGGTTCGGTGACGGTGAACTCGATGGACTCGGGGCTGGCGATGGTGGCGGCGGGATCGAGGTCCCCGATGGTACTCAGGATGCCACGCACCCCGAAGATGGTGCCGCCAATGATGAGGGCGAGGCCGAGGAGGAGGGCGAGGAAGCCGAGTTGTTTGCGGGACATGGTTCAGGGGGCCTGGAGTTCCGGGGCGAGGAGGAGGATGCGGTTGTCTTGGAAGGCTTCGAGGCGGTCGGCGAGTTGGCGGAGGGAGGCCTGCTTGCCGTGGTCGAGGGCCTGGTAGGCGGGGTTGAGGAGGAGGAACTGGCGGAGGTGGGCGGCGGGTTTGGCGGTGGTGGCGCGGATGAATTCGTCGTCTTCGTCGTCGGAGCTCGGGCTGGAGAAGAGACCGGCGAAGGGGTCGGCCGGTTCGGGGAGGAGGTGGGCCTGGGCGTTTTCGAGGCCGGCTTCCCTGGCGACGTGGGCGATGGCGTCCTGCAGGCCGCCGATCTTGTCGACGAGGCCGATCTCGAGGGCGTGGGTGCCGGAGTAAACGCGACCGCCAGCCAGGGATTCGAGGTCGCCCTTGAGGCGGTCGCCGCGGCCGTCGGTGATGCGCTTCTTGAAGGTGCCGTAGATGTCGAGCATGGAGTCGGTGACGAGGGTGCGCTCGGCTTCGGAGAAGGGGCGGTTGGTGTTCATGATGTCGGCGTGCTCGCCGCGTTTGAACTCGTGGCTGGTGATGCCGAGCATCTCCATGGCACCGCCGAGGGCAAACTTCATGCCGACCACGCCGATGGAGCCGGTGATGGTGCCTTCCTCGGCGAAGATGAGCGGGGCACCGGCGGCGATGTAGTAGCCTCCGCTGGCGGCGACGCCTCCCATGGAGACGACCCAGGGCTTTTTGGTGGCGGTGAACTCGTCGGTGGCTTCCCAGAGCACTTCGCTGGCGAGGGCGGAGCCGCCGGGGGAGTTCACGCGGAGGACCATGCCACGACATTTGTCGTTGCGGGCCGCCTTGAGGACTTCGGTGCGGACGGGGGCGATGGAGGCGTCGGTGATGTCGCTGTCGAGGGTGACCACGGCGATGTAGTCGGTGCGGAAGCGCTTCGATTTTCCGGAGGAGAACATGAGCGAGAAGACATCGAGCATGCTGTCCATCTCGGGTCCGTCGAGGTCGGGGAGTTCGTAGCCGCGGTCGAACAGGGCATCCTCGCCGTATTGTTCGCGGACCGTGGCGATGAAGTCGGTGCGGTATTGGAGGTCGTCGAGGAGTCCCGCTTCCCTGGCTTGTTCGGGGGTGCGGAAGCCGCTGTTGATGAAGGCTTCGAGGGCGGCCTTTTCGATCTTGCGGCCTTCGGAGACGAGGGTGAGGAGCTGCTGGTAGAAGGCGTCGTAGAGTTGCGCGGATTGTTTGGCGGCGGGTTCGCTGGGGCCCTCGCGGTAGAAGGTTTCGCCGGCCGACTTGAAGTCACCGATATGCACGACGTCTACCTCGATGCCGAGTTTGTCGAGGAGGCCCTTGAAGTAGAGGCTCTCGGCGTAGTAGCCGGTGAGGTTGACGTCCCCCTCGGGCATGAGGACGAAATGGTTGGCGGCGGAGCCGAGGAGGGCGGTGCGGGGGGAGAGGCTCTCGGTGTAGAGCCAGACATCCTTCTCCGCGGCGCGGATGGCGAGGAGGAGACGCCGGAGTTCCTGAAGTTGGGCGAGGCCCATGCCGGCTTGATCGACCTCAAGGACGACGGCCTTGAGATTGTCATCGGCGGCGGCCTTTTCGAGGGACTGCACGAGGTCGAAGTGGGTGAGGGGGCGGCTGGTGTCGAAGGAGAGGCCGAGGAGGGAGGAGCTGGCCTGGCCGCCTTCCGAAATGGAGTCCTCGAGGTCGTAAACGGCGATGACGGGTTTCTCGGCGGCGGCGAGCGGGCTGAGGAGGAGCCCGGAGATGAGAAGGGCGAGAGGCGCGTTCATGGTGTCAGGTAACACCATGGAAGGGGGAGGGCAAGGATGGGGGCTGCGGCGAATGCGGAATGCGGAATGGGGATGGGGGAGGAACGCCGAACATCGAACGTCGAATGCTGAATGGCGAATGGGGGAGGGGAGGTAGTCGCAGGTGGCGGGAGGGGATCCGGAGTCGTCCTTTGGGGCGATGCCGCCGGCGGGGGGCGGAGG
>JAQCFL010000218.1 GCA_027619375.1 Verrucomicrobiota bacterium | reverse complement strand
GGATGGGGTTGTCTTTTTTTTGGAGGGCGAAACGCATTTTTTGGAGGGCGCTGATCTGGAGTTGGCGGATGCGTTCGCGGGTCACGCCGAATTTGCGGCCGACCTCCTCGAGGGTGAGGGGAGTCTTGCCGCTGAGTCCGAAGCGGGCGTCGATGATGCCCTGCTCGCGTTCGTCGAGGAGTTCGAGGAGGCCGTCGAGTTCGCCGTGGAGGTCCTTGTTGGAAAGGGCATCGTGGGGATCGGCGGCGCGTTCGTCCTCGATGATCTCGCTGTAGTTGAGCGTCTCGCCTTCGTGGATGGGGGCGTCGAGGCTGGTGGGGCGCATGGAGACGCGGCGGAGGAGGGTGAGTTTCTTGAGGGGGATGCCCAACTCCTCGGCGAGTTCCTCATCGCTTGGTTCGCGGCCGAGGGCCTCGGTGAGGAGGCTGGAGATGCGGCGGACGCGGCCGAGTTTGTCGATGAGGTGGATGGGGAGGCGGATGGTCTTGCCCTGATTGGCGAGGGCGCGCTTGATGGATTGCTTGATCCACCAAGAGGCGTAGGTGCTGAGCTTGGCGCCCTTTTTGGGGTCGAAGCGTTTGACGGCTTTCATGAGGCCGATGTTGCCCTCGGAGATGAGGTCCTGGAGGGAGAGGCCGTAGGCGGCGTAGTCCTGGGCGATCTTCACGACGAGGCGGAGGTTGGCCTTGATCATGTGGGCGCGGGCCTTCTCGTCGCCCTTGAGGACGCGGGCGGCGAGTTTGGTTTCCTCCTCGTGGGTGAGTAGGTCGGTTTGGCCGATTTCCCGGAGGTAGAGTCCGAGGCTGTCTGCTTTGGGTAGGGGCATGGCGGTGGTTTGGTTGGTTGTGGTTGGTTTGTTCCGGGAGGGAGCGTGTTCGGGTTTTGTTGGCCAAATGCTGGCCGATGGGGGCAAAACGGGAAGTTAAATAGGAACATAAGTGGAACAAGAGGCCAAAAATGAACTTCTGTTCATTGTTTGTTTACATATTGGGAGGCTGTGGTAGGATGTTGGCGATGAGTGGGGTGGAGAAGGAGACGGCGTTGTATGGGATCGGGGCGGTGGTGAGCCGGACGGGGCTGAGTGCGCCGAACATCCGGATGTGGGAGCGCCGCTATGCGGTGGTTGAGCCGGAGCGGACGGAGTCGAATCGGCGGCTTTACAGCAGTGAGGACGTGGAGCGGCTGACCTTGTTGAAGCGGCTGACGGATTGCGGGGATTCGATCAGCACCATTGCGGGGCTGGATCTCGTTGCCTTGCGCAAGCGGGTTGGGGAGGCGGTGCCGATGGTGGCGAAGACAAAGTCGGGGAAAGGGAGTGTGGCGCCGAGTCGCTTGTTAGTGGTGGGGCCAGGTCTGGAGGGGTTGCTGCGGGGTCAGGTGATCCTGGAAGTGGAGGTGGTGGGAACGGTGGAGGATGTGGAGAAGGCCGCGACGCAGAAAAAGTTGCCGGAGACGGATCTGGTGGTGATCAGTGCGGAGACACTTTTTCCGGAAACGATCGTGATGGTGCGGGAGGTGGTGAAGCGTTGCAAGGCGGGGCGGGCGTTGCTGGTGTATCGGTTCACTTCCTCGAAGACGGCGAGTGCGCTGGCGAAGGCGATCGAGGGGCTGATGTTGCTGCAGGGGCCGGTGGAGAACAATCAGTTGCGGCGGGAGTGCCTGGTGCAGTTGAATGCGCTGCGAGATTTCCGGGTGGGGGAGCCGTTGCGGGTGGCGGGGGCGATTCCGGAGCGGTTGTATGAACTGGATCAGCTGGAGCGGATTTCGCGGGTGAGTACGACGGTGGAGTGTGAATGTCCGCGGCACATGGCGAGTCTGCTGCAGAGTTTGTCGGCCTTTGAGAAATACAGTCAGGAGTGTGAGGATCGGAATGTGGAGGATGCGTTGCTGCATGCCTTTTTGCATCGGACCACGGCGCAGGCGCGGCGGGCGATGGAGGAGGCGCTGCGGCATTTGGTGTTGGTGGAGGGGATTGAGGTGTAGGAGTGAGAAATGTGCTGGTGAGGGCGGGGGGATGCGGGTAGGGATTGGGGACTATGAGTATTGCAGGGGCGTCCGTTGTGAGTATCCATCCGTATTTCAAGGTGCAGGCGGGGAAGTTGGAGGAGTTCAAGGCGTTGCTGCCGCAGTTTGTGGAGCGGACGGCGAAGGAGGAGAAGTGTTTGTATTATGATTTCTCGATCAGGGAGGGCGAGGTGGTGCACTGCCGGGAGGCGTATGAGGGGGCGGAGGGGGTGTTGGCGCACCTGGAGAATGTGGGGGATTTGTTGGGGAAGGCGTTGGAGATTTCGGAATTGCTGCGGCTGGAGTTTCACGGGGCGGCCGCTGAGTTGGAGAAGCTGAAGGAACCGATGAAGGAGATGGGGCCGGAGTGGTTTGAGTTTGAGTGCGGGGTTTGAGAAGAGGCGGCGGAATCCTGGAGGTCGGGCGACGGGGGAAAAATGCGCTTGTGTGGACCGGTGCGGCACCCTCTATCTGTCGAGGCCGGAAGGGTCCGGCAAGACCACCCACCCCCTCCACGAATGAAGTCCCTCCAGCGGTCCTGTTCCCACATCCTTTCCGGAGCGGCGGCCCTTGTCCTGGCGGGCTGTTCCGGCCCGAGCGTCCGCCTTCTGGACCGGCCGGTGGCGCCGAATCAGTTGGAACGTATTCTGGGTGACTCGACCAGCGTCTCCGCAGATGCGGAGGCCACCTTGCAGGCGGAGGGTTTGGGAGGGGTTTACCGAAGGCGTCCGGAGGAGGCGATGGCTGTGCTGGCCGGGCGTTACAGGGCGGAGCCCAATGGCGCGCGGGGCCTGGCGCTGGCGGAGTTGTGTGCGGACCAGGGGGATCGCCTGGTCGGGGATCAACCGCAACATGCCCTGGGTCGGTATCTGGATGCGATGAGCCTGACGGAGCGGTCGGCACGGGAGGCGGCGGAGCGGGGGGAGTTGAGTGCCGGGCGGATTCTTTACAACAAGTGTGCGGTGCAGGTGGCGCGGGTGATGCATGCACGGGCGGAGCGCACGGCGACGGCACCCGGAGTGCTGCGCACTTACGAATTGGGTTCGGCGACTGGTGCCGAGTTCGTTGATCCGCGGGACTTCAAGTTGATTGTGCCGACCGCGTGGGTGCAGTTTAAAGGGGTGGATCTTGCTCCGATCCGGGTGGAGGGGTTTGGTGCGCCGATGATCGGTCACCGGCCGCGGACTCTGGAGCGGTTGAAGACGGAGCCGCACATGCCGGGATCCGGGCATTCCCTGGCGCTCAATGCCTCGGTGCGTTTTTCCGGATCGCGGGCCACGCTTGGGCTGCAGGATCTGATGCTGAAGGGGCGGACGGTGATCGATGGGCGGGAGGTGACCTTGGCGGGTGACTTCACCGCGGCACTGGCCTTTCACTACTATGACCGCAAGAAGGAGGGGCAGAAGATCCTGGCGACCCTGCGGCCGGAGAAGTTCCGGAATCGCACCGGGCTGTTCACGATCGAGCCGTTTCGGGAGAACAAGATCCCCCTGGTCATCGTGCATGGGCTGTTGTCCACGGCGGAGGACTGGATGCCGTTTGTCAACATCCTCCGCGCCGACCCGGTGGTGCGGGAGCGCTATCAGATGGTGTTTTTCAACTATCCCTCGGGGACGCCCATCGAGAACAGCTCCGGTGAATTGCGTCAGGCGTTGGTGAAGTATCGGGACACCTACGATCCGAAGCGCAACCATGCGAAGATGAGGGACATGGTGATACTCGGTCACAGCATGGGAGGGATATTATCGGACCTGCAGATTCGCGACTCGGGGGACCAGCTGGAGCAGCTTTTTCTGAAGCGTCCGTTGGAAGAGTTGGAGTTGTCGGCGGCGGAGGCCGCGCAACTCCGGCAGCGGTTGCATTTCGAGGCGAACCCCGACATCACCCGGGCCATCTTCATGGCGGCGCCTCATCGGGGTAGTGACTTTGCGGCGAACCCCATCGGGCAGATTGGAGCGTGGCTCATTCGCTTTCCCTTTGACTTGATGGACTCCGTGCTGGGTGAGTTGGTGGTGGTGGATGCCCTGACCGACGTGGCCCAGAACATGGTGAAGCGTCCGCCGAACAGCGTGAATTCGTTGCGACCGGACAATCCGCTGCTTCCCGCGACGTTGACGTTGCCGGTGCGCCAGGGGGTGCAGGTGCATTCCATCATCGCGCGGAAGGATGTGGCGGATCCGTTGTTGGAAAGCTCCGACGGGATTGTGCCCTACACGAGTGCGCACCTGGACGGAGTGCGTTCGGAGGAGATCATCGAGGGAGCCACGCACACCTCGATGGTGACGCGCGGGGAGACGGTGCAGGAGGTCTGGCGCCTGCTCCGGAGACACGCCGCGATGGGCGGGAGCTAGAACAAGTGGACGGAGGAGAGGCCGCCGTCGGGGCGGTGGACTTGGCCGGTGATGAATTGTGCAGATGGGGAGAGGAGGAAGGTGGCGAGGGCGGCGACATTGGCGGGATTGCCGATGGCTTTGAGAGGATGGCGATTCGCGGCTGCGGCGCGGCGGGTGTCGTCGGCCAGGAGGGCGGAAGCCAGGCGGGTGTCGGTGAGGGAGGGGGCGATGGCGTTGACGCGAATTTTGGGCGCCCATTCCGCAGCGAGGGAGCGGGTGAGTCCCTCGACCGCGCCTTTGGCGGCGGCGATGCTGGCGTGGAAGGGCATGCCGGTGGAGACCGCGACGGTGCTGAAGAGGACCACGGAGGCGGAGTCGGATTTCTTGAGAGCGGGCAGGGCGGCTTGGAGGATGCGGATGGCCCCGAGGAGGTTGACCTGGAGGTCGTGGAGGAAGTCGGCTTCGCTGAGGCGATGGAAGGGCTTCAGATTGATGGTGCCGGGGCAGTAGACGAGGCCGTCGATGGTTTCCGGGAGGGGAGGGAGTGGCGCGGAGTCGGTGGCGTCGAAGGGGAGGGTTTCGATGCCAAGGGCGGTGAGTTGATCGGTGCTGCGACTGAGGGCGAGGAGCCGATCGCCGTTCGTGGAGAGGGATTTGGCAAGGGCGAGGCCAATGCCGGAGTTGCCGCCGACCAGGAGAATGTTGTGCTGCATGGGGCACCCTGTGCGGGGGGCGCGTTTTGTCTACCGGGAATTGGCGGTGATGGGAGCTTGCGGATTGGGAAGGCGGGTGAAGGGTGGAGGTCTTGAAAGTGCTTCTGACAGGAGCCAACGGCTATGTTGGTCTTCGTTTGCTTCCCGAGTTGTTGGAGGCGGGTCATGAGGTGGTTTGTCTGGTGCGGGATCGCCGACGGTTTCCAAGCGGTGACTTTGCGGGGGGAAAGGTGATGGTGGTGGAGGGGGATTTGTTGGATTGTGCATCGCTGGGAGGGCTGCCGGAGGATGTGGAGGCGGCCTATTATCTGGTGCACTCGATGGGGGCGGGGACCGAGCGGTTTCAGGAGCTGGATAGGGAGTCCGCGGGGAATTTCCGGGAGGCAATGGAGCGGACGCGGGTGCGGCAGATCATCTACCTCAGCGGAATCGTGCCGGAAGGCGGGGACGCGTCGCTGTCACCGCATTTGCGGTCGCGCCTGGAGGTGGAGCGGGTGTTGGGAGCGGGAGGGATTGCGGTGACCACCTTGCGGGCCCCGATCATCGTGGGCTCCGGATCCGCGTCGTTTGAGATCATCCGGGATCTGGTGGAGAAGTTGCCGGTGATGGTGGCGCCGCGCTGGTTGAAGACGCGGTGTCAGCCGATTGCGATTCGGAACGTGACCGCCTATCTGCTGGGCGTGCTGGACCTGCCGGCAGCGATGGGCGGGAGTTTTGAGATCGGAGGTCCGGAGGTGCTGACCTATCGGGAGATGCTGTTACGCTATGGGAAGCGGCGGGGGTTGCGGCGGTTGATTTTGACGGTGCCGGTGATGACGCCACGGTTGTCGTCCTATTGGTTGTTTTTGGTGACTTCGACGAGCTTTCCGCTGGCGCAGGCGCTGGTGGACAGCATGAAACACGAGGTGGTTTGCGGGGAGGAACGGATCCGTGGGTTGGTGCCGCAGGACTTGTTGAGCTATGAGGAGGCGATCGACCGGGCCTTGACGAAGATCGCGCAGAACCGGGTGCCTTCGACCTGGTTTGATGCGCTGGCCTCGGGGCGGTTGGACTCGAAGCTGTTAGGGCAGATCAAGCCGCCGGAGTTCGGGGTGCTGCGGGACGAGCGCCGGTTTGACATTGTGGACTCGAACGAAGAGTGCGTCCGGCGGATTTGGGGGTTGGGAGGGCGGGCAGGGTGGTATTATTTTGACTGGGCGTGGAGTTTGCGGGGGTGGGTGGATCGATTGGCAGGCGGGACGGGTTTGCGGCGGGGGAGAAGGAATCCGGAGGAGCTGTGTACTGGAGATGCGTTGGATTTCTGGCGAGTTCTGGTGGTGGATCGGGAGGCGGGGAGGCTTCTATTGTTTGCGGAGATGAAGCTGCCGGGGGAGG
>JAQCFL010000217.1 GCA_027619375.1 Verrucomicrobiota bacterium | reverse complement strand
TGGGGAGGGGTGAGGGGCTGGGTGCCGTCGGGGGAGGTGGGGACGAGGCGGGGGCCGAGGGCACCGAGGTGGAGCCAGACGGAGGAGGAGCCGGGGCCGCCATTGAAGGCGAAGACGACGGGGCGGTCCTTGGGCTTGTCGACGCCGGTGCGGATGTAACTGATGTGGAACATGTCGGCCCGGGTGTCGCCCTTGGCGTTCTTGAGCTGCAGCTTGGCGGCGGTGACGGTGTAGTTGATGACCTTGCCGGCGATGGTGACGGAGCGTTCCTTGACGACGATCTGTTCCTTGTCGTCCTTGGCGGCCTTTTCCTCCTCCTTCTTTTTGGGGTCGGCTTTTTTGTCGTCCTGGGCGGAGGAGAAAGAGATGCCGAGGGTGAGGAGGAGGGTGAGGGGTAGGAGGGTGCGCATGAGTCGGTGGGGTGTAGCAGGTTGCGTGGGAATGTCTATGGTCGGTTGGAAGTGAGGTGGTTGAAAGGCGGGGGCTATGCCTGGGCAGGGGGGTGGGATCTATTGGCCGGCGACCGGGACGGTCACGCCACTTATTGTTTCTCGGCGAAGCGGCGCTGGATGCTTTCGGGGAGTTGGGTGTCGGCCATCCAGGCGCGGGCGGCGGCGGCGTCGGTTTCGATCCAGCGGCCGAGGAAGCGGTGGTAGTTGCGTTCGGCGTCGCGTTGGTCGGTCATTTGGCCGATCCAGTTGGCGGCGAGGGCGGGTTGGGTGGAGTTGGCTTCCCAGATGAAGCGTCCGATGGCGGCGTCGAGGTTGACGCCTTCGCCGGCGACGGACTGGAGCCATTGAGAGGCCTGAAGGGGATCGGTGGAGGCGAGTTGGGCGACGATGCCCTCGGCTCCTTCACCACGGAGGGAGGGTTCGAGGCCTTCGGCGAAGGCCATGGCGGCGGAGAGGTCCTGCTTGGCCCAGGACTGGGTGATGTCGTCGAGGGCGCGGAATTTGGAATCCTGATCGGGGAGGGACATGATGAGTTCGGCGCCTTTGACGGGATCCGCTTCGGCGAGGTGGCGGGCGATGTTGGCCTGGGATGCACCGCGGAGGCCTTCATCAGTGATGCCCTGGCTCCAAGTGAGGGCCTGATCGACGCCTTGGGCGAGGAGGATGGGGAGGAGGGATTCGAGGGCCTCGCCGCGTTCCCGGCTGCGGGGGAGGCCCTGCATGAGGTCGGTGGCGCGATTCAGGTCTTCACGTGCCAATCCACGGATGACGCCCACCAGCAGCGGGTTGGCTCCTTCGCCGGTGAAGTTGCCCTCGGCGAAAGCGATGGCGGCGTCGGGATCGTAGCCGGCCCAACTGGCGAGGACCGTTTGGCGGGCGAAGTTGCCGTGGGTGTTTTCGATGGCGTAGGCGAGGGCGCCCTGGGGATCGACCTGTCCCCAGGCGTGGAGGAGGATGCCGTATTCGGAGAAGCGTTCGTCGGTGATGCCGAGGGCGCGGAACTCGGCGACGACGTCTTTGAATTCCTCGGGGCTGAGGGAATCGACGAGGGCGAGAAATCCCTGGGCCCGGGCGACGGGATCGGAGAGGAGGGCGAGGGCGGTGACCGCTTCTTTGGGGGGGAGTTGGGCGACGAGGCGCAGTCCGGGGTTGGCGCTGGAGGCGCGGCGGTCGGTGTCGGCGGCGTTGCCGGAGGAGGAGCGGGGAGATTTGGCCGAGGCGGACGGGGAGGAGGCCTGGGTGGGGGAGGAGGCGGGACGGTCTCCGTTGTGGCCGATCATGTAGGCGGCGGCGAGGCTGAGGGCCCAGGCGGATCCGAGGATGAGGGGGCGTGATTTCATGGGCTGGAGGAGAGGTTACGTCAGGTTCAGCGGTCCTCGGACAGGAAATTGTTCTCCGATTTGGTGGGGAACGGGGTTGACCCGGGGCGAATCGTGCGTATCTCAGGCCCATGAGCATTCTTGCTGATGATTCCGCAGTCATGACCCGCACCAAAGAGCTGTGCGAGGCGATCGCCTCTGATTCCGAATACCAGGATCTTTTGAAGAGCGTGGAGACGTTCTTGGACGACGATGGGGCGCGGATGCAGTATCAGAGTGTGCATGAGAAGGGGGAGGAGTTGAACCAGAAGCAGGGGGCCGGGTTGGAGCTGAGTGATGCGGAGATTGCGGCGTTTGAATCGGCCCGCGAGGCGTTGATGGCCAATCCGGTGGCGAAGGCGTTTTTGGATGCGCAGAACAGTTTGCACAGTGTGCAGTCGGCGATCGGCAAGTATGTGGGGATGACCCTGGAGTTGGGTCGGGTGCCGGGGGCGGATGATTTCAAGTCGGAAGGGGGATGCTGCGGTGGCGGCGGCGGCGGTGGGTGCGGGTGCTGAGTTGGAGGGCTGCGGTGGCGGGATGAGCGTTTGGCGAAGGGGGGGCGGCTGGGCGGCTCCGTCTTCGTCCTGCATGGGCGGGACTACGCCGGGACAGGTGGAAACCAACAGTGTTCGGCATGGCTCGTGCTTTGACAAGCTGCCGAGTTGGCTTGGATGCAGAGCTGAATTTCCACTGTCCAATTTCCAAATAAATTCCAGTCATCAGGTTCCAAGTCGGAAAACGACTCGAAGGAGAGGCATCAACCCGGGCTCTCGGGCTTGTCCTTCGCGATTCCGGATGTGGCAACGAGCTTCAGCAGTTGAGGTTTGGTCTTGGATTTGAAATTTATTTGGAAATTGTCGGTTGGAAATTTTTAGCAGCCTCGGCGAGAAATGGCCTCGCTTTCATTGAGGGCCATTGCCAGTTCAGCATTCACCATGCCGAACACTGTTGGCTGGAAACCGTTGGCCGCGACGGGGCTTGCGACCGGGACGGTCACGCCACTGCTTGGGGAGGTGTACTGTCGCGTTGCGACAGGGATCGGCTGGGCGGTTGGAAACCGCCGCCACGCTTTTACCTCGCGAGGAGTTCGGCGAGCCAGGTGAAGGCGGTGCAGGCGAGGCCGACGAGGAAGAGTCGGTAGCTCCAAATGAGGTAGCGGTATTTTTTGAGGTAGAGGACGGTGCCGAGTTGGTAGATGTCGTGGATCATGGCCTCGATGGCGGCGCGGTCGTTGCCGAGCAGTTCCATCATGGTGGAGGTGAACTCGCGTTCGGAGAGTTGGGAATAGGAGCCGAAGAAGAGGATGTTGAACTTGTGGGCGCGGCCGGACTCGGGGTGGCAGCGGGGGAGGACGGCGAGCGCGGCGAAAAAGGCGGAGCCGAGGGTGAAGGTGGCGAGGACGAGGAGGGTGGGAGAGAATGGTTCGGTATCGGAACGGCCGAAGATGATGGTGAGGACGACGAGGGAGGCGGCGACGAGGATGCTTGCCTTTTGGTCGGCCATGCCGCTGAGCTGGACGTGATGCTGCTGGACGGTGCGGAGCAGTTGGACGCGTTCGTTGGTGAAGGGCGGTTGAATCGGGTCCTGCATGGGGTGGCAGGCTAAGCAGGAATTGGGCGAGGCGGAAGAGTTTAGGTCGGAATTTTTGGGGTGGGATGAAGAGTGGTGGGAATGGCCGGTTCCGGTTCAAAAATAAGCAAAGGGAGCGAGAGTGGGGTGGTCAAAGGGTGTTTGGCCCACTAGCCTGCCGTCCATCAATGGAAGCACGGTTGAAACGAGCGCGGGTGGAGGCGTGGGATGATGATCAACTGGTGGAAGAGGCGGTGGTCCTGGCGGAGGAGATCTTGCATGGGGCGAAGAAGGGGCAGACGCTGGTGGAACGATATGAGGGATGGAAGCTGCATCGGATGTTGGATGATTCGGCGAGCAAGGCCTTCACGATGGCCTTGGTGGATCAGGTCTTTCGTCCGCGGCGGGTGGAGCGGTCGGCGGGGCAGTTGGCGTATGTGGTGAGCAGCCACGGCATTCCCTCGTCGCTGCCCTGGCATGAGCGGGCCGGGTTGCGGATGGCGGCGGAGGTGGGACCGGTGCTGCCGGGGGTGGTGATGCCGGCGGTGACGGGGATGATGCGGCGGGAGACCCGGGCGGTGATCCTGCCGGGGGAGCCGGAGTTGTTGCGGAAGCGGATCGAGAAAAGGCGCGGAAAGGGAGCGCGGTTGAATCTGAACATGCTGGGGGAGGCGATTCTCGGCGAGGAGGAGGCGGGGCGGCGATTGGAGGAGAATATCCGGCAGTTGGAGGGGGCGGATTGTGAGTGCTTGTCGGTGAAGATCAGTTCGATCTTCAGCCAGATCAACGTCTTGGCCTATGAGGAGACGCTGGAGGAGTTGAAGGGGCCGTTGCGGAAGTTGTATCGGGCGGCGATGGCGCATGGGGATGCGGAGGGCCGGGCGAAGTTCGTGAATCTGGACATGGAGGAGTATCGCGATCTGCATTTGACGCTGGATGTGTTTCGGGAAGTGTTGGAGGAGGAGGAATTTCGGGGGTTGGAGGCGGGGATCGTGTTGCAGGCGTATTTGCCGGATTCCTTTGTCCTGCTGCGTGATCTGACGGATTGGGCGCGGCAGCGGGTGGCGGAGGGGGGAGCGGGGATCAAGGTGCGCCTGGTGAAGGGGGCGAATCTGGCGATGGAGCAGGTGGATGCCTCGGTGCATGGCTGGGAGCAGGCTCCGTATGGGACGAAGGCGGAGGTGGATGCGAATTTCAAGCGGATGCTGCACTATGGGTGTCGTCCGGAGAATGCGGCGGTGGTGCGTTTGGGGTTGGGGAGTCACAATTTGTTCGACGTGGCCTACGGGCTTTTGTTGCGGGCCCGGGAGGGGGTGGAGGAGCGGGTGGAGTTGGAGATGTTGGAGGGGATGGCCAGCTATCAGGCGCGGGTGGTGGAGGGATTGGCGGGGGGGATGTTGTATTACGCGCCGGTGGTGAAGGCCGAGGATTTCAGTTCGGCGATCGCGTATCTGATGCGGCGGCTGAATGAGAACACCGCGCCGCAGAATTTTTTGCGCAGTTTGTTTGCGATGATGCCGGGGGATGAGAGGTGGCAGGAGCAGCGGGATCGGTTTGTGGCGGCGTGTGCGGAGCGGGAGGCGGTATCCTCGCGTCCGGCGCGGGAACAGAACCGCGACGTTGAGTATCCGGTGCCGGATTTTGGCGGTGGCTTTGAAAACGTGGCGGACACCGATTGGACGCGGGAGGAGAACCGGGGGTGGATTTGGCGGGAGTTGTTGAAGGAGGAGGTGCGGACGGCGGGGACGATTCCTTTGCAGATCGCGGGGCGGGAGCGGCGGGGTGGGGAGAAAGTGGCGGGGTTTGATCCGAGCGTGCCCGGATGGAAGGGGGACGCGGTGGTTTTGGCGGATGCGAAGCAGGTGGAGGAAGCCCTGGCGGCGGCGGATCTGGCGTGCCTGGGATGGGAGGCGACGGTGGAGGAGCGTCGGAGGCTGTTGAAGTTGGTGGGCTGTGCGCTGGGGCGGGAGCGGGGGTCGTTGATCGCGGCGATGGTGCGGGATGGGGGGAAGACTGCGGCGGAGGCCGATGCGGAGATGAGTGAGGCGATTGATTTTGCGAACTACTACGCGGACAGTTTTGGTTGGGAGGGATTGGGCGACGGGGTGGAGGCCTCGCCGCTGGGGGTGGTGGTGGTGGTGCCGCCGTGGAATTTTCCGATGGCGATCGCCTGCGGGGGGGTGCTGGCGGCGTTGATGGCGGGCAATGCGGTGATTCTGAAGCCGTCGCCGGAGGCGGTGTGGGCGGTGTGGAGGATGGCGGAGGTGTTGTGGGATGCGGGGGTGCCGAAGACGTTGTTGCAGTTCGTGGCGGTGCCGGAAAACGAGGTGGGCAGGAAGCTGCTGACCGATCCGCGGGTGGGGGCGGTGATTTTGACGGGAGCGTATGAAACGGCGGCCTTGTTTTTGGGATGGAATCCGGCGATGCGGTTGCTGGCGGAGACCAGTGGGAAGAATGCGTTGGTGATCACGGCGGCGGCGGACATTGACCAGGCGGTGAAGGATTTGGTGCGCAGCGCCTTCGGGCATGCGGGGCAGAAGTGTTCGGCGGCCTCGCTGGCGATCGTGGAGGCGGAGGTCTATGATGATCCGGCCTTTCGGCGGCAGTTGCGGGATGCGGCGGCGAGTTTGGTGGTCGGTTCGGCGTGGAAGCGTTCGACCTTTGTGCCGCCCTTGATTCATGAGCCGGGGGAGACGCTGGCGCGGGGGCTGGGGAGTTTGGAGGAGGGGGAGGAGTGGTTGTTGGAGCCGCGGCAGGATGCGGAGAATCCGCGGTTATGGTCGCCGGGGATCAAGCTGGGGGTGCGGTCGGACGGTTGGTTCCGCGGGACGGAGTGTTTTGGTCCGGTCCTGGGGGTGATGCGGGCGGCGGATTTTGAGGAGGCCTTGCGGCTGCAGAATGAAAGTGCCTACGGGTTGACGGGGGGGCTGCACAGCCTGGATGCGCGGGAGGTGGCGTTGTGGCGCGAGAAGGTGGAGGTGGGGAATGCGTATGTGAACCGGGCGACGACGGGGGCGATCGTGCGACGGCAGCCGTTCGGGGGATGGAAGCGATCGTCGGTGGGGCCG
>JAQCFL010000216.1 GCA_027619375.1 Verrucomicrobiota bacterium | reverse complement strand
CCCCTGGCAGGCCGAGAACGTCACCCTCAACGATTTCCTCACGGAGATCGCCCGCCAAACCGCCACCAGCTGGATGATCGACGAGTTCGCCATCACCATCGTTCCCAAGCCTGCCCCACCCCCACCCAAACCAGCTCCACTCTCCCCCGAGTAGCCCGCCACAGTGGCGTGACCGTCCCGGTCGCCAGCCTCCCCCTCCCGCGTAGCGGCGCCTCTGCGACGCGTCGGCGGCACCACCCCAACAGTGTTCGGCATGGATCGTGATTTGACAAGCTGCCGAGTTGGCTTGGATGCAGGGCTGAATTTCCAACCGACAATTTCCAAATAAAATCCAATCATCAGGTTCCAAGGCGGAACACGAATCGAAGGAGAGGCATCGGGTATCGCAACGCGATTTACCACGTCATGCCCTGCGCGGACCGCCGGGAAAATATCGTCATCGTCGACAAGGCCCGGAAGCGTTCTGAGGAGACCTTGGAGGAGCGGTAAGCCCCTGCATCCCTTGCTTCTGGCTATTCGCCTTGCCAAATGCAAAAGAACGGTTACTATACAAAAAGTAAGGAATCCAGCATGACGCATTCCACAATTACCAGCAAGGGCCAGACGACGGTGCCGGCCTCCGTTCGCCGGGCCTTGGGTTTAGAGGCGGGCGACCGGATTGTTTACGAAATCCAGGGCGATTCGGTCGTGATCCGGCTGCAACCTGAGGCGATGGAGGTATTCGGCAGTCTCAAGCCGCCCTCTGAAAAATCGGGAGTGTCCTTTGCCGATGAACGCGAGAAGTCCCGTGCGGCGTGGATTGCCGGAGCGGCGCGGAAGGGGTTGGAATGAAGCCGTTGCTGTTGGACACCCACGCCCTGCTGCGATTCATCACCGGCGAGCCCGCCGATCAAGCTGCGGAAGTCGCCAAACTCATGTCTGCGGCCGATGCCGGGCAGGTAAAGCTCGCTGTCCTGCCGATGGTCCTCGCTGAAGCGCTGTTCGTGCTGACCGGGTTCTACGAGCATTCCCGACTCAAGGTCGCGGATGTCCTGTCGCATCTGATCTCTTCCCCCGGGTTCCATTCCGAGGAACAGGAGTGGTTGCTCCAGGCGCTCCATCTGTTCGGCTCGGGAAAATTGGATTTTGTGGACTGTTATTTGGCGGCGGCATCCGGGCGGGATGGTCGGACGGTGGTGTCTTTCGATCGCGCTCTTGCCAAACTCACCGGCAATACCGTCCGGAAACCTGGCGAATGCTGCTGAGATTCCTAAATCAACCGCTTCAACACCTGCGATGCGGCCGGACAGGTCGTCATTTATACCGATCCCCGGGGAACGGTGACGACTGTCGCAGATGATGATCCGGGACGGAGGGTGCGGACCCGATCTCCCGGGTCGGGCCGTCCTCCCTGGCGCACCCCACAAAAAAGCGCCCTGGAACCAAGTCCCAGGACGCTTTGAAATAGTCGTTCTTCGCGAACTTAGTCGGTCAGCGAGTAGCTCTTCTCTCCCGCCGGCGGGTTGTCCCCACCACGGTTGCTCTCACCACGGGGTACCCGGCCGCCACTGCGACGACCACCACCACCACCACCACCACCACGACGGTCATCGCGACGTTCATCGCCACGCTCATCGCCACGGTCGCTGTCGGCACCGGGTTCGCCCTTGCTCATCGCCTTGATGCTCATCTTGACGCGGCCTTTTTCATCCACACCGATGCACTCGGCCGAAACAACATCACCGATCTTCACGACATCTTCCGTGTTGTCCACCCGCCGGTTGGCGAGCTCGGAGATGTGGATGAGACCGTCCTTGCCGGGCAGCACTTCCATGAAGGCGCCAAAGGCCATCGTGTTCACGATCTTGCCGGTGTAAACCTTGCCGACCTCGATCTCCGCAAACATCTGCTCGATCATCTCCTTGGCCCGCTCCAGCGACTCCCGCTTCGATGCGTAGATGTGCACGGTGCCGTCGTCCTCAATGTTGAGGTCCGCTCCGGACTCCGCCTGGATGCCCTTGATGTTCTTGCCGCCTGGCCCGATCAACTCGCCGATGCGGTCCGGGTTGATCTTCACGGTCTCGATGCGCGGCGCGTGCTCGCTCATCACACCCGGCTCGCTGATCGCGGCCGCCATCACCTCAAGCACCGTGGTGCGGGCTTCCTTGGCGATAAACACCGCCTCGGCAAGAATCTTGAGCGGCAGACCGGGAAGCTTGAGGTCCAGCTGGAAGCCGGTGACCCCTTCGCTCGTGCCACAGAGTTTGAAGTCCATGTCGCCGTAGAAGTCCTCGCTCCCGATGATGTCGAGCAGCGTCTTGTAATCCTTGATCGAGCCGTCCTCGTTGGTCTCAGTGACGAGACCCACCGCGATGCCACCCACCGGGCGGATCAGCGGCACACCGGCATGCAGGAGACTCATCGTCCCGGAACAGACCGTGGCCATCGAACTCGAACCGTTCGACTCCAACACCTCGGAGGTCACCCGCATTGCATACGGGAAGTCAGCCTCGGCGGGAATGACCGGAGCGATGGAACGCTCGGCCAGGGCACCGTGACCAATCTCGCGGCGGTTCAAACCACCGAAGCGGCCTGCCTCACCGACCGAGAACGGCGGGAAGTTGTAGTGGAGAAGGAAGCGCTTGCTGTCCTCACCACCGGCGTAGTTGTCGAAATACTGGCGCTCGTCGGCCGGAGCCAGCGTCGTCGTTCCCACGGCTTGGGTCTCGCCACGGGCAAACAAGGCCGAACCATGCACCCGGGGGAGGATTCCCACCTCACCAATGAGCGGCCGCATTTCCGCCGGAGTCCGGCCGTCGGCACGAATCCCTTTCTCCATGATGCTCAGGCGGAAGGCCTTCTTCTGGATATACTCGAAGACCTGCTCGATCTCGAAATCCGTCGTCGCGGGATTACGCTCCTTGATGGCGGCTTCCACCTCATCACGCAGGGCCCCGACCTTCTTGGCGCGCTCCACCTTGCTGGCGGCGTAAATGGCGTCCTCGATCCGGTCACCCGCGATCTCGTAACCAATCGCAAGCAAGTCGTCCTTGGCCACCGTCACGGTGTATTCACGCTTCTCCTTGCCGGCCAGCCTGACCAACTCCTCCTGTGCCTCGACCAGCTTGGTCACCGCCACCTGGGCGTGCTCAAGGGCCTTCACGAATTCCTCTTCGGGAACCTCGTCGCCGGCACCCTCCACCATGATCACGTCGGTCTTGTTGCCGACGTAAACCAGATCAAGATCGCTTTCCTCGCGTTGCTCAAAGGTCGGGTTGATGACAAACTCGCCTTCAATCCGGCCCACCCGCACTGCGCCGATCGGTCCCGCAAACGGAATGTCGGACACCGCCAGGGCCGCCGAAGCGCCATTCATGGACAAAATGTCCGCATCGTTGACCGCATCCGCGCTCAACATCAAGGCGATGATCTGCGTCTCATAAAGGTAACCTTTCGGGAACAACGGCCGCAGGGGGCGGTCCGTCATCCGGCAGGTGAGAATCTCCTTTTCGGTCGGGCGTCCTTCACGCTTGAAGTAGCCGCCGGGGAACGTTCCTGCCGCCGAGGCACGCTCCTTGTATTCCACCGAGAGGGGGAACCATGTCTGGCCGTCCCGGGTCTTGGTTGCCGAAACTGCGGTCACGAGAACCGTGGTCTCGCCACAGGTCACGACTACCGCGCCGTCTGCCAATCTAGCCAACTTACCAGTTTCAATGGTAATGGGGTTCGAGCCAACCTGGCTCGTTACTTTGTGTATGCTCATCTTTTGTTTCTTCTTTTACGTTCGTTCGGGACTCCCCCCCCATTTTTGAGAGAGAGCACCCCGTGGTTTGCTGTGTGCCGTCCGTCCGAACGAGAGAGACAAAAGTATGGACGAAACGGCGGTGGTTCTTGAGAGAAGCAAAAAACGGTCGCGGGTCGCCCCGGGACCGTTTTCCCTCTTACCGTCGCAGGCCTAGAGCCTTGATCGTCTTCTGATAGCGCTCTTCCGAGTCGCGTTTCAGGAAATCAAGGAGCTTCCGGCGGCGGGCAACCTGCTTGAGCAGTCCACGCCGGGACGCGAAGTCCTTCTTGTGAATGTTCAGGTGGTCGGTCAAATGGACGATACTCTGCGTCAGCAGGGCAACTTGGTAATCGGCACTTCCGGTGTCCTTTTCGTGGAGTTGGAAGTCTTTCAGGTTGATCGTTGTTTCACTCATATTGCTTGCGCACGCTTCAGGCCAGCGGAATTGCCGTCCTGCCCTTTATGCGGGGAGGCCGGGAGGAAAACAGGAATCCCCAACAATTCAATAAATCTTTTTCACATCCCCCCACCCCCTTGATTATCAAGCCCCGGAGTCGCGATTCCCCCGGAGCGGCAAATCCCCCGGAGCGGCGACATTCCTGCCTGCCACGCCATAGCTCCTAGCGACGGCGGGTCGCAGAGGAGCCTTCGGCTCCGCTATACCCAGCCAGACCCGACCAACCCAGCCCCAACCCCGAGCTACGCTCACCCCCATTTCGACAGGAATGTAGATGCTTCTCCCCCCGGATCTCCTTGCCTCGCTCCACCATTCGGGCCTTTTCCCAGACCCCCATACCTCACCCTCGCCCAGGCCCGCCCCGCCGACGGACTCGCCCCCGCCTCATCGACCCGCCAGGCCCGCCCTGAACCTCTCCAACGAAGACCGCAAGGCCCTCGGCGAGTGGATCAAACCCCTTTAGCAGCCCTTCGGCGGATGCTCCTTCAAAAAGGCGATCACTTCCTCCCCGGAATTGGTCAACAACAGCGACTCCGCATACGGCTTCCCGGCCGCCTGACGAGTCAGGCACTCAAAGATCCCGGTCTTCTCCCCATAGTACTCCTTGCCCAGAAACGCCATCGGGCTCACCACCCCATAGGTCTGGTAATGGTTCTGCGTGGCGTCCTGAAAAATCTCCTGCGTGGTCCCCGCACTGCCCGGCGCAAAAATGATCCCATGTGCCGCAATGGTCAGCAGCCCGTCCTCCCGCAGGCTGTTCGAGAAATACTTGGCGATGTGCACCGAGAACAGGTTGCTCGGCTCATGCCCATAAAACCACGTCGGCACCGCCAGGCCGGCATGCCCGTGCCGAAACAGATCCAGCACCTCCTGCGCACATTCCATGTAGCCCCGGTCCGTATACACCGGGGCGCGACTCAGGATGAGCAGCGCCTCCTCCAGTTCCTTGTCGGTCACTCCCGCCAGATAGGCCCCCAGATTGGCCGCTTCCATGATCCCCGGCCCTCCCCCGGTCGCGATGAAGTAACCCTCCGCGGTCAGGTGCTTCGCGATCCGCGCCACCTTCCAATAATACGGATCGGCCCGCGGCGTCCCATGTCCTCCCATCACCCCCACCACCTTCTTCTTCCCGTCCCGGTCCGTCCTCCCTTCCAGCAAATCGTGCATGGCATCCTCGATGGCGTGGTCATGCACCCGCTGCGCCAACGCCTCCAGGACCCCCGGCCGATCCCGCCCCACCTCCAAAAAGTAATCGTAGATCCGCTTGTCCACGCTCCCGTCCTCCACCGGCGTCCACCCCTCCATCAGTTCGGCCCGTGAATAGAGCCGGGGACGATACGGATCGAACGGCAATTCCCGGAATCCCGGAAACACCAGCGCCCCCTTCGCCACCAACTCCGACACCTCCACCCCCTCCGGAAACCGACACCCCAAAAACACGGCCCCCTCCATCCGCACCGTGTGCCAGTCCACCTCCAGCTTCCGCAAATTCAGCCCCTGCACCACCGCGTGGCTCAACTGCCCGTCGCTCCGGCACAACGCCGCCACCGAATCCAACTCCCTTACGTACTTGCTCATGATTTCATCCAATACATTCGTCTTTCAACACCCCCACATAGGGCAGGTTGCGGTAGCGCCCCCGGTAGTCCAGCCCATACCCTACCACAAACTCATCGCCGATCAAAAAGCCCGTGTAGTCCGCCCCCACCTCCACCGCCCGTTCCTTGTCCTTCGACAACAGCACACAACTCCGCACCATCTCCGCCCCCTGCTCCCGCAGCTTCTTCCCCACCTCGTGCAGGGTCCGTCCCGTGTCGAGGATGTCATCGATCAACAACACCCGCTTCCCTTTCACGTCCGGCAGCTTGCCATCCAAAATATCCACCTGCCCGGAACTCTCCGTCCCCCCATGGTAGCTCGCCACGTTCAGCGTCTCGATCTGCAAAGGCACCGGCATGCGCCGCAATAGATCCGCCGTGAACACCAAGGCCCCCTTCAGGATCACAATCGCCACAAACTCCTGCCCGCCAAACTCCTCCAGGATCTCCTCCGCGATCACATTCAACCGCTTTCCGATGACATCCTCATCAATCAGGACCCTCTCTACATCTTCATCCACAGCAGACAGCCTAGCTCCCCTCCTCCGGTCCATGCAAGTCACTCTCCCAAATCCCCGAACATTTACCCCCACCCAACCCCGACTCCCCCAACGTAGCGCTGGTTTCCAACCTGCGAATAC
>JAQCFL010000215.1 GCA_027619375.1 Verrucomicrobiota bacterium | reverse complement strand
CGAACCCCGCCCCGTCCTCAGCGGCGTCTTCCGCCCTATCACCCACCTCGCCCCCCCTCCTTGGATATTGGACATTCTTCCCTTCCCTCCTGCGACCTGCGACTTTCGACCTGCGACTTCCCCAATAACCAATAACCCAATAACCCAATAACCATCCCCCTCCCATCCGGCTCCCCGATCTACGCCCTCACCATGCTGACGGCCATCGCCTTCGGCGCGTGGTTCTGGATCCGCCAATCCCGCTCCGATCCCCGCCACGCCCTCATCTACTTCGCCGCCATCGCCGGCGCCCTCCTCGGCGCCAAGATCGCCTATCTCCTTTCCGAAGGCTGGCTCCACACCGACCCCGACACCTGCCTCCTCCACTGGCTCACCGGCAAGTCCGTCACCGGCGCCCTCCTCGGCGGATGGCTCACCGTCGAACTCGCCAAAAAAATCACCGGCTACACCGAAACCACCGGCGACCGCTACGCCCTCATCGTCCCCCCCGGCCTCATCCTCGGCCGCCTCGGCTGCCTCAGCCACGGCTGCTGCCAGGGCATCGCCTGCGACCTCGGCCCCTTCTCCACCCACGGCCCCGACGGCACCGCCAACTGGCCCGCTGTCCCCAACGAAATCACCTTCAACGCCCTCGCCTTTCTGGCCGTCCTCCTCCTCCGCCACCGCAAACTCCTCCCCGGCCAACACTTCCACCTCTACCTCTTCGCCTACGGCCTCTTCCGCTTCGCCCACGAATTCCTCCGCGCCACCCCCAAACCCTTCCTCGGCCTCTCCGGATACCAACTCCTCTCCCTCCTCCTCGCCGCCGCAGCAGCCACCGCTTTTGTCAGACGAGCGCGAAGCGCGAACGGCTCCCCCTCAGGTCCGGCCCCCCCCTCTCCCCTCCCAAATTAGCGAACATTCGCGAAATTCGCGGTCAAAAAGCTTCTGATCTCTCCGTTACCCGCCGAATTTTCCTGAATTTCCCGCTGGAAAACCGGGTCGAAAGATCGACACTCCCGCCGTCGTTAATAGCGGCCCCAGACAATACTATGAAAGCGATCACCACCCTCTTCCTCGCCTCCGCCCTCCTCGCCTCCGCCGAACCAGATGCCGCCGCCATGGCCGACGGCAAGGCCCATTTCATGAACTGCATGGCCTGCCACGGCTTGGACGGCACGGGCATGAAGGTCGGCCCCACCATGGTGATGGCCCCCTCCCTCGCCGGATCCAAGATCGCCACTGGCGACCCCGAAATTTTTGCCCAGGTCGTCCTCAAGGGGATCAAGAAAGAAGGCGCCGAATTCCTCCAGATGATGCTGCCCCTCGAAGCCACCCTCGATGACAAGAAGCTCGCCAGTGTCATGACCTACGTCCGCGGCTCCTTCGACAACAAGGCCGACCCCGTCACCGAAGCGCAGGTCAAGGAATGGCGTGCCAAATACGCCGACCGCAAAGAGCCCCTCACCCGGGCCGAAATCGCGGAACTCGTCAAGAAATCCGAGGAAGCCAACAAGAAGCCCGAGTAGCACTTCTTCCTCAAACAACTCACCGCCAGGCCGCCCGCCGCGATCCATTCGCCGGGCGGCCTCGCCATGTACGCCAACGTGGTGCATGCTTCCAGCTTGCAAAAGGTTTGCGGGCTTCCAGCCTGCAGGGATTCGCGGGATTCCCATCCCGCCCCACTCCTGTCCCGGCATAGCCTTCCAGGCGACGCCGGATGCCCCGACCATTTGGACTGCGGTGGCAGCCTGCCCCGGCGTAGCGCAGCGAAGACGGGAGCGGAGCGGCCCCACCGCTCTTTCTCCCCTCCTCCACCCAAGCCCAAAAGGCCCCCTCCTTCTTGATTCCCTTCTCCCGCAACTCCTTCTACCCTCCCAGCTTCAACCCAAGATTCTCCCAGAAACCATGACCTGTCCCATCTGCCACCGCCGCCACTTCCTCCGCCTCGCCATGGCTGGCTCCGCCGCCCTCTTCACCACCCCCGGTGCCTTCGCCGAAGCCCTCACCCGCACCCCCGCCATGACCGAGGGTCCCTTCTACCCCGACAAACTCCCCATCGACACCGACAACGATCTCCTCATCCTCAACGACGCCCTCACCCCCAGCGTCGGCGAAATCACCCACCTCACCGGCGTGGTCATGGACGCCAAGGGCCAACCCGCCCGCAACACCCTCGTCGAAATCTGGCAGACCGACAACAACGGCATCTACCTCCACTCCAAGTCCGGCAACGGCCGCGACAGATACGACACCAACTTCCAAGGCTACGGCCGCTTCCTCACCGACTCCAAGGGCCGCTATTACTTCCGCACCATCAAGCCCCGTCCCTACCCCGGCCGCACCCCCCACATCCACGTCGCCGTCAGCCAGAAGGGCAAGCGCGTCCTCACCACCCAGTGCTTCATCAAGGACGATCCCGGCAACGAAAAGGACGGCCTCATCAAACGCCTCGGCGACACCGCCGCCCCCCTCATCATCCCCTTCCTCCCCCTCAAGGCCTCCACCTCCGGCGAACTCGCCGCCCGCTTCGACATGGTCCTCGGCCTCACCCCCGAGGATGCGCCGTAACTCCGCTCCGGACCTCAACCGGCCCCTTCCTTTCCTCCCACGTTCTCCCCCCAATAACGGATACCCACCCTACTTCATCGAGACCAAATACTCGGTCAAATCGAGGAATTCCTGCAGCGTCAGCCCCGCCGCCAGCCCCGCCGGCATCATCGATATCGCCTGGTGTTCCCGCGACTCGATCCCTCCCACCGGAATCAGCGTCACCGTCCCCACCGCATCCCGCAACTCCACCACCCCGTCCGCTTCCTTCGTCACAAACCCCATTTGCATCGTCCCGTCCTTCCGCTTGATCAACTCCGTCTGAAACCCCTGCGCCACCACCGCGTTCGGATCCAGAATCGACTCGATCAAATAGTCCCGCGTGAACTTCCCTCCCGCCGACCCCAGATACGGACCCTTCTGCACCGCCTTCTGGTCCAACGCATGACACGCGATGCACCCCTGCTGCGTGAACAAGGCCGCCCCCCGCGCCGCCTCACCCTTCCCCTCCATCGCCGCCTTCATCACCGCCGCCGGATCCATCTCCGCGATCTTCTTGCCTCCACCCGCCGGCGCCGCACCGATCACTTCCTGCGCCTTCCGTGCCGCCTCGATCAGCGTGTCGTTGTCACTCTCCAGGGCCGCCGCGATCTGCTTCTCGAATCCCGGCATCTTCAAGTCCGCCAGCGCCAGGAAAAATCCCTCCTCCCGCGGATTGTCCTGCGCCATGGCCATCGCCTCATCCTTGAAATGCTCCTTGATCAACGGACTCTTCGAATAGGTCAGGATCGCCCGCCACGCCACCCGGCTCACCGCCGCGCTCTCCTTCTTCGCGATGGTCCGCAGCTCCTTCAACTGCAAAATCCGCGCAGGCGAACTGATGAAATCCGTCACCTCCCGCTCCCCGTCCCCCGCGATCTCTTCCTCCTCCAACCACTTCGCCAGGATCCCCACCTGGTTCCGCAACACCTCCTTCGCCTCCCCGCGTTCTAACGCCCGATAGCACTCCAAACGCGACTCCCAGGCCCGCTGCTTGTCCAGCGCCGCATTGGTCAGCAACAGAATCTGCCCCTTGTCCAGCGCCGGCGAATCAAGCGCCATCAATAGCGGATCCTGCTTGCCCAGATCCAGCTTCGCCACGTCGATCCGGTTTTTCCCAAACACCTCCAGCATCCGCGACCGATCCGACTCCGGCAGCCGCGCAAACCCCTGCTCCAAGGCCTTCTGCACCTTCGGCGTGCCACTCCAGTCCACCACGTCGAAATACGGCCCGCGGTCATCCGGACGCGTCCCCCACCACGCCTTCTTGTCCCACTCCCCTTCCGTGTGAAACAGCCGCGCCAGCGCACTCATCACATCAAAGCGCAGCCCCCCATCCGCTCCCGCCTTCGCCAAGGCCACCGCCAGCGCCTCCACCACCTCCTCCCGGTGCATCAGTTGCAGGGCCCGCAACGCCACCACCCGCCGCACTGGATCACCCAGCGCCTCCATACAGGCCTCCCACGCCCCCACCTTCGCCAGAGCCTGCACACAGGTGTGCGGAATACGGTAATCCTGATCTTTCCCCAGCTTCGCCTCCTCCCCCCAACTCGCCGCCGCCAACGTCAGCAAATCCGCCGCGCCTTCCTTCGTCCCCAGACGCCCCAGCCCGATCACCGCCTGCAAGCGCACCCGCGGACTCTCATCGCCCAACGCCTCCCGAAACCATTGCGGCGGCACCCCAGACAACTCGTCCTCCCGATCCGCAATGGCCCGCAACACGAACTCGCGAATCTCCCCATCCTCCAACAACTCCGCCAACGGCGAGGACGCCTTCGCGCCATACAACTGCTTGAAGGTGAAAATCCCCGCCACCCGTCCATACAACGGCGCCTTCCCATCCTTGATCAGCCCAAACAAGCCCTTCGCGATCTCCGGATTCTCCCCGCGCTTCAACAACTCCCGCTGCGCCTCCAAACGCCGCACCGCCGACCGATGTTCCAAATGCCGCACCAACTCCGCCCCACTCGCTTTCTTCAAATCCGGCCAGCCCTCCACTTTCGCTCCGGTCGGCACGATCCGCTGCACCAACCCCACCTTCTTCCCCTCCCCCGAATACTTGAACTGGCCGTTCCGCCAGTCACAAACATAGAGCCGCGACTCCCCGTCCACATCCATGTCCACCGCCCGCCCCAATTCCATGAAGTCCTCCTCCTTCGCCGTGAAGGTCGCCTCCAACGGCGCCAGCTCATGCTGATAAATCCGCCCCGTCGTCCAGTCACAGGTGTAAAGCATGTCTCCGTACGTTCCCGGAAATCCCGGCTCATGCAAATACAGCGCCCCCGTCCCCGATCCTCCCCCCATGTCCAACAAGGGCTTCACCGCCTCATCCGTGAAGTGCTGATACAAGCGCGGATACCCATGCTCCGATCCATTCGTGAAATGATGCACCCGGATGTTCCAACCCTTGCCATCGTTGGTGTTGTCCCGCGTGAAGAGATCCAGATATGGCGTGATCGCCACATCGCAAATATTCCGCGTGTGGTAGGAATACACCTCCAACTGCGTCCCATCCGGCCGCACCCGCGCCACCGCTCCCCCACGCAAAGTCACCACCCGGCCATCCGTCCCCGTCGTCCCCTCCATCCCGAAATCCCCCACCGCGATATAGAGCCACCCGTCGATCCCCATCCGACACCCGTTCGTGGTGTGATCCGATCCCCGCGGATGCCGCAACCCGAACCCGATGTTCTCCAACAACACCTTGTGCTCATCCGCCACTCCGTCCCCCGTCGTGTCCCGAAAGGAACTCAAATACGGCGGATGAATCAAATAGAGCGTCCCCCCCACGAAATGCCCCCCACGCGGGCTGTCCACATCCGGCACGAAATCCACAAACTTGTCCGCTTTCCCATCCCCGTCCGTGTCCCGACAGGACACCACCTTGCCCCGATGCGGATCCTTCCCCAGCGATCCATTCTGATCCACCGATACATACACCGTCCCATCCGCCCCCGCCGTCAGCGCCGTCGGATACTCCACATCAAAGGGCTCCGCAAAGGTGTTGATCTCAAATCCGGTCGGCAAAGCCGCCGCCGGGAGGCTCAGGGCGAGGGAAAGTAGGAACAAACGCATCGTTTCGGGACAAAAACTGGCCATTCTACGCCAAATCGCAACCACATCTTCCACCAGCCCCCTCCCCCACCCGATTTCTCAGATTGGCGATTCCCTCCCTCCCGCCTCCGGTACAGAGTCCGCCTATGCGCAAGGCCTTCCTTCTTGGCGCGGGCCTCGGCACCCGCCTGCGCCCCATGACTGACCTCCTCCCCAAGCCTCTCATCCCCGTTTTCCACCGCCCCCTCATCACCCACGCCCTCGACCACTGCCTCGCCGCCGGCCTCGCCGACTTCGCCATCAATACCCACCACCTCCCCCAAACCTGGCCCGCCGCCTTCCCCACCGGCCGCTACCGCGACGCCCCCCTCTCTTTCTTCCACGAGGATCTCCTCCTCGAAACCGGCGGCGGCATCAAAAATATTGAACCGTGGATCAACGGGGAAGCGCTCCTTGTCTACAATGGCGACATCCTCACCGATCTCCCCCTCGCCGATCTCCTCGCCACCCACGCCGCCTCCGGCAACAAAGCCACCCTCGCCCTCCGCTCCTCCGGCCCCAACTGCAACATTGCCGTGGAGGGCGACCGCGTCGTCGACCTCCGCCACGCCCGGGGCATCCATCCCGGCACCCACCAGTTCACCGGCATCTACTGCATCGAACCAGACATCCTCCCCCTCATCCCCCCAGGCGAAAAAATCTCCGTCGTCCCCGCCCTCCTCGAGTTCGCCGCCGCCGGCAGCCTCGGGGCCTGCGTCCTCGACGATGGCTATTGGCTCGACTTGGGCACCCGCGAGTCCTACCTCGCCGCCCACGGCCTCCTCGCCCCCACCCCCGGCCCCACAGGCATCCCCCTCCACCCCGACGCCTCCATCCACCCCTC
>JAQCFL010000214.1 GCA_027619375.1 Verrucomicrobiota bacterium | reverse complement strand
CGGGCTGGGGGGTGGGGGCTGGGCCGGTGGCGGCGCCGGGAAAGACGAATTTAGGGCGTTCGGCCGGGGCCTGCGAGGATTCTTCCGGGGCGGGGTCTTGTTGTTCGTTCATGAGGAATTTCTGGAGTGATTGACGAGCGTTGTTTGGGCGGTCGTCCATATTACGGCTAATATGCCACATAACCCAATCACAAACCCAGACCGGGAGGTCCTGGCGGAGTTCTTGGAGGGGGGTGACGAGGTGGTTGAGGTGGGCGGCCATGACGGCCGGGGCGGACTCGCCGCCGAAGGGGTAGAGGCCGGTGAGGCAGTAGTAGTAGAGGCAGCCCATGGCATACATGTCGGTGCGCTGGTCGAGGGGATCGCGCTCGAACTGCTCGGGTGCCATGAAGTGGATGGAGCCGAAGACGGCGTCGCCGTGGTCGATGGTCTGGAGGGAGGGCTTCGGGGAGAATTTGGCGAGGCCGAAGTCGACGATCTTGATCTGGAATTTGCCGCTGGCGAGCCAGACGACCATGACGTTGGTGGGTTTGAGGTCGCGGTGGACGAGGTTGAGGTCCTGGGCGGCGATGAGGGCTTCCTGGCTTTGGATGGCGACTTCGCGGAAGTCGGCCCAGAGGAGGGTGCCCTGCTCGATCATCTGGTCGAGGGTGCGGCCGGCGAGGAGTTCCATGACGACGTAGGGGCCGTCGTCGTCGACCCCGGCGTCGTAAACGGTGACGATGTGGGGGTGTTGTACGGAGGAGAGGGCGGTGGCTTCCTTGAGGAGGTGGGCGATGGCCTCGTCCTCGTTCTCGAAGCCGCCTTCGGGGAGGACGCGTTTGATGGCCACGTCGCGGTTGAGGCGTTTGTCCCAGGCGCTGTAAACGGCACCGATGCCGCCCTGGCCGATCTTGCCTTTGATGTCGTAACGATCCTTCATGCCCTCGGGAAGGGCGGTATCTTGTCTATTGAGTGCCGGGGGGCAATGCCGAAAACGGGCGGGGGTGGGGAGGAATGCGGAGTTCGGAAGGCGGAAGTCAGAATTTGAACCGCGAATGGACGCGGAAGGACGCGAATGGGGAAGATGTTGGGGAATGCGGAGTTTGGAATTGCCGGAGGGGGGAGGGAGCCGGGGTTGGGGGGACGACGTGGGCGTCGTTGGTCCATTGTGGGGAAGGAGAGGAAATGGGAAACTGTCGGAGGGCGCTCTCATGGTTTCTTCAGTCGGAAGAACAACTGCGGTGGCGCCGGGTCGGCCACATCCACATGGTGCAGGCCGTCATGCGGTGCGTCGGGACGGACCGAGTCGGTCCACGATTCGGGAGACAGGTCCGCGCTTTCCTCAAGAATCCAGCCGGCGGGAAGGAGCGACCATTCAAGGGAGAAGGCCGTGCCCGGCGTGGTCGCGGGGGAGATCGCGATCGGGGTGGGCACGTCGGCCACCACGAATTGCGCGACCAGTTCCCGCGCTCCGGTCACGTTGAACTCGTAGGCATTCGAGGCGCTCACGGCCGTGCCGTTCTCCGTCCAGCCTTGGAAGACGTATCCGGGGGTGGCGTCTGCGGTGAGAAACGCGGTGTCACCCGCGATGAACAGGCCGTTCCCGCCCACGCTGCCACCTTCGGCGGGTGAGGCGCTGGCCACGATGTTGAGATACGGGGTAAAATTGGCGACCAGGCGGCGGTTCGTTTCCGCCGTGAACCAAAAATCCTCGTCGATGCTGACCTCCGTGCCGTTTTCGGTCCAGTTCACAAAGGCGTAGCCATTCTCCGGGGTTGCCAAAACCTCGACGTCGTCTCCATTCGCATACGGGCCGTCGCCGCTGGTGGTGCCGCCAATCTCGGTGGAGGAGGTCGTGGTGATGGTCAGGCCCGCGTCCCAGGTGAAGTGAGCGACCAGCGTGCGGTTTCCTGTGACGTTGAAATCATAGGTCGAGTCGGTGCTGACGACCGTGCCGTCTTCGGTCCAGTTCTCAAAACTCCAGCCGTCCTCCGGGAAGGCTTTGGCCCTGGCGTTTTCATTGGTTTTGTAGCTGAGGCTGTCCATCTCGGTGGTGCCACCGATGGCGGGAGTGGAGGTCGCGGTGACGACGAAGAACTCGTTGAACTTGGCCACCAGGGTCCGGTTTCCGGTCACCGTGAAGCTGTAGCTTGGTGAGGTGCTCACGGTGGTGCCTCCCTCCTGCCATTTGGAGAAGATATAGCCGGGCACGGGGGTGGCCACCACGGTGGCGATGACGCCGGTGAGGTAGGTTCCGCTTCCGCTGACCATGCCACCGGCCGCCGGACTTGCGGTGGTTCCGACGGACTTGGCGATGCCGGCCGCCACGAAATTCGCCACCAGTGCTTTGTCAGCGTTGACCGTGAACGTGTAACTGGGCGAGCTGCTGACCAGGGTGGATCCGCTTTTCCATCCGGCGAAGACATAGCCCGGGGCCTCCACGGCCAGGACTGTTGCGCTTGAGCCGTCGGGATAGTTGCCACCGCCGCTGGCGGTGCCACCCTCGATGGGTGTGGCGCTGACGCCCACCGCATAGGTCGGGGTGACGATGAAGTTCGCCACCAGCGAACGGTCGGCGGCCGCAGTGAAGGTGTGGCTCGCGGCCGTGCTGACTTGAATTCCGCCTTCGGTCCAGTTGACGAAGGAATAGCCCGCGTTCGGGGCCGCGACCAGGGTCACGCTGGTGCCGTCGTCCAGAAGACCGCCGCCGCTGGTGCCGCCGCCGATCTCCGGAGCGGCGCTGGTGGTCACGGTCCATTGCGGCAGGTCCGAGAAGTTTGCGATGAGCGAATGGTTCACATCGATGTTGAAGGTGTGGCTTGTCGAGGTGCCGACCACCTTGCCGTTGTCCGTCCAGTTCACGAAGTGGTAGCCGACCGCCGGGGTGGCGTTCACGGTGACATCGGTGCCGACAGGAAAGGAGCCGTCACCCGTGGTCGTGCCGGACCCCGGGGGAGAAACCGCGGTGTCCACGAGGCTCGCCGCGGGGAGGGCCTCCCCGACCGCCGCGATGCGCAGGGTGTAGTTTTTCGCGACTTCCGGATTCACGCCATCGTCGGCGGTGATCTGGAAAAGGAACTCGCCGCTCTCCGTGGGAGTGCCGGACAGCACGCCGGTGACGTTGTCGAATTCCATTCCGTCGGGCAGCGCGCCGGCGATGCTGCTGGTGAAGGCCCATGCTCCTTCCACCACCACGGTGCGGGCGGCAAAGGGTGTGTCCACCTCGCCTTCTCCGACGTGGTCGATGAGGCCGACGGGCGCATCGACATCCACTGCCGCCATCTGGGAACCGGTGAAGGCCCCGACGATTTCCACGGTGGAGAGGTCCACCTCGACGCCGTTGATGAGTTTGACGCCGAGGCCATGGATGCCGTCGGGGGCCACGGATTGTGCCCTGGCTTCACCGGTTTCGAGGTCGAACGGGCCGGTGTATTTGTAGAATTCGTAGCGTCGGGTGACCACTTCGTCGGCATTGGGCAGTTCTTCCGCGGCAGCCGCCAGTTCATTGTTGGGGGCGTCCGCCTTGTTGTAGTCCGTTTGCAGGATCTCCCATTCGGCCTCCACCTCATCGGGTTCGCCGTTTCTCCAGTTCTTGTCATCGGGGTCGTCGGGATCGTCCGAGATCAGGTTGCGCAGCTTTACCTCGTTGTTGTTGTGGGAGGTGGTGCGGATTTCCTTCACCCACACCGCCTTGCCGAATTCCTTGGGTTCCGGCGCGGGCGGCGGGGGAGGGGCGATGACCGCCTGCACCGCCGGCGCGGCGCCCCCCGCGGGAGGGAAGTAAGTGAAGCTGGGTGTCGAAACCTGCACCGCGCCGCCGTGCACCAGTGCGCCGCCCTGGTCGATGAGCCAATTGTAGCGGGTCGCGGTGGGCTGCACCCGGTAGCCCACGCCGAAGTGTTCGCCACTGAAATTGACCGCCGGATTGGTGAACATGTGTCCGTTGGTCGGCGCGATCGGGCCGGCGGGAATGGCGGTGAATGCGGCCCACGAGCCATCCGGGTTCTTCTTGCTCTCCCAGCGGATGACGCACCTTGGATGCCCGGCTGCGGAGTCGTCCTCGGTGATGTTCGGGGCGCCGTAGTGGTTGTAGTTGTAGGTGTAGCTGATGTCCGTGCTGTGGCAGTCCTCGAGTTCGATCTCGAATCCGTGGCACTCGTGACCCGTGTCGTTGACGGTGTCGAAGTTGTTGATGCTTCCGTAGGCGATGCTGGCGCGGGTGGGGCCGGCGGCAAGCAGCAGGGTGAGGCAGCAGGCCGGGACGAGACGGGGGAGGTGGTGTGATGGTCGGTTTTTCATGATTATTGGTTTTTTGGGTAAATTTGGTTGTTATTAGAAGTGCTATGAAAAGGTGGAATCGGTGGTTGGGAGGGTGGTGTTTGACCCGCGGTGCCTGCGCTCGTGGCCTTGAGGCAAGCGGGGGCAAGCGGGGTTGTTGCGGGGGGAAATCCTGGGGAGCGAGAGCGCTCTGACGAAGGGATTGAAAAACGGAGAACCCGTGAGCGGTGCTCATGACCGCCGGACGCACCCGGAAAGATGGGGTGTGATGCGAAGGAGCGGAGGCGGGTTCAACGCCGCATGACGATGCCCCGGCGCAAGCCAAGGGAAGAGTGCGTCTCCGGCAGTGAGGGGGGACGCGGGGCCGGCGCGAAGCGGCCGGAGCGGCTGAGACAAGTTTCGGTGCCGTGCCCGATCAACAAGGAAGGGGCCGGAACGGCGGTGGGATGCGGAAGCCTGGGTGCTTCGAAGAGGGTGAAGGTGCCCTCCCGGGCAAGAGCGAAGCGATGGTCGGGTTGGTTCGGGGTGTCGCTGGAGGCGATGAGAAGCCGCTCGGCGAGGGTGTGCCGGTGGGGGGTGGCCGCGCGGTGGTGGGCGAGGGTGACTTTGATCTCGCCGGTGCCGAAGTTGCAGGAGGCATCGTGTTCGCCGCCGGTGCTGGCGGCCATGATCAGGCCCGCCGCAAAGGCGGGGCACTGGCCGAGGACGAGGAGCAGGACGACGACCGTGCGGACCAACGGGGTCCGGCAGAGGCCCCCGAGACCAGTCCGCACGGGTCCGGCGACCGCGAGGGGCGCGCGGGCGGGGCAAGGGGCGGGAAGCGGGGTGGTCATGGTCGCACAGCCTGGCTTTCAAGGCTTGTGACCAACAAAAGCAGTGCTGCCCCCCGGTGGCAACCGATTCACGGTAACCGTTTGGTTGGAAAGGGAGAATTGGTTGAAATGACCTGTCCCCGTCAAACTCGTCTGGCTATTGAGGGGGTGGGCGGTGGATGGGAAGAGGGGGCGGAGGGGTGGCGGAAGAGGAAGAGCCGCGGTGGTGGAGGAGGGGCGGGAGGGGCGTTTATGGAGCGTGGGTGGAACCGCCGACCTCTCGCAGAGAGGCCGCTACGTTGGGGAGTCGGCTGGGCGGTTGGAAACCTCCGCCACGCTGGGGGAGGGCTTGCGACCGGGACGGTCACGCCACTTGGGGGCGGTCAGGCCATTTCAGGAGGCGGTTTTGTCGATACGTTGGGTGCGGTAGGCGGAGGGGGAGCAGTTGCAGAGGCGGGCGAAGCTGCGGTTGAACTGGGAGAGGGACTGGAAGCCGACCTTGAAGGCGACATCGGAAATGCGGGCGGCGGGGCGGAGGAGTTCTCGTTTGGCCCAGGCGATGCGGCAGCGGGTGATGTATTCGGTGAGGGTGAGGCCGATCACTTCCTTGAAGACGCGGCAGAAGTGTGATTCGGAGAGTCCGGCGTGGCGGGCCACGACGGGGAGGGCGAGGGCTTCGTCGAGGTTGGCGTGAATGAATTTGCGAGCCTTGGCGATGGCTTCCGGTTCGCGGCCGTCCTGTACGGTGGCGAGGTCGTCGGCGTGGCGGCTGAGTTGTTCGCCGAAGCTGATGAGGAGGGTGACCATGCTCTGGTAACGTTCGGGATCGACCGTCTTGGTTTGGAAGTAGGCGGCCTTGAGGGTGTCGACGTCGTCGGGGACGAAGTTGTTTTCCCGGAGGGTGCCGAGGACGCGTTGAAAGTCGGCTTCCTCGGGAGTACGCTGGAAGACCTGGCCGGTTTTGAGGAAGGCGACGGGGCTGGAGCCGAGTTTGACGGGGACGGCGGTGGCGGACATGCCGGAGAAGCAACCGCAGGAGACAGGGCCCTTGATTTTGGCCTCCTCCATGAGGCGGCGGTTGGTGGCGATGCAGGCCTGGCAGGCGGAGTCGCAGAGGTTCAGTTTTTCGCAGAAGGGGCTTTGGTTATCGAGGTGCTCGGGGAGGCACCATTGTTCATCGACCGCGACGAGCCGGAGGGGGAGGCCGGTGGCGTTGCGGAAGGCGTCCTGGTAGGTGCGGTAGAGATCGGACTCGGCAAGCCGTTTGAAGATCCGGTGCTCGTAGTTTTGCAGTGTGGCTTGGTCTCCCATGGGATTGAGGGACTCTAGCAGCGGGGCGGCGAGTCTCAAGTGCGGGAGAGGAGGAAATGCGGGGGGGGAGGTGGCTGGTTTTGAGCGGGTTATGGATGGTGGACGATATGCGGAGTGGGGGGC
>JAQCFL010000213.1 GCA_027619375.1 Verrucomicrobiota bacterium | reverse complement strand
TGCACCCGCTCCCGCCCCCGCCGCTCAAAGCGCGACAGCAAATCCGTCACCGACAACTTCTCATGTTTCGCCCGGGCACTCCCCCGCTCGATCCGCGAGTAAGCCAGCACGTTCTCAATCAAGTGATTCAACCGCCCCGCCTCCAAGCACAAGGTGTCCAGATACCCCTGCCGCTTCTCCTCATCCTGTACCATTCCTCCGGCCAGCATGTCCGAGTAGAGCTGAAACGTCGTCAGCGGCGTCCGCAATTCATGTGTCACCGAGGACACAAACGCCGCCCGCCGCTCACTCATCTTCATGACCCCCCGCAACAACGCCGCTGCCGCAAAAAGCGCCAAAATCACCGCTATCCAACCTAGCAACAAGGAGATCCGCAAGGGCGTCCACGCCAACGGCTTCATCGCCACCGTCTCCCCCCCCTCCAAGTTACTTCACCACGCCCCTTCCTGAACCCTTTCCCATCCTCCGGAAAATCCATGAAATCAGCGCATTTCGTTGATTTTGAATGAGAGGAAATCCGACCGCGCGAAACTCCCCCGTAGCTGCGTTGGTGACAACGCGGGTGGCTAGACCGCGATCACCGGCG
This sequence comes from Verrucomicrobiota bacterium, assembly GCA_027619375.1. Taxonomy (GTDB): domain Bacteria; phylum Verrucomicrobiota; class Verrucomicrobiia; order Verrucomicrobiales; family Akkermansiaceae; genus JAPKDA01. Next base: position 5,942 of record JAQCFL010000213.1, on the reverse strand, counting down.
AAACTGCCCGCGTTGTCACGAACGCAGCTACGAAGCGACCGTCCCCTAACGCAGAAACGCCTCGTGCAGTCCGCCATCCACGCTGATGATCTGCCCGGTTGTGCAACTCAGCTTCTCGCTCGCCATCAAATAGGCCGCCTCGGCCTGGTCCTCCGGGGTGATCGGCTTCTTGGTCAGGGTGCGGTCCGCGTAGAACTGCGCAAGCTTGTCCCGCAACGCCTCCGTGCTCTCCTCCTCGCTGTGCGCGATCTCGTACTTGGTCAGTGACGAAATCACCCGGTCCCGCGGAAACATCGTGCTGCCCTTCACCACCGTGGCTGGGGCCAGCCCATTCACCCGCACCAACGGTGCCAATTCCACCGCCAGCCCCCGGATCAGGTGATCCGCCGCCGCCTTCGAGGCGTCGTAGGCCAGGCTCCCCTTCTTCGCCACCACCGCATTCACGGAAGTGGTCAGCACCAGCGAGCCCTTCAAGCCCTGCTTCTTCCAAATCTGATTCGCTTCGTCCGAAACGATGTAGAGCCCGGTCACATTGATGTTGAAGGTCACCCCCCACTTCTCATCGGTCAGGCGCCCGTCCTTGCTCGGCGGCACGAAGATCCCCGCCGTCACGATGACGTTGTCGATCCCCCCATAGGCCAAGACGACCTCCTCATACATCTTCCGCACACTCTCCCGGTCGGTGATGTTCACCTCCACCCCCACCGCCGGACCACAGCCCGAAATCCCGCTGCCCGCCACGCCGATCCCGACGCCGTAGATCTCCATCAACTCCCGCGCCGTCTCGTCCGCCGCTTCCTTCGAGAGGTCCGCACAAACGATGTGCGCCCCCTCCCGCGCCATGCGCTGCGCCACGGCCTTGCCAATGCCGTTGCCGGCTCCCACCACCACCACCACATTCCGCTCAAACTCCCGCTCGGCCGGCATCCGCTGCAGCTTGGCCTCCTCCAACGCCCAATACTCGATGTCGAAGGCCTCCTGCTGTGGCAGCGAAATGTATTCCGAGATCGCCTCCGACCCCCGCATCACCTCCACCGCACAGTTGTAAAACTCCGCCGTGACCCGGCTCTCACTCTTGTTCTTTCCAAAGGCGATCATCCCCACCCCCGGAATCAGAATCACGGTCGGATTCGGATCTCGCATCGCCGGACTGTCCGGACGCTTACAGGCCTCGTAATAGGCCGCGTAGTCCTTCCGGTACGCCTCCAGCGCCGCCGTCAACTTCGTCTTCAGCGCCTCCACGTCCTCCCCCTGCGGATTCCAGTCCACGTAAAGCGGCTTGATCTTCGTCCGCAGAAAGTGATCCGGACAACTCGTCCCCAACTCCGCCAAGCGCGGCGCATCGTGGCTGTTCACGAAGCGCTGGATCGTCGCATCGGTCTGATTCGTCGCAATGAACTTCTTGAACTGGCTCACCTGCCCCCGCAACCAAGGCACCACATCCACCAACAGCGCATGCCGCGCCTCCTCCTCGAGCGGCGCGTATTTCTGCCCTCCAAAAGTTTGCGCCCCCTTGTCGTGCTCCTCGATGTAGCGCGAGGCCTTTTCAATCAACTCCAGCGACAACTCATAGCATTCCTTGTCGTCATCCGCCCAGTTGATCAATCCATGCTGCCCCATGATCAACCCCTTCAGCGCCGGATTCTTCCGGCACTCCGCCTCCATCACCAAGCCCAGATCAAATCCCGGACGCTGCCATTGCACCCACCCAATCTCCTCCCCAAACACCTTCTTCGTCACCTCCACCTGATCCTTGCACGCCGCGATCGAGATCGCCGCGTTCGGATGAGTGTGGTCCACGTGCTTGAACGGCACAAAACTGTGCAGCGGCGTGTCGATCGACGAGGGCCGCGGATTCAGGTTGAACGTCGCGTGGCGATACATCCCCACCATGTCGTCCTCGATCTGCGTCTTCGCCCCCTTCTCCGGCGCGGCCTCATAGACTTTCTGCAAGCCGATCAACTTGTCCTGATACAACGACGAAAAATTCTCCCGCTTCGAAGTCCGCAGGTCCCCACCGCTGCCTTTCACCCACAGCACCTCCACCTGCTCTCCGGTCAGCGGATCCGTCTCCATCAACTTAGCAGAGGTGTTCCCGCCCCCCGTGTTCGTCACACGCTGGTCGTCGCCGAGAATGTTGGAGCGATAAACAAGCCGCCCCACCGGATCGAGGGAATCGGCGTGGGCGTCGTCCCATCGATAGTTCACATGCTTGAAGGATTCTGGTGTAGCCATGGTTTTGTGGGGGGGTCGGGATATTTGCGTTGACGAGGGCCTCTTTTCCTCACAAAACCCAACTAAACAAGCATTTTCCCAAGCAAACCCACATTTTCATCGTCATGCTCGCCGCCGAAAGACAGAACCTGATCCTCCGCCAGGCACGGGAAATCGGGACTGTCCGGACCACGACCCTGGCCGCCGAGTTCAAGGTCACCGAGGAAACCATCCGCCGCGATTTGGAGAAACTCGGGCACGCCGGCCTCCTCTTCCGGACCCACGGCGGGGCCATTTACACCGACATTTCCCGCCAGGACCTCTCCCTCCGCGACCGCGAGTCCCGCCAAGCCCCCCAAAAAGCCGCCATCGCCAAAACCGCCGCCTCCCTCCTCTCCGACGGTGACACCATCCTCCTCGACGCCAGTTCCACCTCCCTCGCCCTCGCCAGCGCCCTGCCCGACAACCTCCACCTCACCGTGGTCACCTACGCCCTCCCCATCGTTGAGCGCCTCGCCAACCGCCCCGACCTCGGCCTCGTCCAACTCGGTGGCACCTACGACCCCGAGGGCCGCCGCTTCTCCGGGCTCCTCACCGAAAATGCCCTCCGCGCCATCAACATCGACCGCTTCTTCTTCTCTGGAAAGGGCCTCGACCTCGAACAGGGCATCAGCGAGGCCAACGAGGAACAGGCCCGCCTCAAGCGCCAGGTCCTCAAGCAGGCCGCCTGGTCCTGCGCCATGATCGACCACACCAAGATCGCCGTCCGCTCCAACTTTTACTTCGCTTCCCTTGCCGACCTCGATGCTTTGGTGGTCAACTCCTCCGCCGAGGAACTGTTGGCCCCGACGGCCGACCGCATCCCCTGTCCCATCCACTACAGCAAGAAGGCCAACGCCGCGTAACGCACAACTCATGAAAGTCCATCTCGCCATCGATCTCGGTGCCGGCAGCGGCCGCGTCCTCGCCGGAGTCCACGAAGCCGGTCACCTCACCCTTGAGGAACTCCACCGCTTCGACAATCCCGGCACCATTCTCCCCGGCGGACACTTCTGGAATATCCTCCAACTCTACCGCGACATCGTGGTGGGCTTGAAGGCCGGCGTGAAGAAGTTCGGCGACTCCATCGTCTCCGCCGGCATCGATACCTGGGGCGTGGACTACGCCCTCCTCGACGCCCAGGGCCGCATCCTCGGCCTGCCCACCCAATACCGCGATCCCCGCACCGAGGGCATGGGCGAGAAGATCGACGAACTGGTCGGCCACGACAAGGTCTATGCGGAGACCGGCATCATGGCCTTCTTCCTCAACACCAGCCACCAACTCCTAGCCGAGCAACTCCGCGGAGCGGTCAGCCTGCAGCACGCCTCGCAGTTCCTGATGATCCCCGACCTCCTCGCCTTCTGGCTCACCGGACGCGTCGCCGTGGAACGCACCAATGCCTCCACCACCCAGTTGTTCTCGCCGAAGACCAACGACTGGGCTTGGTCGGTCATCGAGGGCCTCGGCCTTCCCAAACAAATCTTCGGCGAAGTCGTCCCTCCCGGCACCGTTCTCGGCCAGCTCCGCCCCGAACTCGCCAAAGAACTCGGCGCGGACTTCCCGGTCATCGCCACCGCTTCTCACGACACCGCTTCCGCCGTCGCAGGTATTCCGGGCGAAGGCTGCTACGCCTTCATCTCCTCCGGCACCTGGTCCATCATCGGCACCGAACTTCCCGAACCCATTCTCACCGAGGAGGCCCGGAAAACCGGCTTCGCCAACGAACTGGGCGTCGAGAATACCGTCCGCTTCCTCAGGAACATCTCCGGCCTGTGGCTCATCCAGGAATGCCGCCGCGAGTGGGAAAAGGAGGGCGCCTCCTTCGATTATTCCGGCCTCGCCGCCCTCGCCAGCGAAGCCCCCGCCTTCACGTCCTTCGTCGATGCCGATGCTCCGGAATTCGAGTCCCCCGGCGACATGCCCAACAAAATTCGCGCCTACTGCCGCCGCACCGGACAAGCGGTCCCCGAACGCCGCGGCACCGTCCTCCGCGTGGCCACCGAAAGCGTCGCCCTCAAACACCGCATCCGCTTCGAGGATCTCAAGCGCCTCACCGGCCTTCCCCTCGACCGCATCCACATGGGCGGCGGCGGCATTCAGAACAAACTCCTCACCCAGGCCATCGCCGACGCCTGCGGCGTGCCCGTCCATACCGGCCCCATCGAGGCCACTGCCTGCGGCAACATCATCACCCAGATGGTCGCCACCGGAGAATTGCCCGACATCGCCGCAGGGCGCTCCCTCATTCGCGATTCCCTTCCCCTCAAGCTCTTCACCCCCGGCGACACCGCCCCCTGGGAAGCCGCCGCGGCCCGCCTCGAAACCATCCAAGCCTCTGCCTAACCTCACCATGAACGAAGTCTTCAACTCCGAATACCCCTCCATCGACCACCTCCGCGAGAAGGCCCGCAAGCGCATGCCTGGCTTCGCCTTCGACTACCTCGAGGGCGGCTGCAATTCGGACAACAACCTCCGCCGCAACACCAGGGAGATCCGCGACGTCCTCCTGCGCCCATACTACATCGGCCACTATCCCGGATCGAGCCTCAAGACCGAACTCTTCGGCCTCACCTACGACGCCCCCTTCGGCGTCGCCCCCATCGGCCTGCAAGGCCTCATGTGGCCGAAATCCTGCGAAATTCTCGCCGCCGCCGCCCATGCCCACAACATCCCCTTCATCCTCAGCACGGTCGGCACCGCCAGCATCGAAACGGTCGCCGAACTCACCGAAGGCCGCGCCTGGTTCCAACTCTACCACCCCGCCGAGGACAACCTCCGCGACAAGCTCCTCGACCGCGCCGCCGATGTCGGCATGCCCGTTCTCGTCATCCTCGCCGACACTCCCACCTTCGCCTACCGGCCCAAGGAAATCCGCAACGGCCTCTCCATCCCCCCGCAAATGAACCTCCGCAACGTCATCCAGATGATGACCCACCCGACCTGGTCCTTCTCGCAGCTCTTCGCCGGAGCCCCGCAGTTCAAAACGATGAACCAGTACATCCCGAAAGGCCTCAACCTGAAGCACCTCGCCCAGTTCATGAACAAAACGTTCTCCGGCCGTCTCAACGAGGACAAGATCAAGGCCATCCGCGACCGATGGAAGGGCAAGCTCGTCGTGAAGGGCATCGTCACCGAGGAGGACGCCGAAAAGTGCATCGCCCTCGGCGCGGACGGCTTCATCTCCTCCAACCACGGCGGCCGCCAACTCGACGCCGGGCAATCGACCATCAAGCCGATGACCCACCTCGCCAAAAAGTACGGCGACAAGATCACCGTCATGCTCGACAGCGGCCTCCGCGAAGGCCCCGACGTCGCCTGCGCCCTCGCCAGCGGAGCCAAGTTCACCTTCCTGGGCCGCAGCTTCATGTATGGCGCCTGCGCCCTCGGCAAAGACGGCGGCCTGCACACCATCGGCATGATCAAACGCCAGCTCCAACAGGTCATGGAACAGCTCTCCTGCCAACGCGTCGAGGACTTCCCCAAACACCTCATCGAGTAGTAACCCCCCAAGTAGCTGCCGCCGTCCCGCCGCGATTGCCCTCCAAACGTGGCGGCGGTTTCCAACCGCCCAGCCGAATCCGCCCCCCGGGGCGCGACCGTCCCAGTCATGACCTCCCCGCCGCGTAGCGGCGCCCCTGCGGGGCGTCGGCGGCTAAACTCCCGCATCTCCCCTCCCACCCCCGCCT
>JAQCFL010000212.1 GCA_027619375.1 Verrucomicrobiota bacterium | reverse complement strand
CCCACCACCCTCCTCCCGTCCATCACCATCGCAGGCCTTCAACCCCAGCGTGTCGGCCGATGTCCAAAACAACGCCATGAGCCCTGGCCGCTCCTAAGGGACTCCGCACCCCCAAAACCCCCAACCGATAACCGATAACCAGGCGCGAAGCGCCTACCTCCCCACCATCCACCGCAACACCTTCCGCACATCCTCCATCACCACATACAGCGCCGGCACCAAAATCAGCGTGATCAGCGTCGCAAACAGAATCCCAAACCCCAACGAGATCGACATCGGCACCAAAAACAGCGCCTGCATGTCCGTCTCCAACAACATCGGCATCAATCCCGCAAAGGTCGTCAACGAAGTCAGCATGATCGCCCGAAAGCGCATCGCTCCCGCCTTGGTCGCCGCCATGATCACGCTCCCGTCCTCCCCCCGGTGCCGGTTCACGTAGTCCACCAGCACCAGACTGTCATTCACCACCACCCCCGCCAGCGCCACAATCCCGCACATCGACATGATGCTCAAATCCGTCCGCATCAAGATGTGCCCCGCCACCGCCCCCACGATCCCGAACGGAATCACCGACATGATGATCAGCGGCTGGAAATACGACCGCAGCGGTATGGCCATCAACACATACATCACGATCAGCGCGAACAGGAACCCGATCCCGATCTCCTTCACACTGTTGGCCTGATCCTTCTGCTCTCCCTCCAGAGTGTAACTCACTCCCGGAAACTTCGCCGAGAGTTTCGCCAACCCCTCCTCCTTGAAACGCGTCACCACCTCGTTCGAGTTGTTCTTCGTCTTGTCCACGTCCGCCGTGATCTTGATCGACCGCTTCCGATCCACCCGCTGAATGGTGTCCGGCCCGGCGCTCTCCTCCTGCACCACCACCTCCGGCAAAGGCACCAGATCCCCTGCCGGGCTCCGCACCTTCATCTGCTCCAAATCCTCAATCGACACCCGCTGCCCCTCCGGATAACGCACCATCACCTTCACTTCGTCCCGTCCCCGCTGCAGGCGCTGCACCTCGTCCCCATAAAAGGCCCGCCGCACCTGGTTCCCCACATCCCCCAAACGGAACCCCAGTGAACGCCCCGCCGGCGTCAGTTCCCGAAAGCGCAACTCCCGCTTCCCCGGACTGTCCGAATCCCCAATGTCGATCACGCCCTGATACTCCGCCAACTCGGTCCGCAAATACTCGGTCGCCTCCCTGAGCTCATCCAGATCCTTCCCGGTCACATTCAAATCAATCGCATTGCCCCCTCCCGCCGCCTGCGCCACGAAGGTCAGCTCCACCGCCCCCGGAATCGCCCCCACCTTCTCCCGCCACTCCCGCACCAGCTGATCCGCACTCACCTCCCTGTTCGCGGAAGGCCGCAACTCCACCGTCACTTCCCCCAGATTGCTCGCCGTCGGCGGCCCTCCGGGCGCAAAGGCCGTCTTCAAGGGCTGCAATCCCGCACTCGCCAGCACATGCGCCACCACCGGATTCCCATCATCATCCTGATACCGCGTCCCCAGCGCCAAGGCCTCCCGCTCCAACCTCGCCACCGCCTCCTGCGCCACACTGAAGGGCACCCCCCGCGGCAGCTCAATCTTCGCCACCAGCAGGTCGGCCTCCACCTGCGGAAAGAACTGACTCTTCACCCAGCCCCCCTTCACCAACCCGAATACCCCCATCAACATCGCCAGAAAGACCGCCATGACCACATACCGATGCCGCAAACAACGGCTCAGTAACGGCGTGTAGATCAGCAGCACAAAATTCTCCAGCCCCAGCGAAATCCACCGCTGCAGACGCGTCAGCGGCCCCACCTGCCGGTCCGGATCGCTCCGCCGCAACAACGCCATGTGCGCCGGCAACACCAGCTTCGACTGCAAGAGCGAAAACAGGAGCGTCGGGATCACAACGAGCGGTATGTTCGGCCAGATCTTTCCGCTCACTCCCGTCAGTCCCAACATCGGCGTGAAGGCCACCACCGTCGTCAACACCCCGAAGATCACCACCACCCCCACTTCGTGCGTCCCCTTCCACGCCGCCTCCTTAGGGTCCATTCCGTTGCGCATCAATCGATACACGTTCTCACTCACCACGATCGCATCATCCACCACGATCCCCAGCACGAGGATGAAGGCGAAGAGCGAAATCATGTTGATGGAGATCCCCATCTGCGGCATCAGCCAAATCCCCCCCGCAAAGGACACCGGGATGCCGAGCGCCACAAGAAACGCCAGGCTCGGCCGCAGAAAGAGCGCCAACACGATGAAGACGAGGATCAAGCCCATCGTCCCGTTCCGCTTCAACAAATCCAATCGTCCCTGCAGGAAAATGCTCTGGTTGTTCCAAACCTCCAACTCGATCCCCGGCGGAAAACTGCCCCGCGTCCGCGCGATGTAGTCCTCCACCGCCGCCGCAACCTCCAGCGTGTCCTGGTCCCCGACCCGAAACACATCCACCACCACCGCCTGACGCCCGTCGAAGGAAAAGGTCATGTCCAAATCCTCAAATCCATCGTGAATCTCCGCCAAGTCCCGCAACTTCAGCACCGATCCGTCCGGCCGCTGCACCACCACCACATCCTCGAATGACTGTCGGTCATACCGCTTCCCCACCGACCGGATCACCACCTCCCCCGCGGCGGTCTTCACCGAACCACCCGGCAAATCCACCGATGACTGCCGCACCGCACTCGCCACATCCCCCAGACTCAACCCATACCGCCGCAAGGTCTCCTCCGGGATCTCGATCGAAATCTCATACGGCCGCACCCCCGACAGATTCACCTTCGTGATCTCCGGGTCTCCCTTGATGAAGCGCATGATCTTCCCCCCGATCCCCGCCGCCGGCAGCGGCCGATAATCCAACAACCCGTCCCGCACATCCTCCGCAATCAACCGCAAGGTCGCCTCATCCGTGTCCCCCGACACCGCGATGCTCATCACCTGGCTCGTGATCAACAACTCCTCCAACACGGGCTTCTCCGCGTTCTCCGCAAAGTTGTCGATCGCATCCACCCGCGTCTTGATGTCGTCCATCACCTCCCGCACGTCGTAACCGTTCGCCACCTCCACTGTCACCACTCCCATGCCCTCCGCCGCCGTCGAGGAAAGCTGTTCGATCCCGTTCACATCCTGAATGGCCTCCTCGATCGGAATCACCACCCCTTCCTCCACGTCCTCCGGCGTCGCATTCGGATACGGCACCCGCACCGCCACCGCATCCACCGCCGTGTCCGGAAAAATCTCCTTCCGCAGCTGAAACCACGTGTAGAACCCCGCCAGCATCACGGAGAGCATCAAAAAATTCGCCGCCACATGACTGCGGCTGAACCAACGAATGAGTCCTTCCATGATGCTATAGGCTTGGCTCCTCCGCCTTCTCCGTCTCGGGTTTCTCCTCCACCACCGCCACCTTCATCCCCGTCACCGGCGTGCTGAGAGTGGTCAGACAAACCCGCTCCCCCTCCTTCAGCCCACCCGAGATCACCACCGACTCCGCCTCGGTCCGCTCCACCTGCACCTCCCGAAACTCCAGCGTGCCTTCCTTCGTCACCAGCAACACCCGTTTCGCATCCAACATCGCCGAACGCGGCAGCACAAACCGACCTTCCAGAGTCCGACCCTCAATCCCCGCATTCACAAACAATCCCGGCGGAGGTGTGTCCTCTCCCTCGAATCGCACCACCACATTGATCGATCGCGTCGCCTGATCCACCACTTCCTCCGATCGGATCACGGTGCCGCTCCAGCTCTTCTCCTCCCCCCCGATCCGCGCCGTCGCCACGACCTTGCCGACAAATCCACCCTCCGCGTCACGCGCCAAAAATCCATAGTCCTCCAAGGACAGCGGCAACCGCACATCCACCGCGCCCATCGACAATACCTCCGCCAACGGCGTCCCCGGCGCCACCGTCGCCCCCAAATCCAACGACTTCGATTGAATCCGGCAATCATACGGCGCGATCACCCGCGTCCGGTCCAGATCAGCCAGCGCCTTGTCCACCGCCGCCTGCGCCGCCACCTCCCGCGCCCTCGCACTCACCAACTGCGGCTCCCGCAACACCAGCGTCCCGGGCTTCCGCCCATTCCCCAGCTTCTCCCAATCCCGCACGGCCTTCTCCGCACTGGCCTCCTCCATCGCCGTGGCCAGCTGCGCATCCGCCAATCCCGCCTCCGCCGTCGCCAAGGCCGCCTCATAGTCCGTCCGGTCGATCTGCAGCAGGAACTCCTGCGCTTTGAACACCTCCCCCGCCTCCAGACGCGGCGAAATCTCGATCACCTTCCCGCCCACCTGCGACACCAACTGCGTCCGACGCTCCGCCTCCACATCCCCCTGCGCCACCACCCTGATCTCCACCGTCTCCTTTCTCACCTCCATCACCCGCACCCGCGGCAAGACCACCTCCGAGGCCACCTTCGGCGCCTTGGGGCCGTTCTCCATCAGAAATTTCGCCATCGCCACCCCCGCGGCCACAATGGCGATCACAATCACGGTCCACACCGCAATGCGCACCGAACGTTCATTGAATGTGACAGTCTTCATCTTACTTTGAAATCTCCGCCCAAGGCGAGGTGCAGGTTGATCCGATTCTCCAGCCGCAAACGCCTCAACGTCACCAACTGCGAAGCCGAGACGATCTTCCGATCCTGGGCCGCCAGAAGCGTCAAGACATCCCCCGTCCCCCCCGCATAGTCTTCCGCCGCCGAGGCCGCAGCCTCATTCGCCAGCGTCGCCGCCTCCGCCGACGCCCCCTCCCGCCGCGCCAGATAGCGCTCCGCCACCAACGCCTGCTCCACTTCCCCGAACGCCGTCAGCACGGTCTGTTGCAGCTTGGCCAGCGCCGCCCGGTCATCCGCCTTACGCCCCTTCTGCTCGGCCCGCAACTGACCACCGGTCAGAATGGACTGGCTGACCTTCCCCCCATAGGACCACACCCCGAAACTGCTGTCCAAGATGTCCTTCAAACTCGTCGTCGTCGTCCCCATTGATCCGTTCAGCGTCAGCGACGGAAACACCGCCAATTCCGCCTCGCGGACACGCCTGCCGCTCCCCGCATAACGTCGCTCCGCCGCCAGGACATCGGGCCGTCTTAACAACAGCTCGGATGGCAACCCCGCCGGCGGAAACCCCGGCAACGACGGCAACCCGCTCCGCGAAAGATCCGTCCCCGCGGGATAACGCCCCACCAACAACTCGATCTGACGCAAGACCGCCTCCCGCTCTCCCTCCCATTGCGCAAGAGTCGCCTTCGCACTGGCCACGTCCACCTGCGCCAATCGCAAATCCGAGGCCGTGCCGCCTTCCCGCTCCAAGGCCCGCTCAAACCGATCCCCGATCGCCTCCGCCGTGTTCTGCCGGATCCTCAACGCCCCCCGCGCCAGGGAAATCTGCTCATTCGTCTCCCCCAACGCAAACCACGCCTTCGCAATCTGCGCGGCGAGCGAACTCTGCGCCGCCTTCAACTCAAATCCCTGCGCCTGCCATTCCGCCACATCCGCCGCCTGCCCGGCCCGCACCCGGCCCCACAAATCCACCTCCCAACTCACGTCCAAGGAGGCTCCATAGCGCTCCGTGATCGCGCCACCCGCGAAGGGAAATCCCACGAATTTCTGCTCCTCCTTGCTCCCCGTCAACCCCAGCCCCGCCTTCGGCCGAATCGCCGATCCCGAAATCTTCGCCGCCGTCGCCGCCCGGTTCACCCGCTCCGCCGAGGCCTGCAAATCTCGGTTGTTCTGCATCGCCTCGTTCACCAATCCCTTCAAGCGGCTGTCCCCGAACCGACCAATCCAGTCCCGATCCACTCCCGCCCGCCCCTGCGAGGTCGCCGCCCAACGACCGGGCACGCCCGTGGCCACCGCCGCCATCCGCGATTCCGGAGTCTTCACCGCACAAGCGCCCGTCAAGACAAACACCCCCACCGGCAAGATCCGCAGCACCTTCACTTCCGCCTCCCCTTCCCACCCGTCGGCTCCGGCGCCCCAAATCCCGCCGCACAAAACCCGATGATGTGCTCCAACATCTCCTCCATGCTCGGCATCCCCGAACGCCCCCCGGATATCTGCTCCAACTTGTCGCCGTGCATCAAGGTGCTCGACATCACCCCAAAGGAAAAGTGAATCCGCCACAGCGCGGTCTGCTCCGACAACTCCGGCCGGGCCTTCTGTAGCGCCTTCGAAAAGCGACCCGCCATCATCTGAAACAACGGCTTCACCGACTCCGGCAACTGATACCCACGCTCCGACATGATCCGCCCCATGAACTTGCAAAAGACAACCTGGCTCACCGGATCCTTCATGATCTCCTCGATCACCGGTCGCAAAAACGCCTCCAGGATCTCCCGCACCGGCACCGCCTCCCCCCCATGACGCTCCTCCGCCTCCAACAACAACCGCAAACGCCGGTCATTGATCGGCACCGCATGCCGCACCACCACCGCATCCACCAACTTCTCCTTCGAGCCAAAATGATAGTTCACCGCCGCCACATTCGCCCCCGCCCGACCCGTGATGTCCCGCAACGACACCCCGTCAAACCCCACCTCCCCAAACAAC
>JAQCFL010000211.1 GCA_027619375.1 Verrucomicrobiota bacterium | reverse complement strand
TCCAAGCCAACCCGGCAGTTTGTCCAAGCACGATCCATGCCGAACACTCTTGGTTGGAAACCGCCGCCACGGGTTGGGAGGGCATGCGACCGGGACGGTCACGCCACTGTTTTGGGGACTCGTTTTGGGGTGGGTTTAAAGGCCGAGGAGGGCTCGGGCGGTGGTGAAGTAGATCACCATGCCGGAGACATCGACGATGGTGGTGATGGCGGGGGCGGCGATGACGGCGGGGTCGAGTTTGGCGGCGCGGGCCCAGAGGGGGAGGAGGGAGCCGATGAGGGTGGAGGCGGTGACCTGGATGGCGAGGGCGACGGCGACGGAGAGGCCTAGTTGGGCATAGCTGATGCCGGGGGGCATGGCGGGTCGGAAGGCGGGGAGGACGAAGATGGCGGCTGCGGCGATGCAGACGGCGAGGAGGAGGCCGAGGAGGAGGCCGAGACGGAGTTCCTTCCAGGCGACGCGGAGGGCGTTGCCGCTGTCGAGTTCGCCGAGGGCCATGGCGCGAATGACCATGGTGGCGGCCTGGCCGCCGGTGTTACCGCCGGCGGCGATGACCATGGGCATGAAGAGGGAGAGGAGGAAGACGCTGTCGAGGACGGGCTCGAAGCGGAGCATCACGTAGCCGGAGCTGATAGCGAGGAAGGCGAGGCCGAGGAGCCAGAGGAAGCGGCGGCGGAAGTGAGTGAGGACGCCGGTGTTGAGGTAGCCGGCTTCGGATTGCTCGCCGGTGAGGCCGGCGATCCTTTCGATGTCCTCGGTGGATTCCTCCTCGAGGATCTCCATGGCGTCGTCGTGGGTGACGGCACCGAGGAGGCGGCCGCTTTCGTCGACCACGGGGAGGAGGACGAGGTCGTATTTGGAGACCATGTGGGCGGCCTCTTCCTGGTCGGCGGTGGCGAGGATGGATTGTTCGACGGGGCGGAGGATGTCGCGGATGTGGCCGCTGCGGTTGCCGAAGGCGAGGTCGCGGAGACGAACCATGCCGAGGGGGCGGGAGGAATCATCGACGACGATGATGCGGGAGAGGGATTCGGTGTCCTCCTGAACCTCGCGGAGGGCGTCGAGGGCCTGCTGGAGGGTGAGATCGACGGGGATGCGGCCGATCTGGGTGGTCATGCGTCCGCCGGCGGAGTCCTCCTCGTAGCGGAGGAGGGTGCGGGTGAGTTCCTCTTCGTCCTTATGGAGGAGTCCGAGGAGGCGGTGGCGGGTGACGTCGCTGACGTCCTGGAGGATGTCGACGCGGTCGTCGTCGGTGGTGGCCTGGAGGATCTCGCGCTGCTGGGAGGGTTTGAAGTGGTTGAGGGATTCCTCGACGAGATCTTCGGGGAGTTCGGGGAGGAATTCGGCGAAGCGCTCGGGGCTGAGGGTGCGGAGGAAGAAGTGGCGGTCGTCCTCGTCGTAGAGCTGCTGGTAAATGGCGGCGAGGTCGGCGTAGTGGAGGGATTCCTCGATTTTGAGGACGGCGGAGGCGTCGCGGGCGGCGATGGCTTCGCCGAGGACTTTGATTGTTGCTTCTATTTCCTCGGCCACGCGGCAGAGGTTAGGAGGGCGGTGATTTTTGAGAAGCTGAATTTCCACTAAACCCAGTGGTGGAGGGAGGGCTTGCCGATGCGCGCGGAAGGGTCGATGGTTTTGCCGCGATGAAGGCGATGAAGGCGGGGATGATCGGTTTGGTGTTGGGAAGCCTGGCGGCGCAGGCGGAGTTGGAGGTCATGCCGGCACAGGTGTTCCGTTTTGTGGCGGAGGAGGGGAAATTTTATCAGGTGGAGGAGCGCAAGGGGGAGCAGTGGGAGGCGATGGGTGAGGCGGTGCGCGGCGAGGGTGAGGCGGTGGAGCGGGTGGTGACCGGGGGCGATGCGACGGGGCGGATCCGGGTGCGGGAGTTGCACAAGCAGTGGGTGGATCAAGCCTGAAGGGCTTTCGTAGTTCAGCCCCGGGTTGTCCTCAACCCGCGGGTTGCCGAGCAGAGTGCTTTTCAACCCCGCCGGGGTTGTGTCGCGTGGGCGGCACTATGCCTCAGTCACTCTCACGCGTGTATCTTCACCTGATTTTTTCGACCAAGGACCGTTATCCGTATCTGGGGGACTCGACTTTGCGGGGCGAGCTGCATGCTTACATGGCTGGGGTGGTGCAGGGGCTTGATTGCGATCCGGTGGAGATCGGGGGTGTGGCCGATCATGTGCATGCATTGATCGTGCATCCGCGGACGAGAACGATCGCGGAAGTATTGAAGGAAATGAAACGGGTGACGACGTATTGGGCGAAGAACCGCGATGACGGCATGGCGAAGTTCAAGTGGCAGGCGGGTTATGGGGCATTTTCGGTATCGCAATCGAATGTCGCCGTGGTGTCCGAGTATATTCGAGATCAGGAAGATCATCATCGGGTGACGTCGTTTCAGGAAGAGTACCGGATGTTTTTGCGGAAGCATGCGGTGGAGTTTGATGAGCGGTATGTTTGGGATTGATGCCGTTGTCGGGGAAGGTGCGGATGGGGGGAGGCGTGGGGTGATCGTTGGTTGAGGGGGGGGCGGAGGTGGAGGCTACGCAACGCCTTCAGCGTTGAGGGGGCGGGGGACGGTGGACCCAGGGTTGAGGACAACCCTGGGCTGGGATACGGAATCCTGTTGGGATTCGGAGAGCCGGGGCTGGTTTAGAGGATTCGGCCGACGAAGTCTTCCTTGGTGAAGGCGTCGAACTGGTCGGGTTCCTCACCGGTGCCGATGAAGCGGGGGGGGATGCCGAGTTCCTTGTGGATGGCGGCGACGATGCCGCCTTTGCCGGAGCCGTCGAGTTTGGTGACGATGAGGCCGTCGATGGGGACCGCTTTCTGGAATTCGCGGGCCTGGGAGAGGGCGTTGGTGCCGGTGGTGGCGTCGACGACGAGGAGGGTCAGGTGCGGCGCGGTTTCGTCCTGTTTGGCGAGGATGCGGCGGATCTTGGCGAGTTCCTCCATGAGGTTGTGGCGGGTGTGGAGGCGGCCGGCGGTGTCGCAGATGAGGAACTGGTGTTCCTCGTTGATGGCGCGTTGGTGGGCGGTGTAGCAGACCGAGGCGGGGTCGGCGTTGGGGGAGCCTTTGACGATGTCGATGTCGAGGCGTTGCGCCCAGCGTTCCAGTTGCTCGACGGCGGCGGCGCGGAAGGTGTCGGCGGCGGCGAGGAGGGTGGAGGCGCCGCTTTGTTTGAAGAGGTTGGCGAGTTTGGCGGTGGAAGTGGTCTTGCCGGTGCCGTTGACGCCGACCACGAGGATGACGAAAGGCATGCCGTCGTCGCGGAGGTCGAGGGTGTGGTCGTCGTCGGGGAATTCCTTGGCGATGTGGTAGCGGGTGGCCTCCACGACGTCCTCGGCGCTGACCCTGCGGCCGAGGGCCTTGAGGGCGTCGATGATCTCCATGGTGAGTTTCACGCCGAGGTCGGAGGCGATGAGGAGGGCTTCGATTTCGTCCCAATCGATTTCGGCGCGATCGGAGAGCTTGTTGAGAATACCTTTGAAGAGTCCGGCCATGAGAGGAGAGTGCTGGGGCGCGCTGGGCGCGGCGGGAGATTGAAGGCAGATCGCGCCGGGATGAAGGAGGAAATGGAGGGATTTCAGCGATTCAACTCCTCGCGGAGGAGGGCGGGACGGTCGGTGGTGACGGAGGAGGTGCCGAGAGAGAGGAATTTTTGGGCGGTGGGGGCGTCGTTGACGGTCCAGACATGGTGGGCGCAGTCGGCATTCCGGAGACGGGAGATGAAGTTGGCGTCGATACCAGGCCAGGGATTGGTGCTGAGCGCGTCGGCCTTGATGGTGGCGAGGGTGGCGAAGACGGAGTCAAAGGAGGGGGAGGCAGGCAAAGGCGGCGAGGAGGCAGCGGAGCATGGTGCGGAAAGTTTGGTCAGAGGGGTTTGAGGAAGATGTTCTTCCAGCGGACGTGGGCGGATTTTCCGCCGTGGACCTGGAGGGCGATGAAGCCCTCGGGGGTGAACTGCTTTTCGTCGAGATCCTCGAAGTCGGCGCGGAGTTCGCCGTTGAGCCAGGTTTGGATGTGGTGGTCCTTGCAGTGGATGACGATGCGGTTCCAGTCGTCCCATTTGAAGAGTCGCTGGCCCTGGGCGGTGAAGGTCTCCTCGAGATCATTCTTGGAGGCGATGCCGGGGTAGAGCCATCCACGGCGGGCTTCATCGTAGATGCCGGCGGTGAAGGAACGGTCCTTGTTGCTGTCGTGTTCGCATTGGTAGCCGAAGACGCGGCCGTCGCCATTTTGCTGGGCGGAGCGAAACTGGCAGCCGGAGTTGCCGCTGGGATCGATGAACTGGAATTCGAAGACGAGGATGAAGTCGCCGTAGGTTTTGTCGGTGCGTAGGAAGGTGTTGCCGCGGATGTTCTGTCCGAAGCCGACCACGCAGTTGTCCTCGGCTTTGAACTCGCCGGTGCCGCCGACCTTGCTCCATCCTTCGAGGTCCTTGCCGTTGAAGAGGGGGGTGAAGCCGTCGGCCTTCAACTCGGAGGGGTCGGAGGAGGGAAGGGAGGCTTTCTCCGGTTCGGGTTCGGCGAGGAGCGGGAGGGAGAGGACGGTGGCGAGGGCGAGGGCGAGGGTGGAGTGCATGGTGGAATTCTTGGTGCTGCGGGGTCCTCCGACCAGCGGAATCAGGTCGATCGGGGGAGAGAGTTGAGGGCTGCCGCCAAGGTCGCAACATCTTGGGGTTCATGGGCGGCGGAGAGGGTGAGGCGGAGACGGGCCTGGCCCCGGGGGACGGTGGGAAAGCGGATGGCGGGGACGAGGAGGCCGGCCTGGCGGAGGGTCTCGGCGGCTTGGAGGGCGCTCTCGTTGGTGCCGCAGGGGATGGGGACGATGGCGCTGGCGGGTTTGGCGGAGCCGAGGAGGGTGGCGAGATCGGCGAGGTTGGTCCGAAGGCGTTCGCGAAGGGTGTGACCCTGATCGGAGCTGATGAGTTGCAGGGCGGCGGTGGCGGCGGCGGCCTGGGCGGGGACGGGGGCGGTGGAGTAGATGAAGGAGCGGGCCTTGTTGATGAGGAGGTCGATGAAGGGGCGGCAGGCGGCGAGGTAGCCGCCGGAGCTGCCGGCACCCTTGCCGAGGGTGCCCATGTGGAGGTCGACGCGGTTTTGCAGGCCGAGGTGATCGGCGAGTCCGAGTCCACGGGGACCGAGGACGCCGAGGGCGTGGGCCTCGTCTAACAATAGCAGCACGCCAAAGTGTTCCTTGAGGGCGATGATCTCGGCGAGGGGGGCGAGGTCGCCATCCATGCTGAAGACCGATTCGGTGACGACGATGATGCGGCCGGTGGGGGCGATCTTGGCGGTGGCGCCCTGGAGGAGTTGTTCGAGGCGGTGGAGGTTGTTGTGGGGAAAGACGCGGATGGTGGCGCCGGAGAGGCGGGCGCCGTCGACGAGGGAGGCGTGGCAGAGTTTGTCGAGGATGAGGATGTCGTTCTTGCCGGCGAGGGCGGTGAGGGTGCCGACGGCGGTGGCGTAACCGGTGGCAAAGGCGAGGGCGGCCTCGGTATGTTTGAGGGAGGCGATGCAGTCCTCGAGGTCGTGATGGGGCGCGAGGGATCCGCAGATGAGACGGGAGGCGGTGGAACCGGTGCCGAATTTGTCGATGGCGAGACGGGCGGCCTCGGCGAGGGCTGGGTGTTGGGCCAGGCCGAGGTAGTCGTTGGAGGAGAAGTTGAGGAACTCGCGTCCGTCGAGGGTGACCCGGGGGCCGTGGACTGCCTGCACGTGGCGGAGTTCGCGCCAGAGGCCGGCCTGCCGGATGGTGTCGAGTTCCTCGTCCGGCGTTCTCATGTGGCGGAGCTCAGTTGGCGGAAGCGCCGACGACTCCGGGAGTTTCCAGAGCCCAGCGCAGGAGTTTTTCGGAGTCGTCCCACACGTGGGCGGTGTTGCTTTTCAGGACGACGGCGATGACGACGCGGCCATTGAGGGAGCCGCTCGAAACGAGGCAACGTCCGGCGGCGTTGGTGGTGCCGGTTTTCATGCCGGTGGCGTAGGGGACGCGGGTGAGGACCTTGTTGGTGCTTTCGAGGACCTTGGTGCGGCCGTCGTTGTAGACGAAGGTGAATTTGCGGGTCCGCATGCACTCGCGGAGGCAGGGAAACTGATAGACCTTGCGGGCCAGGATGGAGAGGTCTCGGGCGGAGGAATACTGACCGGGTTCGGTCAGGCCGTGGGGGTTCTTGAACTGCGAATTGGTCATGCCGAGGGAGCGGGCCCGCTCGGTCATTTGCAGGGCGAAGGCCTCCTTGCTGCCGCCGACGTCACGGGCGAGGGCCATGGCGGCGTCGTTGGCGCTCTTGACCATGATGACCCGGAGCAGTTCGCGGCGGGTGTAGGTTTCGCCGGGTCGGATATCGAGGATGGTTGGTTCGACGCGGCCATCGACGGCTTGCACGGTGACCACCTTGTCGAGGGAACCGGCCTCCATGACGAGGAGGGCGGTCATGAGTTTCTGGGTGCTGGCCACGGCGCGGGCCTGATCGGCATTTTTAGCGGTGAGGATGCGACCGGTCATGGCGTCGACGACGATGGCGCTTTCGGCGAAGATGGTGGGAGGGGCAGTGGAGGGGAGCGGGGGATCAGGGAGGCGGGGCGGGCCGGGGGGTTTGACCAA
>JAQCFL010000210.1 GCA_027619375.1 Verrucomicrobiota bacterium | reverse complement strand
CGGGAGGGTATGATGAGCATGTCAAGTCTGGGTAAGGTTCTTCGCGTTGCATCGAATTAAGCCACATACTCCACCGCTTGTGCGGGTCCCCGTCAATTTCTTTGAGTTTTAGCCTTGCGGCCGTACTCCCCAGGCGGCACGTTTAACGCGTTAACTCCGGCACGAAAGGGGTCGAACCCTCTCACACCAAACGTGCACCGTTTACTGCCAGGACTACAGGGGTATCTAATCCCTTTCGCTACCCTGGCCTTCGTATCTCAGCGTCAGTAAATGTCCAGTGACTCGCCTTCGCCACGAGTGTTCCTCTCGATATCTACGCATTTCACTGCTACACCGAGAATTCCAGTCACCCCTCCATTACTCTAGTGTGGTAGTATCGGATGCAGTTTCCAGGTTGAGCCTGGAGATTTCACATCTGACTTTCCACACCGCCTACATACTCTTTACGCCCAGTGATTCCGAACAACGCTTGGGACCTTCGTATTACCGCGGCTGCTGGCACGAAGTTAGCCGTCCCTTCCTCTTCGGATACTATCAACCTTGGAAGCTATTAACGACCAAGGCTTACTCTCCGATGACAGGAGTTTACGACCCTAGGGCCTTCATCCTCCACGCGGCGTTGCACCATCAGGGTTTCCCCCATTGTGAATGATTCTCGACTGCTGCCACCCGTAGGTGTCTGGACCGTGTCTCAGTTCCAGTGTGGCTGATCGTCCTCTCAGACCAGCTACCCGTCGTCGCCTTGGTGAGCCGTTACCTCACCAACAAGCTGATAGGCCGCGAGCCCATCCTGAAGCGACAGCCGAAGCCATCTTTGGTCCGGAGACCACATGCGGTATTAATCTTCCTTTCGGAAGGCTATCCCCCACTTCAGGGCAGGTTGCTCACGTGTTACGCACCCGTCCGCCACTAAGAATACAATTAGCAAGCTATTCATATTCTCCGTTCGACTTGCATGTCTTATCCACGCCGCCAGCGTTCGTTCTGAGCCAGAATCAAACTCTCCGTAGAAATTTTGATTGGCTTATCGCTGTGTTGTTAAAATCAAAGCAAATTGCCAAAATTGACCTGTCATGGGCTCCACCGAAGCGGATCCATGACTCCACGTATCGTCTACACGACACGCAGCGCACAATTTAATCTTATCTTCTCATCCGGTATAACGAGAACCCGATTGGCAGGAAACCTGCTGACGAGCCCATCTACCGGATCTGCACTGTTAAAGAACTTCCACGTGGGGACTATTAAGCCGATCGGACGTTGCCGTCGCGATCGACTTGGTTTGTCTCTCACGTGCCGCTTCGCGCGGCGGCCGGGAAGATACCCGGAAAGAACGAGGCGTCAACAGCTTTCGACCTATTTTCTGAAGAAAAATTCACTCTCCGTTTCGCCCCTGAAAACAAGGTGTTTCGGGCCATTTCAGCCCTCCGGCGCGCCAAAATTGCCCCCGCTTACCCTTTGCCTCACTTAACGGTTTAACGGAAATCGAAACTCCACCGCGAAACCGCCGCCGCTCCGGTTCCTTCCCCGTACGCTTCCACCAAGGGCTTCGGTGCAGGTTTTGCTGATCGCCAGGCCCAGACCCGCTCCCCCGCTCTCCCGGGTCCGGGCCTTCTCCGGCCGCGAAAACGGCTCGAAAACCCTCGACAACCACTCTTCCGGCACTCCCGGACCCCGATCAAGAACCTGGATGGCCAGCCGCTCCCCCGCTTCCACGACCCGCACCACGATCTCCCCGCCTTCCGGCGTGTAGCGCACCGCGTTGCGGATGACATTGCCCAAGGCACGCCGCAGCAAATCCGCATTGCTCTCCATGCTCAGCCCCTTGGCCACCATCACCACCACTTCCACTCCCGGGGCCTCCCGCCGCACCACCTCCTGCACCAGCTCCGCCAGATCGATCCTCCCCATCGGCAGGGCCTCCGGCTTGAGCGAGGCCTTCGAGAAGTCGAGCAGCTCGTTCACCAGCTGCGACAGCTCCTCCACCTCCTCGTTCACCGCCTCCAGCTTGGCCTGCTCTTCTGCGGACAGTTCCTGTTCCAGAATCCCCAACGACATCCTCGCCCGCACCAGGGGCGAACACAGCTCATGCGCGATGTCCCCCAGAAAGCGCTTCTGCCCCGACACGTAGTCATCCAGGCGTTGGGCCATCCGCTGCACCGCCCGGCTCAACCGCCCCAGTTCGTCGGTCCGTTTGCTGGCCACTTCCACATCAAAATCCCCTTCCGAAATGGACTCGGCCGCCGCAGTCAGCTGACGCAGTCGCCGCGTCACCCGGTGCACGAAGGGAAACCAGATCAGCGCCGAAACCACCAGCACCCCCAGCAAGGCCCAGAACCACGGACGCCAGTCAAAAAACAAATCATTACCTCCCAATCGCTCCACGCTGGCCACCAGCATTCCATCAGGCGGATGACGATGCTCCGCACTCCGCAGTGAGACGGACGCGGCCAGCCAATACCGCCCCGTCTCCGAGTCCCGCTCGTAGTAGACCACCCGCGCCCTCCCCCCGCGCCCCGGCGGCCGCCCTCCCGCAGGTTCCGGCCTCCGCCCACCCGGTCCGCCCAATCCTTCCCCCGCACGCCCAAACTCCCGGGGCGGTCCCCGACGCTCCGGCGGACCGCCCCGCTCAGGCCCCTCCGGCGGACCGTCCGGACCACGCGGATTCGGAGGATTCTCTCCCCCGTCCTCTCCCGGACCATCAGGCGGCGGAAACTCCTTCCGCAACACCTCCTTCAACTTCGCAGGCAACTCCCGCTCCTCGCCGGCCAACAACCCATCTCCATCGGGACGCAACAACGCGAAACTCACCCCATGAGCCTCCGCATGCCGCGCCACGATGGCCTCCCACTCACTCCTCTCCGCACCCCGCAGTTCCGCCGCCATCAACTCGCCCGTCGCCTCAATCCGCTCATTGACCTGCCCCGAGAACAGGGACCAAAGCCCCACCTTGAACTGCACCTGCAGCACCAAAAACAACACCCCCGCCACCAGCGTCAGGTTCAGGAAGAACCAGAGCAGAATTTGCCCATACAAGGTCAGGTGTGGCTTCTTCATCGGTTCGGCAAGGGAGAGAGCACCCGATCCAACCTAACAAATGCCCCCCTCGGCACGATCAAATTTACAGAGCCTTAACATAATTCCGCCGATCTCCAGCCCTCAACACCACCCCCCGCTTCGCCCCCAAAGCGCCCGCCCTCCTCCAGTATCTGGATTCCCACCCCGGAACACCCCGATCCACGGGGGGCAGGGTGAGGGTGAGGGGCAGTGGGGTCACACTTCGAGAGTCTCCCCGACAATGCCGGGAACTTCCCGATGGGGAAGACTTTGGCTCACTCGACGACGATGGCCCTCGCCATGAAAAACAGTTGCGCAGCACCCGTGAGAGTATTCTGGTATTCACAGTTCGCGAAGGCCGGTGAGTCAAAATTCGAGGAGGCTTCCGCAACCTGGCTGCCGGTTTCATCCCATGCGTCCAAATCTGTCGAAATGGATACCTGCATCTGAATGTCGGTGGCCGCCCTGCGATAGCGCAACACGGCACTCTTCCCATTCATCCCAACAAGCAGGGAGGGCGGCGAGGCCTCAGGCGTTGTGGGATCGAGCCCAAGGACATACTCCATCGTGTTGTTAGTGCCGTCATCGTCAAAATCGTCGAGGAGACCACGCTTGTTGGTGCTGTGACTGCTGTCGTAACAGTCAGGGATGTAAACATCCGCGGTTTCAGAACGCGACGTGAACTCGACCTGATCAGCCACGGAAATGGTGGCCGCCAGGGTGTCGTCGATGATTTTGTATTGCTCCCAGTAGGCCCTCGCCTTGATGAGATGGGGGGTGGAGAAATAGCCGTCCACGTTCGCGGCATATTTCCTGCGGAAGCCGTATTCGGTGTTCAGGGCCGCAGTCGCCACACCGGTCATCGCCAAGAAAATGAGTGTGAGTCCAAGTGTGTTTTTCATCCGACGCAACGATGTCCCTATGAAATCCGCGTCCGGCAGGCAACTACAACAGAAGCGGGGGACAACGCGAAGCGAAGGGCACAAGCGGCGATGCAATGATTCCGGCCAGGTGCCCTGCTCGTTGATGACATCCCTCCCGCCGAGAGGCACTCGTTCAAGACGGCACCCCCCAAGCCGCCGCCCCGGAACCCATTTCTACTCAATTTCCCGCACCAAATCCCGCCCCCCGAAGGCCCCCAGCATCTCCAGCTCCGCCCTCAACACCTCCCCCGCCGGTCGGCCCCCCGCTTCCTCTTTCCCACAGGGGGTGCAGGAGGAAAATCCCGGATAGGCCTCCCGCGCCATCGGATCACCTCCCTCCTTCGCCAAGGTGAGCAGGGGACGCTCCCGCCCCTCCAGCCGCAACGGCTGCATCCAACAGGACATCGGCTTCCAATACCACGGATGCCGCCCCTCCTTCACTGCCAGCCGCTGCAGCACACAGCGATGCTCCCCATCCAAAAACACACAACGCGTCTTCGGAAAGTGCGCCGGAAAAGCCTCCGCCAACTCGGCCTCCTCCGCCCTCCGCGTCGCCGTCTTCCGCCCTCCCTCCGCCTCCTCCCACCAATCCCCACCTGCCCAGCCCAAGTCCCGAAGCGCCTCCCCATACACCTCCACCACCTCCCCCATCACCCGCACCTCCTCCTCCCCCAACACCACCCCGTCGTGACAGCACGTCGCCCGACACTTCGCCAATTCGCACACCCGCATCCGCCGCGCAAACGCCCCATGATCCACCGCCGCCTCCCGCACTTGCCGACCCAATAGCGCCGCCGTCTCCACAAACGCACTCCGTTCTCCATCCATCGATCCCATCCAACCCCACCCACCGCCCCGCGTCCACCCAAAGCGACCCTCCCTATCAACCCTTGTAATTTCCCCAATAGCACACAGGATCCGCCGCGTTCATGAACTGGAGCTTTCGTCCCGCCATCCTTCATTTGGCGGACTCCTACGATCGCCGCTCCTTTCGCGCCGATGTGGGGGCGGGACTGACCGTCGGCTTCATCGCCCTCCCCCTCGCCATCGGCTTCGCCATCGCCTCGGGTTGCACCCCCGCCCAAGGCCTCTGGACCGCCATCGTCGGCGGATTCCTCATCACCGTCCTCGGCGGATCCAAATTCCAGATCGGCGGCCCCACCGGCGCCTTCGTCCCCATTCTCGCCGGCGTTGTGGCAGTCCACGGCTTTGCCGGCCTCGCCCTCGCCACCATGATGGCCGGCCTCATGCTCATCCTCGCCGGCCTCTTCAAACTCGGCGCCCTCCTCCGCTACATCCCCTTCCCCGTCGTCGCCGGATTCACCAGCGGCATCGCCGTGATCATTTTTCTGGGGCAAATTCCCTCCCTGCTCGGCCTCAGTCTCCACGACGTGCAACACGCCCCGGAAATTTTCCTGGAAACGGTCCGCCACCTCCCCGAAATCCAATGGCCCACCGCCCTCACCGGAGCCATCGGCCTCCTCGTCGTCCTCCTCCTGCCCAAACTCACCCGCCGCGTCCCCGCCGCCATCGTCGCGGTCGCCATCACCACCGCCCTCGTCGCCTTCCTGCACTGGCCGGTCGAAACCATCGGCAGCAAGTTCGGCGAACTGCCCTCCACCTTCCCCGGTTGGCACCTCCCCACCTTCACCCTCCCCGACCTCCGCGCCCTCATGGGCCCCGCCTTCACCATCGCCGCCCTCGGGGCCATCGAAAGCCTCCTCTCCGCCACCGTCGCGGACGGCATGACCGATACCCGCCACGACTCCAACTCCGAACTCATCGGCCAGGGCCTCGCCAACTTCATCGTCCCCCTCGTCGGTGGTTTCGCCGCCACCGGGGCCATCGCCCGCACCGCCGCCAACATCCGCAGCGGAGCACGCTCCCCCGTCGCCGGCCTCGTCCATGCCGCCTCCCTCCTCCTCTTCGTCCTCGTCGCCGCCCCCCTCACCAAGCACATCCCCCTCGCCGGCCTCGCCGCCATCCTCATGGGCGTCGCCCTCCGCATGGCCGAATGGAGCACCTTCCGCGAAACCTGGCGCGGCTCCCGCGCCGACTTCGCCACCCTCCTCACCACCTTCGCCCTCACCATCCTCTTCGACCTCACCATCGGCGTCTCCGTCGGCCTCCTCATCGGCGTCGTTCTCTTTGTCAAACGCATGGAAGACATCTCCCACGTCAGCCTCCTCACTCCCGACGACGATCCCGAACACGACGGCTCCCTCTCCCTGCGCGGCAAGGAGGTGCCCGAGGGCGTGGTCCTCTTCCGCTTCGAAGGTCCCCTCTTCTTCGCCGTGGTCGCCAAACTCGAACACGTCCTGCGCACCTACACCGGCCGCCCCAAGATCATCATCTTCCGCCTCCGCCACGTCCCTTCCATCGATGCCAGCGCCCTCCACGCCCTCGAAATCGCGGTCAGCAAAATGCAACACGACGGCGTCCGCATCCTCCTCACCGCCGTCCAACCCCAACCCATGAAGGCCCTCACCGCCAGCGGCCTCACCAAAAAATTGGGCCCCGACTCCTTCTGCCGCAGCATCGACGACGCCCTCCTCCTCGCCAACCAACTCCTCGCCGAAGCCCCCCCCCGCGTCCCTTAGGGACAGGCCACCTATTCCAGCCGATTTTGCACGAGAG
>JAQCFL010000209.1 GCA_027619375.1 Verrucomicrobiota bacterium | reverse complement strand
CTCGATCAATCACGGAAATTTTCCAACCCCCAAGCTCCAAATAAATTTCAAATCCAGATCCCAAGAACCAAACCCAGAAGACCGGAGCTCTTTGCCAAACGCCTATGCGCGCCTCCGCGAGTCAGGCCTCTCTCTCGGGTCCCGGAGGGACCGCCCATGATAGCCGGGGTGTTTCAACCCCCGGAACCCTGCGCAGCAGCATCCCCGTCGCGTCAGCGCCGGCCCACGCAAGACGGCCGCCCGAATGATCCCGCCCATCACTCCCCCCCCAGCCCCCCAATCACAACCTCCCTTCCCGAAATCACCGCACCGCATGACCCCTCTCCAGAAGATCCTCACCGCCAACCTCTGGGCCACCGAAACCAAGCACAACCCCAAGCCCCCCCTTGAACTCCTCCTCTGCGTCAGCACCGTCAGCCTCGAAACCATGAAGATCGTGAAGGCATTGCCCAAGTTGGAGATTGATTAAGATGAGATCGATCCACCTACCAGTCTGATTCGGACCACGAAGTGGTGAATGCCTTGAAGGCCAGACACATTCTGGAATGTATGCGGACCCTCGGTCTCCTGCCCTGAAAACTTGTCTTTGTTCCTTTTCTCGTCTAGTTATCGGTGTCGGCAGGCTCATCCTCCTCTCCACCAAAGCAGCCTCCCCACCCCATCCGCAGCCCATGCAGCTCTCCTTCTCTCATCGAAAAGCAGTCCAGGCCCTCAACTTTTTTGCCGTCGCTGCCGGCGGGTCCATGAACAAGATGAAGGCGCTCAAGTTAATCTACTTCGCGGATCGCCATCACCTGAGGAAATATGGCCGACCGATCACGAACGACTCCTATTTCGCGATGAAGTTTGGCCCGGTGGCTTCCGCCTGCCTCAATTTGCTAAATGAGAACGACGAGTTCACCGCTCCGGAGGAGAATGAGTATCGGTCACAGTTTCTGAGTCGGCTTGAAGAGCATGACTTTTCGTCGGTCTCGGCGGTAGATGCGAGCGTACTCTCGGAATCGGACCTCGATGCATTGAAGTTTGCGTGGAAAAATTACCGGCAAATGGACCAATTCCAGTTGGCCGTGGAGACGCACCGATTTCCAGAATGGCGCCAGCACCAAGCAGCCCTCGAGTCGGGCCAAGCCACCCGCCGACAAATGTACTACAGCGATTTTCTGCAGAATCCCGAGGAAGGCGTGGACAAGGCTCCAGCTCTGAAGGAAGAGGACATTGCAGATCTGCGGGAAGAACTCGCGGAGCTGCATGCGGTGGAAACCTTGTGGAGCTGAGCACTCCGACCCTGTGGACATTCCTCTGGAGATCCGCCTCTCCCTTCGACAGGGGACCGTCTATTACATGGCGGAGCGGCAGCTGACCTCGATAGAACCGCATTATTTCGTGGTGGTGAATCGGGAACCGCTGCGGGATCGAGTCTTGCTGCTTTTGGTGGTCACCTCGCAGGTCGAGAAGGCCCGTCAACGGGTGGCTCGGAAGACCTTGCCAGCAGAGACCCTGGTAGAGATCCGGCAGACGGAGTATGGTGCCTTTTCCAAGGACTCCTGCGTGGATTGCAACAAGGTATTTACCAAGTCTCTGGAAGAGCTTTGCCAACAATGGACGCGAAAGGAAATCCGTGGGGAGATAGATCTACCTCCCATTTTGTTGGGACAATTGGTGCGTGGCGTGCAGGCCAGTCCGTTGGTAACAGGGGATGAAAAATCGAAGGTTTTGCCACTTGGCTAGAACCGGAAAGAATATGATCAAGACAAAGTCGACAGCAGATCCCACTTCGAATCGTGATGGGCTGCGCCTCTTCGTGACCCGGTATTGGCCGCGAGGCCACACCCGGGATGAATGCGACGAGTGGTTGCCGTGTCTGGCACCAAGTCAACGATTGTTGAAAAAAATTCAGGGAGAGAAGATGACCTGGACTGCCTTTGCCCGAGAATATCGGAAAGAAATGTTCCAGGGATACGGGAGCGAGTTGACCAAGAATCCACGGATGAGGAACTCGGGGCAGAAGTATTTTCTTCGGTTCCTCAAGACCCTTGCCGAGGAGCGGACGATCACCCTGATCTGCACCTGTGATCCCGACGCAGAGCATTGCCACCGGCACATCCTCAAAGCCTTGCTCGAACGATGAGCGACTGAGCGGGCAAAGGGAGGGGTCAAGCGGGTAAAGGTAACAGTTTAGCTGATTTTCTGGTCAGGTCAGGTAAAGGGGTCAGTCCTTGAAATCGAGTAGTCTGCATAGGCCGGTGGAAAGCGGTCGAATGATCGCCGTCACGCGTCCCCCATCGTCCTCCCTCTCCTTTGCGCCTTCCCCTCGTTGCGCTTCCCCTTCCCGCGCCACCCACCCGGACGCCCCGGAAAAACATTGTGGTCCGCCGGAATTTCTGGGCAGTTTGCCCGGCAGATGGCTTCCGCGCGCAAGAAAAAATCCCGCCGCACCCGGAGCGGCACCCCGCCCGGCACCCCCGCTGCCCAGCCGGCCGCCGATCCGCCCCCTCCTCCCCCCTCCCGCCGCACGCGGCGCTTTCGCCTTCTCGCGATCGGGCTGGGCCTACTGGTCGCGTGGGGCATCCCGGAGCTGGTGGTCCGCATCGCCAACCCGCCCCTCCAAGCCTACCGGGCCATTGCCTTCGGCGGCGATCCGAACTCCGAAAAGTTGTTCATGAAGGACTGGCGGTTGCATTGGAAACTGCGGGCCGACGTCGAGACGACCTTCCGCGAGGTGACGGTCCGCACCGACCACCATGGCTTCCGCAGCGACGAGCCCGTGCCCGGCCGCCGCGTGGTGCTGTGCCTGGGCGACTCCACCCCCTTCGGATACCGCGTCGGCCAGCAGGATCCCTTCCCCGCGAGACTCCAGACCCGCCTCAATAAGACCGGCGAGCCGGAATGGAGCGTCCTCAATGCCGGGGTGCCCGGATACACCTCCCACCAGATCAGGCGGCAGGCCGAGGAACTCGTGCCGCGCTGGAAGCCGTCCGTCATCGTGGTGTGCGTCGGCAACAACGAAGCCTGGCCCGTGGAGCGCTCCGACCGGCAGCTCGACACCGACCGCGCCGTGACCGGTCGCATCGTTTCCGTCCTTTCCGCGAGCCGCTTCCTCGTCTGGGCCGCGGAAAAGGTGCGCCGCGAGGAACCCCGACCCTTCATCGCCCCGACCCTCGACCACGCCGTGCCGCGGGTTTCCCTCGACGAGTTCGGAGAGAACCTGCGCGCCATCGCGCAGCTCGCCCGCGACAGCGGTGCCCGCCTCGTCCTGCTCAGCCCGCCCGTGAACCTCTACTGGCCGCCGATGCGGTTCAACCAGTTCGAGGGCTGGGAGGAATGGCAGGCCCTCTACACCCGGCTCCAGGAACTGCGCGGCGCCGGGGAGGGCGAAAAGGTCACGGAGCTTGCCCGGGCCGCCCTCGCCGCGCATCCCGATTCCTTCTATGCGCTCTGGATCAACGGAATGGTGCAGACCGACCTCGGCGACATCGACGGGGGCCGCGAGCTGCTCGAGCAGGCCATCGAGCACCATGCCTTTCCCGAAAACTGCCGTCGTTCCTACCGCCGCGTCGTCGCCCGCATCGCAGGGGAGGAACAGGCCGCCTTCCTCGACGTGAATGAACTCCTCCGGCACCAGGCCAAGGGACCGGTTCCCCAGGCGCTCTACCTCGACTGGTGCCACCCGACCGCCGAGGGACACGGCTACATCGCGGAGGCCCTCGCCCATATCCTCGCGGGGAAGAGAGACGGCGCATCCCCGCCGCCACCGCCTCAAAACAACGAGTAGATCCAAGGCGCCGCGCCGCTCCCCCCCAGCACCACCAGGAGCGCCATCAGCAGCAGCATCACGATGATCGGCGCAAGCCACCACTTCTTGTTGTGCCGGAGGAAGTCGAGAAACTCGCGCACGATCCCCGTCTGCGGCCCGCGCGCCTCATCCTCAAAGCTGGAATCACCCCCGTCGGGGCGCTTGCCTTTTTCTTTATTGGCACTCATTGATTTGAATAGACGGAACCCTTGGTCAGAACTGGCGGAAATACCGCTTCGGATCGGCCGGAGCCTCCCGCGGCACCCAGTGGGACGCCGCCGTGGCGTCGAAGTGCCGCCCGAGCGGATCATGCCCGAGGGCCCGCATCACCAGGCCGAGCGGCGTGAGGACGAGAAAGTAAACCACTCCCAGGACAAGGTGCGACACGACCAAGCCGATCGGAAAGGTCAGGTAGGACAGCCCGACGTAGGCCCAGCGCAGGATCTCCGGAATGAGCAGCCCGAGCAGCGGCACCGCCACCGCCAGCCCCCACGCAAGCCCCACCGCCATTCCGGACGCGCCGCGGTCCTGCAGGACGAAACCCGCCGCCCCCACAAAGAGGAGCCAGCACGCGCCAAACACGAGCAACTGACGTCGCGTGGGATTGTGCTCGATCCGGATGAGACTCATGCCACCTGTGGATAATCCCATCGCGCAGGAAAAACCAGAATGAAATAGCACCGGGTCGAGAACAGGCTCGGGATGCCAGTCCGCTCAATCCAGCGGGAACTGTCCGCGGTAGGCGTCCAGTTCGTGTTTCTCCGCGTCGGGCTGCTGCTCCTTCAGCAGGACGCAGTCCTCCATGACGAGCGCGTCCATGTCGGTGGCCAGGAAGCACCGGTAGGCGTGCGCGGGGCCGCAGACGAGCGGCTCGCCGCGGATGTTGAAGCTCGTGTTGATCACCAACGGGCAGCCGGTCCGCGTCTCGAACGCCTTGAGGAGGCGGTGGAAGCGCCCGTTCCGCTCCACATCGACCGTCTGCACGCGCGCCGAGCAATCGACATGGGTGACCGCCGGGATCTCCGAGCGGACCGTCTTCAATTTTTCCAAACCCTCGCCGGGCCCTCCGGCGCACTCGACCTGCTTCTCCTCCCGGACCGGAGCGACCATCAGCATGTAGGGGCTGTCCTCCCCCTCCCGCATCTCGAAATACTCGCCCACCCGTTCCCGCAGCACGGCTGGCGCAAAGGGCCGGAACGACTCCCGGAACTTCACCTTCAAATTCAGGACCGACTGCATGGCCGCGCTCCGCGCATCTCCGAGAATGCTGCGGCTGCCCAGCGCGCGCGGCCCGAACTCCATCCGCCCCTGCATCCAACCGACCACCTTGTCGCGGGCCAGCAAGCCGGCCACCTCGTCGCAGAGTTCCCCCTCGTCCCCGTGGCAGTGATAGACCGCGCCTTCCGCATCGAGGAAGTCCCGCACCTCCTGATTGGAGAAGCCCGGGCCGAGCAGCGAACCGTGCTGCGAATCGGTCGCGGCCGGACGCCGCTCCTTGTCGAGGAGCTGGTGCCAGATGAAAAGGGCCGTGCCCAGCGCGCCCCCCGCATCGCCCGCCGCGGGCTGCACCCAGATGTCCTCGAACGGCCCCTCGCGCAGGATTCGGCCATTCGCCACGCAGTTGAGCGCCACCCCGCCCGCCAGGCACAGCTTCCGCTGCCCGGTCACCTTGTGGACATGCCGCGCGGCCCGCAGCATGATCTCCTCCGTCACCATCTGCACCGAGGCCGCGAGGTCCATCTCCCGCTCGCCAAGCGGCGATTCCGGCTTGCGCGGCGGCCCCCCGAACAGGTCGTCAAAGGCCCGCGAGGTCATCACCAGTCCCTGGCAATAGCGGAAATAGCGCATGTCCATCCGAAACGAACCGTCCTCCTTCAGGTCGAGGATCTTCTCCAGGATGAGGGCCGCGTATCTCGGCGTCCCGTAGGGCGCCAGACCCATCAACTTGTATTCCCCCGAGTTCACCCGGAACCCGCAGGCGTAGGTGAACGCCGAGTAGAGCAACCCGAGCGAATGCGGAAAGCGCAGCTCGTCGGTGAGGGTGAGGCGGTTCCCGCGGCCCGTTCCGAAACTCGCGGTGGTCCATTCCCCCACCCCGTCCATCGTCAGGATCGCGGCCTCCTCGAAGGGGGAGGGAAAGAACGCGCTCGCGGCGTGCGACTCGTGGTGCTCGGTGAAGACACAGCGCCGCCGGTAGTTGCCCCCCAGCCCGCGCCGGATCTCCCGAGGCAGGTGCAGCTTCTGGTGCAGCCACACCGGCATCGCCTTCAGAAACGAACGGAAGCCGACCGGAGCATAGGCCAGATACGTCTCCAGAAGCCGCTCGAACTTCAGCAACGGCTTCTCGTAAAACCCCACGTAGTCGAGATCCTCCGGCCCCAGCCCGGCCGCCTCGAGGCAATACTCGACCGCCTGCACCGGAAAATCGCTGTCGTGCTTGCGCCTCGTGAAGCGCTCCTCCTGCGCCGCCGCGACAATCTCGCCATCCACCACCAGGGCCGCCGCCGAGTCGTGGTAAAATGCGGAGATGCCGAGGATCACTGCCATGGGATGAGGTGGAAACAGAGGGGACGGGGATGGAGGCTGGCACGATTCAGGAAACCGCTCCGCCCCGGAGACACCCTCCGGCGCGCCCCCACGACCCGCGCGGTTCAAGCCTTCGGCATGGGGGCTGCGTTTCCACCGGGCTCATTCTCACCAATCCCCATCCCGCCGCAAGACAAGGATGCCCATCCCCGGCCGGTTCGGCGGAATAGTTCCAATTCCTTTCGGGTTGCGGACCCCGCCCCGCCCCACCACCATCGCCACCATGAAGGCGCGTCGCAAG
>JAQCFL010000208.1 GCA_027619375.1 Verrucomicrobiota bacterium | reverse complement strand
GGAGGGGTTGGGGGGACGGGCGGAGGGTGAATGGTTGGATGGGAGGTTTTAACCGCCGGACCGCCCGGAGGTCGGTCCCAGCCGTTGGGGGGAGTTGGCTGGGCGGTTGGAAACCGCCGCCACGATCAAGGGGAGGGCTTGCGACCGGGACGGTCACGCCACGGGTTGGGGAGTTGGTCGGGCTGCTTCGCGCCGCTGTTTGGCTGGGCGGTTGGAAACCGCCGCCACGATTCAGGGGAGGGCTTGCGACCGGGACGGTCACGCCACTGTTGGGGAGTTGGCCGGGCTGCTTCGCGCCGCTGTTCGGCTGGGCGGTTGGAAACCGCCGCCACGATCAGGGGAGGGTGGTGGTGCCCATGAGGTAGCGGTCGCATTCGCGGGCCGCACCGCGGCCTTCATTGATGGCCCAGACGACGAGGGATTGTCCGCGGCGCATGTCACCGGCGGCGAAGATGCCCTCGATGTTGGTGGTGTAATTCTCGAACTCAGCCTTCACATTGCTGCGGGGGTCGGTTTCGAGGGCGAACTTTTCGACGATCTCCTGTTCTGGTCCGAGGAAGCCCATGGCGAGGAGGGCGAGGTCGCAGGGGATGGTGCGCAGGGAGCCCTCCGTTTCCTGCGGGACGAACTGGCCCTTGTCGTTCTTGCCCCAGGTGATGTCGACGATCTCCAGGCCGGTGACCTGGCCGTTCTCGTCGGCGACGAACTGCTTGGTCATGACGAGGTAGGCGCGGGGGTCCTTGCCTTGGAGGGCTTCGGCCTCCTCCTGACCATAGTCGAGTTTGTAAACCTTGGGCCATTCCGGCCAGGGATTGTTGGCGGCGCGCTCGAGGGGGGGCTGGGGCATGATTTCCAGCTGAATGACATTCTTGCAGCCCTGGCGGATGGAGGTGCCCACGCAGTCGGTGCCGGTATCGCCGCCGCCAATGACGACGACGTGCTTGTCGGTGGCGTTGAGGGCGGGATTGGTGCCGTCAAAGCCGTGATCGAGTTGGTGCCGGGTGTTGACGGTGAGGAACTCCATGGCGAAGTGCACGCCCTTGGAATCGCGGCCGTAGATGGGGAGGTCGCGGGGTTTGGTGGCACCGCAGCAGAGGATCACGGCGTCGAAGTCGGCGCGGAGTTTCTCGACGGTCCAGGTCTTGTCCTGGCCGATGTTGACGTTGCAGGCGAACTCGACGCCCTCGGCCTTCATGAGGTCGACGCGGCGGTCGACGACCTCGCGCTTGTCGAGTTTCATGTTGGGGATGCCATACATGAGGAGGCCGCCGGGGCGGTCGGCGCGCTCGAAGACGGTGACGTTGTGGCCGGCCTGGTTGAGCTGGTCGGCGGCGGAGAGTCCGGCGGGACCGGAACCGACCACGGCGACCTTCTTGCCGGTGCGGTTGGCGGGGGCGTGCGGGGGGAGCCAGCCTTCCTCCCAGCCGCGGTCGATGATGGAGCACTCGATGTTCTTGATCGTCACGGGCGGCTCGATGGAGCCGAGGACGCAGGAGCCCTCGCAGGGCGCGGGGCAGACCCGGCCGGTGAATTCGGGGAAGTTGTTGGTTTTGCGCAGGCGCTGGAGGGCTTCCTTCCAGCGGCCGCGATAGACGAGGTCGTTCCACTCGGGGATGAGGTTGTTGACGGGGCAGCCGCTGGCCATGCCGGAAAGGATGATGCCGGTGTGGCAGTAGGGGGTGCCGCAGTCCATGCAACGGGCACCCTGGATGGAGACGGCGTTGTCATCGCGATCGGCATGGATCTCCTTCCAGTCTTTGATGCGGTCTAGAGGTGAGCGGTCGGGAATGTTGGAGCGTTCGAAGTCGAGGAATCCGGTAGGTTTACCCATGGTCGTAAAAGTCTGAAGGTCTGGAGTGTGAAGGTGGTTTGAGTGGCGGTCCTAGTGACCGATTTTGGCGTTGGCCTCGAAGGCGGCGAGAATGGCGTCGTCGCCCTCCAGGCCCTGTTCGCGGGCTTCTTCGAGGGCGTTGAGGACGCGCTCGTAGTCGGTGGGGAGGACCTTGAAGAACTTCGGCAGTTCGTCCTGCCAGTTGTCGAGAAGGCGGCGGCCCTTGTTGCTGCCGGTGAGCGCGGTGTGGCGCTCGATGCGGGTCTTGACCTCGGCGATCTCGAAGTCGCGGCATTCGATGAGCGGGTAGAGGTTGACCATGCTGCGGTTGAGCTTGGACTCGAAATCGCCGAGTTCGTCGTAGACGTAGGCGACGCCGCCGCTCATGCCGGCCGCGAAGTTGCGTCCGGTTTTTCCGAGGCAGGTGACGGAGCCGCCGGTCATGTATTCGCAGCCGTGGTCGCCGATGCCTTCGATGACGGTGTGGGCGCCGGAGTTGCGGACGCAGAAGCGTTCCCCGGCCACGCCGGCCATGTAGGCTTCGCCGGAGGTGGCGCCATAGAAGGCGGTGTTGCCGATGATGATGCTGTCGTCCGCCTTGAAGTCGGGATGGGAGTCGCGGGGCGGGTAGATGACGATCTTCGCGCCGCAGAGGCCCTTGCCGACGTAGTCGTTGGCATCGCCTTCGAGTTCGAAGGACATGCCGTTGGGGCAGAAGGCAGCGAGGGACTGGCCGGCGCTGCCCTTGAACTTGAGGCGGATGGTGTCGTCGGGCAGGCCGAGGGGGCCGTGCTTGCGGGTGAGGGCGGCGCCGGTGATGGTGCCGACGACGCGGTTGATGTTGATGATCGGCAATTCGGCGGCGACCTTCTCGCCGCGCTCGATGGCGGGTCGGCAGAGTTCGAGGATGGTGGTGTTGTCGAGGGCGCTTTCGAGGAGGTGGTCCTGGGCCTGCTGGCAGTAGGTGCCGACCTCCGGTCCGACCTTGGGGCGGTAGAGGATCTTGGAGTAGTTGAGGCCCTTTGCCTTCCAATGATCGACGGCACGACGCATTTCGAGGAGGTCGCAGCGGCCGACCATTTCGTTGAGGGTGCGGAAGCCGAGGGTGGCCATGATCTCGCGGAGTTCCTCGGCGACGAACTGCATGAAGTGCACGACGTTCTCCACGGCGCCGTTGAACTTGGCGCGGAGGCGGGGGTCCTGAGTGGCGACGCCGACCGGGCAGGTGTTCTTGTGGCAGACGCGCATCATGAGGCAGCCGAGGGTGACGAGGGGAGCGGTGGCGAAACCGAACTCCTCGGCACCGAGCAGGCAGGCCACGGCGACATCGCGGCCGGTCTTGAGCTGGCCGTCCGTTTCGAGAACGACACGGGAGCGCAGGCCGTTCAGGAGGAGGGTCTGGTTGGTTTCGGCGAGGCCGAGTTCCCAGGGGCAGCCGGCGTGTTGGATGGAGGAGCGCGGGCTGGCCCCGGTGCCTCCGTCGTGGCCGGAAATGAGGATGACATCTGCCTTCGCCTTGGCGACGCCGGCGGCGATGGTGCCGACTCCGACTTCGGAGACCAGCTTCACGTTGATGCGGGCTCCGACGTTGGCGTTTTTGAGATCGTGGATGAGCTCGGCGAGGTCCTCGATGGAGTAGATGTCGTGGTGCGGCGGGGGGGAGATGAGTCCCACGCCGGGGGTGGTGCCGCGGACCTTGGCGATCTGCGGGAGGACCTTGTGGCCGGGCAGTTCGCCGCCTTCGCCGGGCTTGGCGCCCTGCGAGATCTTGATCTGGATTTCCTCGGCGTTGACGAGGTAGTGGCTGGTGACACCGAAGCGTCCGCTGGCGACCTGCTTGATGGCGCTTTTCTTGGAGTCGCCGTTGGGTTCGGGGGTGAAGCGCTCGGGATCCTCGCCGCCCTCACCGGTGTTGGACTTGCCGCCGATGCGGTTCATGGCAATGGCGAGTGCCTCGTGCGCTTCCTTCGAGATGGAGCCGTAGGACATGGCGCCGGTCTTGAAGCGCTTCACGATCAACTCGACCGACTCCACTTCCTCCAGGGGGATGGCTTTGGAGGGATCGGTCTTGATCTCCATGAGGCCGCGCAGGGTGTAGGCCTCGCGGGACTGGTTGTTGATCAATTCGGAGTATTGGCCGAAAACCTTGTAGTCGCCGAGGCGGGTGGCCTGTTGGAGGAGGTGGATGGTCTGCGGGTTGAAGAGGTGGCGTTCGCCTTCCGAGCGCCACTGATAGAGGCCGCCGGGATCGAGGGCGTCGTCATCGAGTTCGCGGAGCTGGAAGCCCTCGTCGTGACGGAGTCTGGACTCCTGCGAAATTTCGGCGAGGCCGATGCCTTCCACGCGGGAGGCGGTGCGGGTGAAGTAGTGGTCAATGACCTCGTGATTGAGGCCGACCGCTTCGAAGATCTGTGCGCCGCGGTAGCTGGCCACGGTGGAGATGCCCATCTTGGACATCGTCTTGATGACGCCCTTGATGGAAGCGTAGAGGAACTTCTGCACGGCGGATTTTTCGTCGTCGGCGATCTCCGCGTCGGCGACCATTTCGCCGATCGAGTCGATGGCGAGCCATGGGTTGACGGCATCGACGCCGTAGCCGAGGAGGACGGCGAAGTGATGGACCTCGCGTGGTTCGCCGGACTCGAGAATGAGGGAGACGCGGGTGCGGGTTCCCTCGCGGATGAGGTGGTGGTGCAGGCCGGCCACGGCGAGGAGGGCGGGGATGGGTGCCCTCTCGGCATTCACGCCGCGGTCGGAGAGGATGAGGAGGT
Source organism: Verrucomicrobiota bacterium (assembly GCA_027619375.1). GTDB lineage: Bacteria > Verrucomicrobiota > Verrucomicrobiia > Verrucomicrobiales > Akkermansiaceae > JAPKDA01. The sequence continues at coordinate 2,022 of JAQCFL010000208.1, read as the reverse complement.
TTGAGCCTTCGCGGATGGCGAGGTCGGCCGCTTCGAAGAGGCGGTCGAGGGCCTGGCGGAGGGAGACATCGCTGACCATGCCGGTGTCCTCGCGGGAGAGGATGGGGCCGTTGCCGGTGCCACGGTTCTGCGCTCCGGTGAGGCCGGCCTCGGCGAGTTCCGGGGTATAGAGCATGGGGAGGGTGGCGGCCTTGAAGCCGTCGAGTTCCACCTTGCGCAGCTTGGCGAGTTCCTCGCTGGAGATGATCGGCGACTCGAGGCGGATCATGCGGCAGTTTTCCTCGCCGGGGTGGAGGAGGTCGTTCTCGGAGCCGAGGAAGGTCACGCTGGCGGTGACCAGTTCCTCGCGGATGGGGTCGATGGCCGGGTTGGTAACCTGGGCGAAGAGTTGGCGGAAGTAGCTGTAGAGCAGCTGGGGGCGATCCGAGAGGACGGCGAGCGGGGCGTCGTTGCCCATGGAGCCGAGGGGCTGGGTGCCGCTCTCCGCGGAGGGGCCGAGGATGAAGCGCTTGTCTTCGAAGGTGTAGCCGAAGGCGCGTTGCTGGCGGATGAGGTCGTGCCCGCTGAGGCGCTCCGGGGTGGTTTGCCCGGCGAGGGATTTGAAGAAGACGCGGTTGTTTTTCAACCACTCTCCGTAGGGCGCGCCGGTGGCGATTTCCTCTTTGATCTCGGCATCGCCGACGATGCGGCCCTTACTGGTGTCGACGAGGAACATGCGGCCGGGTTCGAGGCGGCCCTTTTTGATGACGGTGGAGGGATCGACGGGAAGCACGCCGACTTCGGAGGCCATGATGACCATGTCGTCGGAGGTGACGTAGTAGCGCGAGGGACGCAGGCCGTTGCGGTCGAGGACCGCGCCGATGGAAATGCCGTCGCAGAAGGCGATGGAGGCGGGGCCGTCCCAGGGCTCCATGAGGGTGGCGTGGTATTCGTAGAACGCCTTCTTGGTGGCGCTCATGTGTTTGTGATTTTCCCAGGGCTCCGGGATCATCATCATGACGGCATGAGGGAGGGATCGTCCGGAGAGGACGAGGAACTCCAGGCAGTTGTCGAACATGGCGGAGTCCGAGCCGTCGTCGCGGATGATGGGGAGGAGTTTCTGGAGGTCGGGACCCATGATGCCGCTGTCGAGGAGTTGCTGACGGGCGTGCATCCAGTTGACGTTGCCGCGCATGGTGTTGATTTCGCCGTTGTGCGCCATGTAGCGGAACGGCTGGGCGCGGGGCCAGGAGGGGAAGGTGTTGGTGCTGAAGCGGGAGTGCACCAGGGCCATGCCCGTCTCCATGTCGGGGTGGCTGAGATCGGGGAAATATTCGCCGAGCTGCCCGGTGGTGAGCATGCCCTTGTAGATGATGGTGCGGGCCGAGAGGCTGGCGTGGTAGAAATAATCGCCGCCGGGATTTCCGCGGTAGCGGATGGCGTCGGAGGTGATGCGGCGGATGACGTAGAGTTTGCGCTCGAAATCCTGGGCATCGGTGAGATCGGGATTGCGGCCGATGAAGACCTGCTTCATGGACGGTTCGCAGGCTGCGGAGGCTTGGCCGAGGAGTTCGCTTTTGACGGGAACGTCGCGCCAGCCGAGGAGGGTTTGGCCCTCTTTTTCGACGAGGTTGCCGTAGATCTCCATGGCGGTCCGGCTTTCCTCCGGATCGGGGGAGAGGTAGACGAAGCCGACTGCATACTGGCCTTCCTCGGGGAGGGTGAAGCCGAGTGCGGGAGTGACGGTTTGGAAGAACTTGTGGGGGAGTTGGAAGAAGACACCGGCGCCGTCTCCGGTGTCGGGGTCGCAGCCACAGCCGCCGCGATGGTCCATATTGCGGCACATTTCGAGGACTCCCTGGACGAGTTTGTGGGAGCGCTTGCCCTTAAGATGGCAAAGAAAGCCGACTCCGCAGGAATCGTGTTCGTTCCGGGGGTCGTAGAGGCCTTGTGCGGCGGGAAGTCCAGGGGTGTTCATATGGGAATCTGCTGCTGCGGTGAACCATAGCACATAGGGTGCCGGATGGCGTTTTTGGGAGCGCG
>JAQCFL010000207.1 GCA_027619375.1 Verrucomicrobiota bacterium | reverse complement strand
CTTCCCCACTCCAATTCCCAATAACCAGTAACCAGTAACCAGTAACCAGTAACCAATTCCCCCCCCTCACTCCTCCAACGGAATAATTTCCTTCGCCGGATCCACCAACGCCTCCGGCGAATTCGGATCCGGATATCGGTGAAAACACAGATGCATCCCATGATACCCGAACAGTCCGTCAAAATACAACGGCCCCCAATGCCACTGGGTCGGGTATTGCTCCACGGACTTCGATTCGCTCATCACATTGCTCATGGTTTGCCAAAGAATCGGCGGTTAATGGTCAGCGACAGCGCCGCCAACACCACGAAAATCCCGCACATGAAAACGATGATCCGCAACGACCCCCGCACCACCGGCAGGTCCTGCCCCATAAACGACTGCTTCTCCCCGAAACTCCGCTCCGCATAATCCTGGAAGGTGATGTTCATCAACGGCGCGAGATCATCCGTCATCGAGTCCGCCTCCGGAAAACGATCCCCGAACGCCGCCGCCACCTCCTCCGGCGTCCGATACCCCCCGCGCAACACCAACGCCAGACGCTTCCGCAACGACTCCTCCGTCACCGGCACCTCCATCTTCTCGCTCATCAGCGCAAAAAACCCCGGCCCGTCCTCCCGCCACATCTCCACGTTCTTCTTCGCGATGTTGTAGGTCTTCACCAACTCCTTCTCCTCAAAAACCCCTTCCAACTCCGGTGCATCCCGCAACGTCGTCACCGCGGCCTGATACGCCCAGCGTGACGGCATGAACCGCGACGGCCATGGCGCGGGATCCGCCTGACCCTCCTCCTTCTGCGGCACCTCGAACGGCGCATGCAGGTGCGCCACCCGCTCGAAGCTGAAAGGGTCCGCACCGCAAAGAATCAACTGCGGCACCAGCAACAGCGGCACCGAGGCCAGCGCCACCCGCTCGTTCATGCGGGGCAGCGAGGAAACCAGAAGCCCCAACGCCGCCGAACACCACGAAGTGATCGTCAACACCACCCACAAATCCACCCACGCCACGCTCAACCGGATCAATCCAAACACACACAGCGCCACCAGCGCCGACTGAAAGGCCAGGCTCAGCAGCAACCACGGTATCTTACCGAGCAGCCAGAGCACCGGCGAAATGTTCAGCAACCGCTCCCGCAAACGGAAGGCGTTGTCCTTCACCACCTCCTGCACTGAGGCCGAAAGCGCCAGAAACGAAACCAGGATCACCGCCAAAAAAAGACTCGCCGGCAAATTCTGATTGTTCGCATACGAATAGACCTCCCCGCTCCGCGCACTCCGCCCCACCCACCCAATGATCAACGCCAGCAACACGGAAAACGAGGTCGAGGCCAGGAAGGAACGCCATTCCTTGATTTTCCGCTTGAACTCCCGGTGCGCGATGAGCTTCAGATTGCGCCAGACCGGCGACTTCGTCTCAGCCGGCCGCACCGTGCCATCCGGAAAATCCCCCGTGATCAACGGCGGCGCATACTCCCCACGAACGTTCGCATACCGCCTCTTCCAGAAATCCGGCCCGTAAATCCGCCGCGCCCCGCCCCCATCCAAGGTGGTCCGCTTCCCCCCGAGCGTCTCCAGAATGCTCTCCGGCCCCGCCTGCGCCTGCGGATTGTGCTGCTGGAAAAAGGCGATCGCCTCGGACGGCGGCCCGAAAAACGCCAGCCGCCCCCCCACATCCAATATGATCACCTTGTCAAAAAGATCGAAGACCTCCTGCGACGGCTGATGAATCACCGCCAGGGCCAGCATGTTGTCGTCCGCGCGACGACGCAGCAGACGCATGATCTCCGTCGCATCCGCGCTCGAAAGACCCGAGGTCGGCTCATCCAGCAACAATCCATCCGGCGTCGCGGTCAGCTCCAACCCGATGTTCAACCGCTTCCGCTGACCACCACTGAGCACCTTGTCCATGATGCTCCCCACCCGCAGGTGACTCTTGTTGGCCAACCCGATCGAATCAAGAATCGGCCGCAGCCCCCCATTCGGAGCACCCGTCAACTCCCTCCCCCGCAACGCCGCCGCATAGCGCAGGTTCTCCAACACCGTCAACTCGGGGAACACGATGTCGTCCTGCGGCACCAACGCAAAGGTCGGCCGCCGCCCCAACGAAGAACTGAACCGAATCCCGCCACCGGTCGGCGAAATTTCCCCGGTCAACAGCGTCATCAAGGTCGATTTCCCGCAGCCGCTCGGTCCCATCACCCCCACCAGGTCCCCCGACTGCAAGGCGAGGCTGATCCCGTCGATGCCCGTCGTCCCGTCCGGAAAGACCAGGCCCACCTCCTCCAGCTTGATCGTCCACCGATGCCGTGCTTCGTTATCCCGCGCCTGCTGCAACAGTTTGCTCACCGGCACCCGCAGTCCGTCGATGCTCAAACGATCCCCGGGCAATATTGAAACCGGCAGCTCAACCGCCCGGCCATTGAGCAACATCCCGGGCACCGCCACGCCCGCATCCCCAACCTCCAGCACACTGCCCGCCCCGTCCACGATCCGCGCCACCGCCTTCTCCGCCCGATCATTCAGGATCACTTCATGATCCCGGACATGCAGATGGGACACCTTCCCCGTCCCCGCACTGAGCCGGAAAAACTCCAGCGTGGAAACATTCAGCTGATGACTCCCCACCGTGATGAGGTCCGACTTTTTCAACCACAGCGTGTGCCCCGCCGGCCACGGCCTACCGAGGATGCGAACGTTGTTCGCCGTCCCCTCATGCCGGGCAAAGTAATGCCCCTCAAAATGCAAAAATCGCAGCCGGCCCGACTCCAGATCGGTCAGACCGATGAACTCCTCCCCGCACGGCCACGGCGCGCACTGCAAACAGTCCGCACCCCCTCCTGCTCCGAGAAAAGCCGTCGCCCGTTCCTGCAGCTCCACGCACCACGACCACGATTCGATCTCCGCGAGAATCCCGGTCCGCATCTCCGCAGGCAACTGCAGCACCGCCTCCCGCACCGTGATCAGCATGTAAAGCCGCTGCGCGGGATGCTCGGGCGGGACGATCATCTCCGGCACCGCCGCCTCCGTCAAAAACACCCGGAGCAGGAGCGCCGTCTTGTCCGGCGGGAGAAAGATCCCGATACTGCCCCCCACATAACGGGCAAAGGACTCCAGCATCGCCGCATTGTCGCGGGCCAGATACCGGAAAACAGACAGACAGGCTTGCAAGACCGGGTCTTCCAAACCTGCCTGGGCGGCCCGCCCGACAGCACGATCTCCATGCTGCCGACGGGCCTGCCGCACCTCGGGAAAGGTCCTATCTGAAGGCATACTGCACGACGTAGTGGGCGCCGTTGTAGGTGCTGTTGTACATCGTCACCTTGATGAAATACGTCCCGCTCCACGCCGGACGCACATCGGCCACCGCCAACTGCTGACTGTCGCCATCGCTGTCGATGAAGTTGCCGTTCTCGTCGTAAACGGCAATGTCCACGTCGTAACCATCCTCACAACCGGCCGCCGCGATCTTGTAGGTGTTGCCGGCAAGAAGCGTGGTGCGAATCAACACCGACTGGCCCTTCCGAAGAAGACCCACGTCGAAACAATCCCGCACGTTCCAACCGTTGGCCCGCAGGGCACGGAAGAGAACATTTGCATTACCCCGCGCTCCGCCAATCGAGGCGTAGGACACGGAGGGGAACGAGGCCATCACCACTGCAAGGAAGAGGGTGATCGGTGCTTTCATAAATGAGAAACGTTTAATGTTCATGATTTTGTAGTGCTTGAGGGTTACTTGAGGGAGGCAAGGGCTGCGTTGGCAATGGAGGCGATCTCCTTGACGGACGCCTCCGAAACGGCGGCATCTTGATCAACAGTGACCAAAGGCTGGATCTTGGCAAATGCCACAATCATCGCCTTCACCGACGCCTGATCCTTCGCTCCGGCCGAAAGCGCGGCGAGCTTCTCATTGAGCGACTTGGCGAGATCCCCCTGACGAAGAGCCTTGCCGGCGGCCTCCGAATAGTTGCCGGAAACCTGGTCGGCGAAAATACCGATGCCCGTCAGCCAGCCCGAAGCACTGGCGATTGTCAGCGAATCGTCGTCCTCCACTTCCTTCAGATCGGACTGTGCCGACACGAACACCCCGTCGAGAAGCGAGTAGATGTCCTCCCACTTCTCCGCCGCCGCGAGATCCGAAATCTCCTTGCCCTGGGCAAGAATTCCCTCGCTCGCTCCCAGCTTCCTCGCGGAATCCAGAATCTGCGCACTGGCTTTGTTCAAGAGGTCGGCATTTTTAGCTTCAAGCGCGAGGAAGGCCTCCGCTGTCCGCCGCCCCAGGAGGACCGCAGCCTGCGTGCTGTCCATCTTCTCCACCGGCGTGATCTCCTTGGCCCGCGCCTCCGCAGCCGCCGCCCAATCGGAGTCCTTGGCCTCCTTCAGGGTGGAAAGAATCTCTCCCGGAGAGGGAATGATCAGGGTCGCGCCGGCAAGGTCCGCAGCATTCAGTTTCTTCGGAACTTCCTTCGGAGCCTCGTCCGCCAAAATGACGGCGGAACAGGCACCGACTACCAGAAGGGCCGCAAGGCCCGTGCGATGAGTAATTTTCATAGTTGATTGGAGTTTATGCAGGCGCAAGGCATCCCCGGCGAAACAGTCGCCGCACGTCGCCTTGCTAGCCAACATTCCTACGGCGGGGGGGCGACGGGGCCACAAGGCAAATTATTCACGCCCCCCTCCCCCCAATTCCCCTTTACTCCTTGTCGGCTTCATTCGAGGTGATTGGTCCCCCTTCCCCGCTTTGCCAATTCCCGCCATCGCCTTCCTCCTCGCCACCACCGTCAAGGCCCTCGTCCTCCGGGACGGTAAACCGCTCCCCTCCATTGAGGAACTCTTCGTCGAGTAAGTGACTTTGACCGTCCCGGTCGACAGGCTCTCCTTCCCCGCGTAGCGGCGCCTCTGCGAGGCGTCGGCGGTTCCACCTTTCGCTTCTCCCTACCCCTCAGCATCCCCGCCTCACCGGAGCATCGGCATTCCTCCCCACCGGACCAGCAACGCCCACGTCGCGAAGAGCAGCCCCGGCTGCGACATACCCAACCACACTCCACCAAATCCCGCCCACCCACCACGAGCTGCGCTCCCCCCTTTTCGACAGGAGTGTCGATCCTCCCCATTCCCCTACTTCCCCCAATCAATCTCCAAATACTCCTGCGGCACCGCAATCTCCTCCTCCACTTCCGCCCCCTCGATCTCCGGCACCCGCCCCTCCTCATGATCCACGATCCACGCCCACAGATACTTCTTCATCGCCCGGTAAACCGCCGGATGCTCCCCCTTCACATCCCGCTCGCAATGCGGATCGCTCGGCAGATGATACAGCCGGTGAATCGGCGCCACCTGCCCCGGCGTGTACACCAGCTTGAACTCCTCCGTCCGCAAACACCGCTCCTTCGTCTTCACCACCGCATCGTGAAACTTATCCTGCAACACGATGTGAAAATCAAAGTCCTCATCGACGTGCGTCGTGTCCTGCAACGCCGGCACCTCCAGCGGTGACTCCCCCGGAATCTGCCGCTTGAAAAACAAATAACTCGTCTCCCCAAAGTAGGCCAACCCCAGATCCGCCGCCTCCTCCTCCACATACGGCTTCAAACTCACCCCCTCGAATTTCGGCTCCGCAGGCATCCCCAACAAATCCAATATGGTCGGCGCATAGTCGATGTTCCGCACGATCCGCTCCACCTTCTTCCCCTCCCGCCCCGGCACATACAGCACGAACGGAATGTTGTTCCCCTGATCCCCCCCGCTGAAGGTGATCCCGTGGCAAAACGACACCCCCGGCTCGAACTGATCATCCCCGTGATCCGAGGTGATGATGATGATGGTGTTCTCCAACTGCCCGGTCTCCTCCAGCGTCGCCACGATCCGTCCCACGCAGTCGTCAAACTGCGTCGTGCATCCGTCATACAGCGCCCGGATCTGCTCCACATCGGCCCGATCCATCCCCGCATACTCCTTCCCAATGTCCGTGTTCGCCGCGAAGTTGTCCGGATTCAACGACACCATGTACTTGTGCTTCCCCTTGTAGTCCGGATCCGCCCAGCGCTTGTAGTAGGGATCCGGCGAATGGTAGTTCAGGTGGTTGCACGAATAGAACACCGTCCAGAAAAACGGATCCTCCCCCTGCGCCTCCAACTTCTTCACCACCCGGTCCGTCACCACCTCCGGCTTCAGGAAAAAGGCGAACGACTGCAACTCCGGAAACAGCCAGTAACCGTACTCATTGTCGAAAAACAACGGGATCACAAAGTGGTGCATATAGACCGCCTGGCTCATCCAGATCTTGAAGCTGTCAAAATCCGACACCTGCACCTCCTCGAAACCCAGCGGCGTCAGGTTGAAGATCGCCGCACACCAATCACCCATCACCGCCGTGTCATACCCCGCCTTCCCCAGCACCGTCGGCAGCGTCGCCGACTCCGTGTTCACCTTCTCCACCAGTTCCTTGCTCGGAAACATCTGCCGGAACCCGTGAGTGTGCGGATACTCCGAGGTCATCATCCCCACCATCGACTCCAGCGTCGATCCGATCGGCGTGAAGCACTTCGTAAAGTTCGTCGACTTCGCCGCCAACCGATCAATGTTCGGCGAAACTTCCCGGAAATAGCCGTTGCAGGACAGCCGGTCCCCCCGCAACGAATCCGAGGCGATGATCAACACGTTCATCTTCTTCTCCGGCCCTCCCGCCACATCCGGCTTCCCATGCG
>JAQCFL010000206.1 GCA_027619375.1 Verrucomicrobiota bacterium | reverse complement strand
ACCGCCTTGTTTCACCAACTCGGGGACTTGCCAGAGCCGGAATTCACCCACAGATTCTGCTGAAGAGCCGGAAATGAAGTGGGAGTTCGCATCAACCGAAATCGATCCGGAGAGAGGGTCCGCATTTGCTGAGACAACGCTCACAATGCTCATCAACCCAACGGCAGCAGTGGTCACTTGCAGTTTCTTCTTATACATCTTGGTAGTCGTAGTTTGTTTGGTCAGGCACTCGTCGGCACAGGGTTGTCTCGAACGAAGCTTGCAGCCCCGGAGCAGACCTCATGCCACGTGCCGGAAATGCGTAATGAATTGAATTCATGCATCCTCCAGCGACCCCTTCCCGCCCGCCCTTCGGCTTTGGCGCCCCTCAAAAATCGTTGGCAACCGGACCTCTACCTCCATTGGCAGTCGAACACTCCCTCGCCCCACTCTCCCCCCGTGGTTCTTGTCCGGCACCGCCCCAGTCTCCGCGATCAAACGCTCCGTCCGCTCAAGCGTATTGCGTGGGCAGGAACCCCTTAAATGTCTTGCAGTTGCGGGAACATCCTGTATCCTCCCCCGTTCCAAATGCGCTCAAACCCATTCTTCCCGATGGGCCTGACGCCGCTGACTTCCACTGGCCGTTCCCCGGTGCAGATTGGCGCCGCCGAAGTCCTTTCAGACCCCTCCATCCACCTCTCCCGCCCGGCAACCCGCCCGCGCCGCAGAGCCGCTTACCACCATCAAGAATACCCGGCCTCAAAAAGCTCGCGCCAACATTGCGGCGGTGGATTCCACGCACCGACCTTGCAATGGATGCCGCCGCATGCCCTTCCGGTCGGCACCTGGATGGTGGTCCCCATATGTCAGAACAACACCTGCGGTGATTCAAGATCTGCAGTGCTCCGCGCTGCAACCTGCAGAACCGTTTGACCGGCAGCGCAAGCCCAAACCCCATGAAAAAACCCTCCTTTTCATCCACTGTTGCCCTGCTCGCCTGCCTCGGCATCGCCACATCGATGGCGTTTGCCGAAGCATCACCCCGCAAGGTGTTCGGGAAGGAAAATCCCTTCCGCACCGAGGAACTGCCAGCGGGAACACTCAAAACCAAGCTTCAATCGCTCGACCCGCAGGCGAAGGAGAAAGCGATGAAGTGGCTGCACACCTTCGACTTCGATGCGACCGACGCCGCGGAGCACCTCCGCGTGGACCATGGCGGCGGAATCTATATCGTGTGCCCGGACGACCACGGCAATTGCGAGGGTCATGCACACGGAACCGACAAGTCCGAAAGGATTGCTGACAACTCCAGCACAACCGGGAGCATCGTCCCGGAGCCTGACCAAACCACCGAGCCACCGCCCACCGCGAATGCGGCCGTGCTTGTAAGCGCTCCTCCAGCCTATCACTCCAGACCCGGCGCAAGCAGGCGCATCTATCTCGATTTCAACGGCGGGATCGTTTCGGGGACGGCCTGGAACACCAGCGAAGGGGTTTCCAGTTGGAATGTGAAGGTCTGGTCCCAGGATGCCGACAGGACGACGTTCAACGATTCCGAACAGGCGTGGATGAAGCGGGTCTGGCAACGTGTGGCGGAAGACTACGCTCCTTTCGACGTCGACGTGACCACGGACACCGCTTACGACCCGGACAACTACACCGGCAACAAGGATTACGTCGGCTGGTTGCTGATCTGTGAAACCAATGACAACAACGGCGTGGCGCTGCCCCACTCTGGCTCGGGTGGTGTGGCCTATGTCGGCGTGTTTGGGAATTCGACCTACTCACCGAACTATCAGCCAGCCTGGGTAAACAGCACCAATGGCGGTGGAAGCGAATCCATCATTGCTGAAGCCGCTTCTCATGAAATGGGCCACAACATGGGGCTCTCTCACGATGGCACATCCACATCGGCCTATTACGGTGGTCACGGGTCCGGAGATATTTCCTGGGGACCTATCATGGGCACGGGATACAACCGCAACGTCTCCCAGTGGTGCAAAGGCGAATATTATAATGCGAGTCAGCTTCAGGACGATTTGACGATCATCAGCAACCGGGTCGCTTATCGCGCCGACGATCACGGGAACACGGCGGGAACCGCAACTCCGCTGACGATCACCACCGGCACCACCATCTCATCCACCACACCGGAAAACGATCCGTCCAATTCCAGCCCCGCGAACAAGGGCTTGATCGAGCGCAACACGGATGTGGATGTCTTCTCCTTCTACACGGGAGACGGCACGGTGCAACTGAACGCCAACCCGTGGATTCAACCCTCCGGCACGCGTGGGGGCAATCTGGACCTCCTCCTCGAACTCTACAACGCAGCCGGCACGCTGGTGGCCTCAAACAACGCCGCCAATCTCACCTCCGCAACCATCAGCACCACCCTCACCCAAGGCTATTACTATCTGCACCTGCGCAACACCGGCACCGGCACTCCCCTCGTCTCTCCGCCCTCCGGCTACACCGCCTACGGCAGCATCGGCCAATACTTCATCAGCGGAACAATCGTGGATGCCAATCCGCCCCTTGCCCTGGCGGGCATCACCCCGGCAAGCGGCAACAGCGGTAGCACTGTGATCGTGGACATCACCGGCACCGGCATGAGCGCCAACACCACCTTCAAACTCACGAAAACAGGCCAGGCCGACATCACCGCCACCTCCGTCCAGTTGATCGGCTCAAGTCTCCGCTGCCAGATCAACCTCACCGGAGCCGCCGCCGGCGCATGGGATGTCGTCGCAACCAATCCGGACCTTGAAACATCCACTCTCCCCGATGCCTTCGCCGTGATCGGCGTGATCTGGAGCCAGAACTTCGACGGAACGGTGTCCGATTGGACGTCAAGCGCCACCGCAGGATCCAACAGTTGGTCCTTGGTCACCACGCAGAGCCATTCGCCCGCATCTTCCTATTTCGCGCCGGCCATCGTCTCCAAATCCACCACCAACCTCACCTCGCCCTCGATACCAATCCCTGCCGGAGCCACCAGCATGCAGCTCAAATTCTGGCATTCCTTTAACCTCCAGAGCACCAAGGATGCCGGAAAGCTCGAGCTCTCCGTGGACGGAGCGGCATGGTTCGACGTGGAAGACAGCGGTTCAGGCGCGGTGTTTGCGAGCAACGGCTACAACTCAACCGTCAAATCCAAGGGAAGACCTGGCACCACGAACGAGTTCGACGGAAAACCGACATGGTCCGGCAACAGCAACGGCTTCATCGAAACCCTCGTCAACCTCACCAACAACACCAAATACGCGGGCCACAGCCTCCGCATGCGCTGGCGCCTCGCCACCGACAACAGCATCGCGAGCCCCGGCTGGTATGTGGATAGCATCGCGCTGCTTGCCAACGCGGACATCACCAACCAGCCGCCTCAGATCACGGCCGCCGCCAGCACTTCTTCCGCCGAATCCGAAACCGATCCGGACACCACTACCTATCAGATCATCCGCGGAACCGGAACCAACCTTTCGGTCACCGCCACCGACGACGGCGGGGAACCGGCGCTCACTTACACATGGTCCGTCACAAGCGGACCCGCCGCACCCGTCATTCTCTCGGAAAACGCCAGCAACGCCGCAAAAAACACCACCGCCATCTTCGAGACCACCGGAGACTACCGGATCTCGGTTTCCGTCACCGATGGCGCGGGCCTCGCGGTCACCAGCGCCGTCGATGTGCGCGTGTACCAAAACGCGGACAGCCTGGAGGCCCTCCCCTTGGACGCCACCGTCCAGTTCGGAAAGAACCAGCAATTCAGCGCGAGTCTGCTTGATCAATTCGGCGCACCCATGGCCAGCCAGCCCTCATCCTTCGCGTGGTCCGCCAGTGGAGGCGGCACCATCAATTCCGACGGCCTCTTCAGCGCCACCGCGGCTGGCGGCCCCTTTGTGATCACCGCGCAAAGCGGCGCATTCTCCAACACCACAAGCGTCACGGTCACACCCGCGCCGGCATCCATCGTGTTGTCCGACCTCAATCAAACCTACAACGGCAGTCCCAAACACGTCACCGTCGTCACCACTCCCATCAACCTCTCCCACTCCGTCACCTACAACTCCCTGTCGGACGAGCCCGTCAATGCCGCCACCTATGCCGTGGAGGTCAACATCACCGATCCCAATTATCAGGGAACCGCGTCGGATTCCCTGGTAATCGCCAAGGCTTCCCAGACCATCGATTTCACACCGCTCACCGCCGCGACCTTCGGCGACGAACCCATCACTCCCAGCGCCACCGCGACCTCCGCACTCACCGTTTCCTACACAAGCTCCGATCCCTCCATCGCCACCGCCTCCGGAAACACCGTGACCATCGTCGGCGCGGGCAACACCACCATCACCGCCTCTCAAGCCGGCGATGACAATTACGAGGCCGCCACCGACGCGCCCCAATTGCTCACCGTCAACAAGGCCACCACCGCCGTGACCCTCTCCGGCCTCACCCAGACCTACGACGGAAGCCCGAAACACGTCACTGTCACAACCGATCCCGCCGTGCCGGCTGAAAACATCGCGATCACCTACGAAGGCCTCCCCGACGAGCCCACCGCTGTCGGAACCTATGCCATCGTGGCAACCATCAATGATCCGAACCACGAGGGTGGCACCACCGGATCACTGGTCATCGAACCTGGCCTCGATCTGGTTTCCTGGAAAAACGAACATTTCACCGAGACTGAGCAAATCGCAGGCCTCGCCGCCAACAATGAAGACCCGGATCTCGACGGTCTCTTCAACCTCGCCGAATACGCGCTCGGCACCGATCCCTGGGTCTTCACGCCGCCGCTCGTCCCCACGCTGGATGCCACCGGCCTCACCCTCACCTTCACCAGGCCCGCCGGCCTGCCCGATGTCACCTACTTCGCGGAAGCATCCGAAGAACTCCAAGCCTGGTCGCCCATCCTGCTGGAGCTTATCGCTCCCGGAGATCCGGAAACCGTCCGCGCCCGCGATCCATTGAACACGGGGGACCCCTCTAAGCGCTTCATGCGCCTGCGCTTCGAAACTCCGTGAAGCTCCTCCCTTCTCCGGTGGTCGCCTCGCTCCGCCCCCCTCACCGGATCTTCTCATCCGGCAACTCCCCCTTGATCCCCTCATCCATCGGCATCATGTCCGGCACCGCCCCACTCTCCGCGATCAAACGATCCAGTTCCTTCCGCAGCGTCGTCACCAGATCCTTGTGCTCCGGATCATTGATCAAATTATGCCGCTCCTCCACGTCCGTCCGCAGATCATACAACTCCGCCATGTGCTTGTCCGCTGATCCATCTCCGTGCGGATACCGGATGTACTTCCAATCATCCGCCCGAAGCGCCCTCACGTTCGGCGTGTAGGGAAATTGCGCCTCGTAGTTGTATTCGTAAAACCATCCCGTCCGCCAAAGCGGATCCCCCTTCGTCACCAGCTTCTTCCAGGACTTGCCGTGCGTCTTCGGCAGCGCCTCCGCTCCGCAAATCTCCAGAATGGTCGGCGCAAAATCCAGCGTCAGGGTCTGCCCCGCGATCACCTTCGGCTTCGCCGGATCCACCAACCCCGGATACCGCACCACCAACGGAATCCGCAGCGACGCCTCATGCGCCGTCCGCTTGTCCACCATCCCGTGCTCCCCGTTCAACAAGCCATTGTCGCTCGTGAAAATGAACAGCGTGTTGTCCAACTCCCCCATCTCCTCCAACTGCTTGTAAATCCGCCCTACCGAATCATCCACTGAGAGAATCGTCCCCCAATAGGCCCGCGTCATCCGCTCAAAGTCCAGCATCCCCCGCGCCGAGGTGTCCGGAAATTCCTTCCGCCACTCAAACAACGGCCCGTAAATCCCGTGCCAGGTGCTCAGGCGCTTCGAGATCCACTCCGGCTTGTCCTCCAACTGAAAGGCCGACTCCGGATACGGAATCCGCACCTCATCGAAGGCATGCGCATACTTCTTCTCCGGAAAATAGAAGCTGTGCGGCGCCTTGTGCCCGAGCATCAGCAAAAACGGCGCGTCCTTCTGTTCCTTCATCCACTCGATGGCCATGTCCGTCACCACCGTCGTGTAATACCCCCGCTCCACCTTCCGCTCCCCGTCATTCGTCCGAAACTCCGTGTCGAAATACTTTCCCTGTCCCCGGTGCGTCACAAAGTGATCGAACCCCGGCCGCTTGCTGTCGTCATCCTCCCCCATGTGCCACTTCCCGATGTAGGCCGTCTTGTATCCCGCCTTCTGCAACTGCCGCGGAAAGGTCGGCAGGTCCTTCGGATAGTCGGTGAAATTGTTCACCACCCCATGCGTGTGCGCATACAGCCCACCCAGGATCGAAGCCCGACTCGGCGAGCACAGCGAGGTCGTGCAAAAGTGATTCTTGAACCGCACCCCCTCCGCCGCCAGTCGATCAATGTGCGGCGTCTTCAAATACGGATGCCCCGCACATCCCATCGCATCCCATCGCTGATCATCGGTCAGAATGAACACCACATTCGGCTGCTTCGCCAAACAAGGCTGCAAACCCGCCGCCAAAACCGCCAAAACCGAGGCCGCCAATAAACGCATGCCCCACCCTGCCCAATTCCCGCCGCCGAAGCAATCATTTGGTAGGGAACGGTCACTCCGTGCCGTCCGAAAATGAACCAACGACGCCCACGTCCTGCCCCTGTCGCACCGCGACAGTATACCCGGAGCCGCGACATTCCTGTCGCAGAGCAGCCTCCCGGCTGCGACCTACCCAGTCCCCTCAAACCA
>JAQCFL010000205.1 GCA_027619375.1 Verrucomicrobiota bacterium | reverse complement strand
GTGGGGAGTGGGGAGTGGGGGCTTCGCCGGAGAAGGCTTGCGACCGGGACGGTCACGCCACGGTTGGGATCGACATTTTTGTTTGAGGGCTTAGCCTTGTTGTTCTGTGTCGTTGCAACAACTGAAGCTCAAGCTGAAGCCGGAGGAGATGCCGGCGGCGGTGAAGGCGTTGTTTGAGGAGGCGGACAAGCGGTGTGATGATTTTTTCGGGGCGGGGTTGGGGCGGCGGTATCCGCGGTATATTCCGAGTGATCCGTTGATCGTGCATGCGGCGATGCGGTATTTGCGGGACGAGGGCCACACGCGGGGGGATGTGTTTTGTGAATGGGGGTGCGGGTTCGGGGTGGCGACGTGCATGGCCTCGTTGATCGGGTATGAGGCCTATGGGATCGAGATCGAGCCGGAGTTGGCGGACATGGCGGAGAAGTTGGCGGGGGATTTGAACATACCGGTGCAGATCCTGAACACGAGTTATTTGCCGGAGGGCTATGAGGAGTGCGCGGGGGTGGGTGGGGAGGATTTGTTGATTCCGGAGACGACGACACCCCGCGGGGAGAAGGTGCGGATTCCGCCGATGTATGAAGGCTTGGATCCGGACGAGGTGGATGTATTTTTTGTGTATCCGTGGCCGGGGCAGGAGGAGTTGATGATGAGTTTGTTCAAGACGATGGCTTCGGAGGGGACCCTGTTGCTGATTTACAACGGGGATCGGGAGATTTCGGCGTATGTGCGGACGGTGGATGAGGAAGAGGAAGAGGAGGGGGAGGAGGAGGAGGAGGACTGGTGAATGCGGGGTGCGGAAGTCGGAGGGGGAAGTTCGGAATGTCGAGCTTTTGGGGGGCGGCGACAAGAGGCGGAGCTATTTCCACGGCGGGCGATGCAAGCAGCCTTCGCGGTTCGAGGGGCCGGTGATTCCCCGGTTGATTGGGGAGGGGGGAGCCTTGGCCGGGTGCCATTCAGTCTGGCGGGGATTTGTTCGATCAAAAGTGGGTGCGGGGTACGTATGGGTTTCATGCGCGTTCTAATTTCGGCTCTTTTCGCTCTGTTGATGCATCCGGTCTGGGGGGAGGAGGCGGCGGGCGATGAAGTTTCGGCGGCGCTGAAGGCGGCGGGGGTGGAGGCGAAGGGGGGTGATTTTCATGGGTATGGGCGCTTGGATTTCAAGCTGCCCGGGGATGGAGCGGGTTGTGTGGTTGTGGCCCCGAAGAAGGCGGCGGCGGGGCGGCCATGGATCTGGAGGGCGCGGTTCTTCGGGCATGAGCCGGCGTTGGAGTTGGAGTTGTTGGAGCGGGGGTATCATGTGGGCTACTGTGACGTGGGAGGGCTGTTCGGGGCGCCGGTGGCCTTGGATCGGTGGGACGCCTTTTATGCCTTTGCGACCGGGAAGCTGGGGCTGCATGGGAAGCCGGTCCTGGAGGGAATGTCGCGGGGGGGGCTGCCGATCTTCCTTTGGGCGTCGCGGAATCCGGACAAGGTGAGCGCGATCTACGGGGACAACGCGGTCTGCGACTCCCGGTCCTGGCCTGGTGGAAATCCGGGGAAGGGTTCGCCGGGGGATTGGAAGCGGGTGTTGGAGGTTTATCAGGTGACCGAGGAGGAGGCGCAGAAGTTGGCGCAGCCGGTGGATGAGGCGGTCTTGAAGCCGATTGCGGCGGCGGGGATTCCGGTGGCGCTGGTGTTGGGGATGGCGGATGACGTGGTGCCGCCGGCCGCGAATGGAGAGAAGTTGGCCGCGAATTTTGAGAAGCTGGGGGGCAAGGTGATGATTTGGCGGAAGCCAGGAGCGGGGCATCATCCGCATGGGCTGCATCCGCCGGGGCCGTTGCGGGAGTATTTGATGAAGGCAGTGGCGGGAGAGTGAGGGGGCGGGGATTTCCGGATTGTGCTTGGTGGTGGGAACGGACCGGAGCACCCTCTGCAGTCCTCTTTCCCGATGAACCTCGTATTTTCTCCCCTCAACACGCGAGCCGCCGCGCTCGGCGTGCTACTGGGAGCGGGGGTGCTGCTGCTGGGTGGCTGTAGTTTATTCAACACGGTCGTGGGGGTGGGACTGGTGAAGTTGCGCTTCGGGTGTCTGGTGGAGGGGACGCTGATCGACACGCCGGAGGGGCCGGTGGCGGTGGAAGATCTGGAGACCGGGGCGGTGGTGATCGGCTATGCGGGAGTGCCGGTGGTGGTGCGGCAGGTGCACCAGTATCGGGAGGATCCAGCCTTGTTGCTGCACCTGACGGTGCGATTTGAAGAGGGTGCCGCGATTCAGCTTTCGCGTCGGCATCGAATCGAAGGGGTGGCTGCGGAGGAGCTGCGGGTGGGGGACGAAGTGGGGCTGCGCGTGGTGTCTGCGGTGGATTCCCTGGGCGGAGTGACGCGGAGTTATGATTTGCTGACGGAGGATGCGGGTTATCGGATCGGGGGAATTCCGGTGAACAGCATGATTGAGGAGATGGCGGGGGATCGATCCTGAGCGGGAGTTTGAACCGCGAATGGACGCGGATGGGCGTGAATTCGGATTGGTGAAGGGGGGGGAGTAGTCGTGGAGGAGGGCGAAGACTTGTGCGGAGGGGACCGGCATCTGGTGTCGGACGGTCGGGTGGTGGATGGGGAGGGAGATGGTGGGAGGGAGGGGCTGGTTGGTGGGATGTGGCTGGGTATGTCGCAGCCGGGAGGCTGCTCTGCGGCAGGAATGTCGCCGCTCCGGTGTATGCTGTCGCGGGGCGACAGGGGGAACTACCTTGGCGTCGTTGGTCCTTTCTTTGGGGAGGGGAGCCGGGGTTGGGAAACAGGTGGGAGGCCCGTGTTCCTTTCCGCGTTGCGGTGAGGGGGAGGACGGTGCCCTGGGTGTGTCGAAGAAGCGGGTTGCGAACCCGCTCTCCCTATTGGTTAGCTGGCCTTGGAGCTTTTGAGGGCGTCGCGAAGGTCGTTGGCGGCGGCGGTGGGGTCGGGCTCTTCGCTGTCGTCCTCGTCGATGATGGGATTGTGGTCCTCGGGGGCGTCGAAGCCTTCGAAGTCTTCTGCCTTCGCTTGGGAAACGGGGGGATTTTTGAGGGCTGCGGAGGCGGAGCGGAGGGCGGCGATGGCCCCGACGGCGGCGGGGCTTTGGTCTTCCTCCTCCTCTGCGAAGCCGGCGAAGTCGTCGTCGGGCTCGGTGATTTGCGGGTCGCCGGGGGAGGAGAGGGCGCGGGGTTCGCGGGGGACGTGATCGATGTTGTTGGACTCGGTGAGGTGGATGCTTTCCTGGGAGGCGCCGAGTTCCTCGAGCTTTTTGGCACCGGGGAGGACGCGGGATTCGAGGGAGCCGAGGGTCCGGTTGTAGTTTTTGACGGTGGAGTCGAGGGCGCGGCCCATCTTGGCGAAGTGATCGGTGAGGGTGGCGACGCGGGAGTAGAGTTCGCGGCCGACCTCGGAGATTTGGTGGGCGTTTTCGGCGAGGGCTTCCTGGCGCCAGCCGAAGGCGACGGCGCGGAGGAGGGCGATGAGGGTGGTGGGGGTGGCGAGGATGACGCCTTGGTCGACACCTTTCTCGATGAGGGCGGGGTCCTGGGTGAGGGCGGCGGAGAAGATGGATTCGCTGGGGAGGAAGAGGACCACGAACTCGGGGGAGGTGGCGAATTGGTTTTGGTAGGCCTTGGAAGAGAGTTGGCGGATGTGATCGCCGACCTGCCGGGCGTGGCGGAGGAGGGCGGCGTCGCGGGTGGGGTCGTCCTTGGCCTCGAGGGCGTCGAGGTAGGCGTCCATGGGGGCCTTGGAATCGACGATGACCTGCTGGCCGGCGGGGAGTTTGACGATGAGATCGGGGCGGATGCGGCGGCCCTCGGTGTCGGTGGAGGAGGTTTGGGTGACGAAGTCGCAGTATTCGACCATGCCGGCCATTTCGACGACTCGGCGGAGTTGCATTTCACCCCACTGGCCGCGGCCGATGGGTTGGCGGAGGGCTTTGACGAGTTGGCCGGTTTCCTGTTGGAGGCCGCGTTGGGACTCGACCATGTGGCGGACCTGCTCGTGGAGGGCGGCGTAGGCGCCTTCGCGGGCTTTTTCGAGGTCGCCGATGCGGGACTGGACCTTTTCGAGGGAATCGGCGACTGGTTTGACCATGCCCTCGACGGCTTGGCGGCGCTTTTCGATGTCGCCTTTGGCCTCCTCCTGCTGGGCACGGAGGGCGGTGCGGGCAAGGTTGAGGAATTGCTCCTGTGAGGCGCGGAGGGCGTCGTGGGAGAGGGATTTGAAGGTCTGGCTGAGGCGGATTTCGGCGGCTTCGAGGAGGGCCTGCTTCTCGGCATTGGATTTCTGCTGGGCGTCGAGGCGGGTTTCGAGCTCGCTCTGGCTCTTGAGAAGGGTGAGTTCGGTGTGGTGGAGTTGGCGGATCTCGTTGTCCTGCCGGGCGGCCCTGACTTCGAGGTCGGCGACATTCTTCAAGGCTCCGCGCTGGCGTTCTTCGGCGCGGGCCCGCTCGGTGTTGATTTGGCTGCGCATGAGGAGCCAGGTGAGGAGGATGCCGAAGAGGAATCCGGCGGGGGCGGCAATGTAGGCGGCGTATTGGGCGAGAAATTCCATGGCGAGATTGTCCCTTGCGGAATGGGAAGGAGCTGCTTTGCTTTCAGTAACGAAGCGGGGGGCGTGGTTTATACACTCTCGGTTCGGTTGTCCGCAACGGAAACATATTAACACTTATTAACAGACACTCAAATGGCCCACGAACTTCCTGATCTCGGATTTGCCTACGATGCCCTGGAGCCGCACATCGATGCGCGGACCATGGAGATCCATCACGGCAAACATCACAATGCCTACGTCACCAACCTGAATGCCGCTCTCGAGGGGCACGCGGATTGGGCGGCGAAATCGATTTGCGAACTCATCAGCAGCCTCGGCGATGTGCCGGAGGCGATCCGTGGTGCGGTGCGCAACAACGGGGGCGGACACCTGAACCACAGCATGTTCTGGAAACTGATCACGCCAGGTGGTGCTTCGGCGCCGACGGGCGAGGTTGCAGCAGGGATCGATGCGGCGTTTGGGTCGTTTGATGATTTCAAGGCCGCCTTCGAGAAGGCCGGGGCGACGCGTTTTGGCTCTGGCTGGGCGTGGCTCGGGGTGAAGAAGGACGGGACCTTCGGAGTGTGCTCCACGGCGAACCAGGACAACCCGATCATGGGTGAGGCGGCGGATTGCTGCAGCTGCTTTCCGATTCTCGGACTCGATGTCTGGGAGCACGCCTACTATTTGAACTACCAGAATCGTCGCCCGGATTACATGAAGGCGTTTTGGAACGTGGTGAACTGGGACGTGGTGGCGGAGAACCTTGCGAAGGCGAAGAGCTGCTGCGGTTGAAGCCAGAGCGATAGAATTTTAGCGGCCGGGCATGCGGGTCCGGCCGTTTTGTGTGGTGGTGGGGGAGGTAATGCTGCTTATCTTGCTCCGTGAGTTTGTTCATCTGCGGTGGCGGTGAGCTCTCGAACAACGTAGGGCCCTCGAACAACAAAATCGCGGCCTTATGCCGCGCTTTCTTACTGGTATGATCCGGGTCAAACTATAAATTTATCGATGAATGTCCGAAGAATCTCACACCATTCCGGTTGTTTTCATTTCTTACTCCCATGACTCCCGCGAGCACAAGCAATGGGTCGCCCGGTTGGCGTCAGCGCTTCTCGCCCAGGGGGTTCAAGTGATTCTGGACCAATGGGATCTGGAGCCAGGAGACGATGTTCCGAAATTTGCGGAAGCGGCAGTTAAGGCGGCTGATCGAGTGCTGATGATCTGCACCGAACCCTACGTCCGGAAAGCAAATGACGGGAAGGGAGGGGTGGGTTACGAAGCGATGATTGTGACTGCCGAATTGGTTCGAGATTTGGGCACCCGGAAGTTCATCCCGATTATCCGTCAAGACGGGGGAGGGAAGGAGGTTCCGGATTGCGTGAGCACCCGCCTGTATGTGGATTTCAGCTTAGACGATGAATTTGATCGGGCTTTGACCGAGCTTTTGGAAACGCTGCATAAAGCGAAGCACCGGGCGAAGCCGCCCCTCGGCCCTGATCCGTTTACCCATCTCAATGTGCCGAGTGTGGGTACGCTGGAAAAGCGAGCTGCTGCTGAGATACAATTCGAGAAAGCTTTGGCAGATCCGGCAGAAGCCTACCGGTTGGCGACGGGCATCATTGCCGCCGACGATGCTGTCACGTGGCGGCGATTGTTGAGAACTCTTTATCAACGGGCCGCTTCAGATTTGGTGGTGTGGAGGGAGGCGGATCAGAGCCTGCCCCACGGAAACGAGAAGGACCCTTCTGGGATTTTTGAACATGCTGCCCAGGGAGTTGGATTTTATATGCCGCTATTCGCCTGTCTTGTGGCCGGCGCCCAGTCTGGAGAGGAAGCATATGCCGGGCAGTTGGGATGGCTTGACGAAATCAACGCTCCTGCGAACTGGGAGCGCGGCGGCTATACCTACTGGACGGACTTTCCGGAACTCTTGGTGTTTGTGGGGCAAATCTTGGTAGGGGGAATGTTGATGGAATCCCGGTCCAGTGCTTCGGCCTACGCTTTGGGAACCACTCGGGTTCCGAATCGGCACTACCGAGCGGAGACCAAGCCGTTATTCCGTGAGCCGAAGGTGACAGGCTGGCCTGAGAGCATGGGGCACACTTGTACCATCGCGTGGGGGTTTATTACGAAGCTTATCGAGGACACGACGTGGATTCACTCGGGGAAATTTTTCTTTCCGTTAATCCGTTAGAATCTCAGCGGGCTGGCTGATGGACATTCGATA
>JAQCFL010000204.1 GCA_027619375.1 Verrucomicrobiota bacterium | reverse complement strand
CCCGCCCTCCGGTCCGGCCCAGCGGCTGGCTCAGGGGCCTCCCGCAGAAAGCAAACTCCTAGCAGCCGTGAAAGTCTTGTCGGCCGTATCCCCCGCAGCCCAGTTCAGCGTGCCGGTGGTCGCCGTGTAGTCGGTGCCCGCAGTTGCGGTGGGGCGTGGCGCGCTGAGCGCTTGATGGTCCCATGTGTGGTTGCCAAACGCCACCACGTCCGTTTCCTGCCAGATCGCTTCGAAGCTTGGGACGCTGCTGTAGTGGTTAGGAACGGTATAGAAGGTGCCCCTAAGCCCGCGTGCCTTCATTTCCGGAACCACCACACTGGCTCGCGATGCCAGGACATCATCAAACATCAGCAGGCAAGCCGCGGTCTTGTCATCCTTCCAGCGGCTGATGCGGGTGCTGCCGGCGGTCGTCGCCGCAAAAGTGAGCACGTGCAGCGGTCGTTCCACCCAGTTAGCTGCATTGTAAGTGGCATTGCCGTCCTGTTTGGCGGTGATGATGGTCGTGCCGGCCGCGTGAAGGGTAATGGTGGACCCCGAGACCGTGGCCACGTCCGGATTCGAACTGGTGTAGCTGACCGGCAAATTACTTGGAATGGCAGAGCCACCCGCGGCAAAAGGGGCGTCTCCCAGCACCTTGTCGGGCAGCGCAGGGAATGTGATCGTCTGGTCGGTGGTAGCCTGCGCCAGCGAGACGAGTGACAAGCACCCCAGGCAAACAAGGGCGACCGTCGCGAAGCCCGATCTATTGGATGCGGGGACACGCTGCAGCACGGTGGGACAAATTCGTTGGAGAAGATTCATGGGTTGATTTGGCTTTTTCGGATTTTGTCTGGAAACCATGTGCAGAATAAGGACGGATCAGCGCTTGCCTACCCTGCAAAACTGTAGGTGTTCCCGGCCATTTGGCCGACCATTGTTGCGGATGCGCCGGGAAACACCGCCTCTCTCCCGCGACTCTGATCGAGACGGCGCGTCACACTTTCAAAATGCCCGCCAACGCGGTGAGCGGAAGGATGCGGGCGCGATGGACGGCGAATTCGACATCCTTGGCGCCGGCATGCACCTGATAGAAGACAGGGATGTCGGAACGGGTCGCGAAATAGGGGATATTGCGGCTGAGGTCGCGTTCGCCCGTCTTGCATTCCACGGCGAACAGCGGCTTGCCGTCACGCGTGACGATGAAGTCGATTTCCCGGCCCGCCGAGTCGCGCAGGAAACGCAGGCTCATTTGGTCGCCCTCCGTGTCTTCGAGATGGTGGCAGTATTTCAGGAGCTGGGAGGCTACCAGATTCTCAAAACGGGCGGCCGGGTCGTCGCAGAGCGACCAATCCCACATGTAGAGCTTCTGTTCCTTCTTCGCCGCCCGCAGATTGGGAAGGCCATGGGGTGGAATGCGGAAACAGAAATACAGGTTTTCGAGGATACGGATGTATCGGTCCGCGGTTTCGAACGCCACCTCAAGATCCTGACGCAGGTTGTTTATGGAGAGCGGGCTGCCGACGCGCGAGGGCAAAACCGAGGCCAGCAACTCGACCTGCGAAACCTGCTTCACCTGCTCGAGGCTGATCAGGTCTTCCTGGATGACGCGGCTCAGGCGCTCCCGCTGCCAGCGTTTCCAATGCCTTTGATCGGCTTTGAGGAACGGCTCGGGAAAGCCGCCGAAGGCGAGCAACGCATCGAGATCGGACGCCGCAGGGACCGGATTGATCTCGTATAGCGAGAGAGGATGCAGGCGGTGGTAATGGTAGCGACCCTGCAGTGAATCCCCTCCCTTGCGGTAGTGATCGAGCCTGGCCGAACCGGTGACGAGGATTTTTCGGGTGCCACGCTGCTTGTCGTAGATTCCCTTGATCAACCCGCGCCACTGGCGGTATTTGTGGATTTCATCGAAGACCAACAGCTTCTGGTCGGCGGGCAATGCTCCGGCGAGAAGAAGTTTCCGATCCGCGAGATCGTCCCACGAAAGGTAGGCGGGGTGCGTTGCCTTGGCATCGTTCAGCAGGCTGAGCGCAAGTGTCGTCTTCCCTACCTGACGGGGGCCGCCAAGGAAGACCATCTTTTCCTCAAGATCCGCCAGCAGGATGGGTAACATGTCGCGTCGCATGAAGTGGAATGTAATCGTGCATGAATTCGAGTCAAGCCGAATAATGACGCGTAAAAATTCGAGTTGTCCCGAATCCGGGAATCACTCGTGCGACTTGTTGAGGTTGGGCGGGTGCTCAGAACGCCCCCTGCTCGCCCTTGAAACCTGGCAGCGTGTTCGGGCCTTCCGGCCAGCCGCTTTCACGAATGCGCCTGCCGACTTCCTTGCCGATGCGACAGGAGGTGAGGTTGTCGTGCGACGCCGGACGCAGCCACTCACAGGAAAACTCCAAAATGGTGAATTTTGCGTCCGATATGAAAGACATTGGATGACATAATGTCCGATATAGCGGATCTTTGGCCCGATGAAAAGCCTGCCATCCATTCCACTGCCCGCCGCCCATGCATTGCGCAAGCTTGGCCGTGATCTCGCGCTCGCGCGGCGGAAACGCGGCATTTCCACGGCGGACATGGCCGAGCGGTTGTTCGTGAGCCGGGATACCCTCTGGCGCATGGAACGTGGCGATCCCAGCGTCGCCATGGGCACTCTGGCGACCGCCATTTTCGTGCTTACTGCAAGGAAATTGCTTTTGGCGGAAGGCTCCTGAAACAGCCGTTGGGCCGGACCGGAGGGCGGGAGAAAGGGGGTTGTTCTGGCCCCAGGTCAGTGAGCGGACGGCTTAGCGGAGCGGCCCGGAGCAGGCGAGGCGCAGCGAGGGACGAGCGGAGACTGACTGCGGAGAGGCCGTGGAGCGGCATTGCCCCCCGGCGGTGCCGAGGAGAAGGAGCGGAAGGCGAACTTGGGATCAGCGGAGGGCCCGGTTGCTAGTAGTTTGGTTCTGGGTGAGGCCCCTGAGCCAGCCGTCGGGCCGGACCGGAGGGCGGGGAAATGGGGGTTGGCTGAATGGAAATAAACTCTCTGTGTGGTGCTCATCATGGCTTGTTTAGTGTGCGAAAGTTGGCCGGGCATGGCATCGCTGGCATGGGAGTGGAACCTGGGGTCAGAGGTTGCCTGCTGTTTACGGCGTCGTGCCAGCCGGCTTGGCGACGGACGAGAACGGCACCAGCGACCAGCCGTTGCTCTCGGTGAACTCGCGGGCGGCGAAGCACCAGATGACTGCCTTCTTGCCCGCGAGATAGGCTTGAAGGGCAAGCCGAGCCCGGTGGAGACCTTGGCTGCGGTTCGTTTTGGTTGGGACCGGAAACTGAAGATCAAAGGCGTCCAGCCACATTTGCTTGACCTGTTCTCTTTTTAGGTTACATTCTTCTCGACGTGATCAGGAGTTTCGCCGACCGGCTCACCGAGAAGCTCTTTCTCGGTGAGCGGTTGAGCAAGAAGGAGAGAAAGTTGATTGGCTCGCTGAATATTGAGAAAGCATTCGAGCGGTTGAGCTTTCTCGATGAAGCGGACGAGAAGCTTCTCCTGTTGGCCCCGCATCTTCACTACCACGCCCTCCATGGAACCGGACGCTTTTCGATCGACGCGGATTCCCGGCGCTCGCCATGGAGGATCACCTTTTCGTGGGAAAACGAGGAGATGAAGGACGTCGCCCTTGTCAAAGTCGAAGACACGCATTGAGCGAAGAGAAAGGAACAAAGATGATCCCGAGAGATTCGAAAAGAGTGCCGCGCCCCGTGGCAAACCCCGCCGCCGGTGCGATGCGGGACACCCTGGTGCATTACGGACTGTCCAACGCCGAAGCGGCCCGGGCGATGAGCATACCGCGCAGTCGCCTGACCGATATTTTCGCCGGCCGAAAAAGCGTGAGCGCGGACACCGCGCTGAGATTCGAACGGTATCTCGGCCTGCCTGCCGAAGCCCTTGTGCGCCTCCAGGCAAAGTTTGACTTCTACAAGGCCTACCACGCAAAGAATTCGGAGATCGCACGTGAGGTGCATCCCCTGAAGACCGGGACGGGATGAGATCTGCAATCGGTGGTTATGACCACCCCCAATGCAGTTCCCCTTGTGCTGGATCGAATCGAGGGCGATGGCGACGAAGATGATGAACCCCTTATCGTCGGCGTCGAGTTCCTTGACCTCGTTGGGATCGGGGTCGCCGTCCCGGTCGGTGGTGCGGATAAACTCGCCGAGGTCCAAGTGTGCGCCGGCATCCGTGATGGTCGCCCCCGAGACGCCTCCTTGCACCAGACTCTCGACCGTGCGATGAGCCAACATTCCAACCAGCGTACAGATCGCGGAAGACGAAGCCGGCGACGAGGCAGTGGCTTCGTTCCTGATTTCCACGCTGACAGGCACGGGCCTGTAGGCACGGGATGCAAATCAGGTTGCCGCCCCCTTTTTGCTGACTACGGCGTGGTCATCTCCACGTCATCGATGTAGAAGCCGCTGAAAACCTCCGTATCGCCATCGCTGACGAACTGGAACTGGACCTTGACGGTCTTGCCAAGCGCCGCGGGCGGAAACGGGAATGACTTCCCGGTCCAGCCGTCCTCGATGCCCTCGATCGATGTGACCGGGAAGGCCCCGTCGATGATTTCGGCGTCGGCGTTGCCGGCATCCAGGAGCCGCACCGCCCCCACGTCTCCGGAGCCGTCCGTATCGATGTATTGCTGGAAGCTCAGGGTGGCACCCCCGGCCGGCACCTCGATGGCAGGCGAGGTCAGGGTGGCATCCGCACCGGCGGTGTAGTTGGCCACGATGTTGGTGCCCGCGCAATGGGCGCCGCTGACCGCTGCATCCGGTCCCTCGGCCGGCCCGGTGGAGGGATCACCCACTTCCCAGGCGGTTCCCGCCGCGTTGTCCGCCGCAGTCCAACCGCCCGGAACGCCCGGGCCGGCATCGAAGTTCTCGCCCAGCAGGGGCGGCGGGTCCTTCTCGATCACCGCGAAGAAGCGGGTCGGGCCGCCCCCCGGCACGTCGGGCAGCGTGTTGGTCGGGGCGGTGCCGGCGATGTCGGCGTGACCCTCCCACACCGGCCAGGTGCCGATGGGCGTCGAGAGGTCGGTGCTGCTGACCAGGTCGTAGAGCTTGCCGTCCAGGCTCTCCCAGGTGAAATCGTAGTTCCCGGGGTTGGCCCCGGTCGCGGTGATCCACAGTTGGAGGGGGTCGGGCTCGGGGACGGGGACAATCTGCATGCCGGTGACGCCGCTGTTGGGCCCAAGTCTGGCATACGTGATTGTGAAACTGTCCCCGCTCATGTTCTCAAAGAGCACGTAGTTGCCGATATCCCAAGTCGTGCTTGGTTCGGAGGACAGAGTATCCGCCAACGCGTAGTCAGCCGGGAAGCTCGAACTGGTAGAAAGACCAATTTTCATCCCATAGGTCGTGGTGCCGTTGGAAACCGACGCGTCAGCAGCGCCGCCTGCTCGAGCTGCGTAGAGATACACATCGTACCCGGACGCGAACTGGTTCAGGTTCGAGACCGTGATGGTAACGCCCGGGGGAGTGCTGTTCCCGAGGTCGACATAGCCTTTCATCATCTTGTCGTCACCGTCGTTGAGGGGAAAATTGGTGCGCCAGGTCGTGTTGGCGCTGCTGTTGGCCCATGTGATGGCAACGAGGCTGTCGCTGCCGGAGTCGTCGACGAGCTTGCCGGAGAGCGGGCCGGTGATATCCGTCGTCGTGCCCGCCCTCCCCGGTGCGTTGTTCCAGTTGGCGTGTGCAACATCCACGCCCGCGGTGTCGGCCGGGAGAATGGCCGACTGATTCGAGGCGAAGTTGATGCCGATCGAACCTGCACTGGCCGTCGCGGCGAACGAGCCCAGGGCCAGGAGTGAGGTGATGCTTGTTCGTTTCATGGTTTCCTATGCCTTTTCAGGAGAGTTGAAGGGGGAGCTTTCACCTGCGGCGGCGGAGCGCCAGCAGAGCGCCGAGGCCGAACAGCGCCAGCGACGCCGGCTCGGGAACTGCGACAATCTGCATGCCGATAACACCGCTGTTGGCGCCGACTTTTGCATACGTGATTGTGAAACTGTCCCCGCTCATATCCTCGAAGAGCACGTAGTTGCCGACATCCCAATTCGCTTGATCCTCGGAGGACAGAGTATCCGCCACCGCGTAGTCAGCTGGGAAGTTCGCACCGCTGGAAAATCCAGCTTTCATCCCATAGGTCGTGGTGCCGTTGGAAACCGACGCGTCAGCAGCGCCGCCAGCTCGACCTGCGTAGACATACACATCGTACAGGGACGCGAACTGGTTCAGGTTCAAGACCGTGAGGGTAATGCCCGGGGGAGTGCTGTTCCCGAGGTCGATATAGCCTTTCATCATCTTGTCGTCACCATCGGTGAGGGACAAAGAGTGGCGCCATGTCGAGTTTGCGCTGCTGTTGGCCCATGAAACGGTGACGCCGCTGTTGGCGCCCGAGTCGTTGACGAGTGTGCTGGCGATCGGGCCGATGATATCCGCCGTCGTGCCCGCCCTGCCCGGTGCGTTGTTCCAGTTGGCGTGTGCGACATCCACGCCCGCGATGTCGGTCGAGAGCATGGCCGACTGATTCGAGGCGAAGTTAATGGCGATCGAAGCCGCGTCTGCCGCGCCGGCGCACAGGGCCAGGGACAGGAGTGTGATGAAGGTCGAGTGTTTCATAACGGTAGGGATGCTAAGTAGAACCGGCCGGGGTAGTCAACCCCCTTTTCCCCGCCCTCCGGTCCGGCCCAGCGGCTGGCTCAGCAACCCCCTTTTCCCCGCCCTCCGGTCCGGCCCAGCGGCTGGCTCAGGGGCCTCCCGCAGAAAGCAAA
>JAQCFL010000203.1 GCA_027619375.1 Verrucomicrobiota bacterium | reverse complement strand
CAGCTTTTATTAGTATCGGGTCAGGGAGTGATATTCGCTGACCACCAATGGGGAGGATGCACCGCAGATCCTTGATTTGACAATGAAATTCGGCGGGAGACTGCGTCTATTGGGGGTGGATCGCAGGGCCCGACGGCGGGGATTTGCCTGGCTTGATATCGCGGGGTGGAATGCTTGCGGCGAGTGGGCGCGGGAAGGTGTCTTTCAGGAAAGAGTTCAGACGAACACCTTTTCGGTTGACTTCCCTGTCAGGCCCTGTCTAGGGTCGGAATCATGAACGGATTCAAGACGCACTGGTGTTGGAGAAAGGATCTGGCCGAATTCCGGGGGCTTACGGAGAGGGAGAGGACGGGGTTTTTGTTGGTCCTGGAATGGTTTGAGAATTTCCGTTTACGACATGAGTTGAAGGCGGGAAGGGAGGCGGCGGCTGCGTTTTGGCGCTCGGATGTGCAGCGGGAGGGCTGCACGAGGGAGCCCTGGCAACTGGACCAGTGGGCGGAGGCCATCAGGTGGTACTTGAATTGGCTGGAGGCCTGCGCCGAGTCGGGGGCGGATCACCGGAGTCTGGGCGAGCGGGTGAGGACGGCGGTCTATTCGGCGGGGGCGCGGCGCGGCCTGGCGCTGCGGACCAAGCAGTGCTACGGGGCGTGGGCGACGCGCTACGCGGGCTTTGCCGGCGGGGAGGGAGCGGTGATGGAGGTGAAGACCGCGACGAGGTTCCTGACCTCCGTGGTGGATGACGAGGATTGCGCCTATTCGACCCAGAGGCAGGCGCTCAACGCGCTGGCCTTTTTCTTCAAGCAGGTGTGTGGAGTGGAGAATCCGATCTTCGGAGTCAAGCTGCGCAAGACGGGGACGCGCATTCCGGTGGTGCTCTCGGAGCCGGAGACGCAGGGGGTCTTCGGGCAGCTGGAATCCTCCCCCGGAGGGGAACGCTACGAGTTGGCGGCGCGGCTGCAGTATGGGGCGGGGTTGCGGCGCTCGGAGTTGGTCCGGCTGCGGGTGAAGGATGTGGACCTGGAGCGCGGGATCCTGACGGTGCGCCAAGGCAAGGGAGACAAGGATCGCAACACGATCCTGCCGCAAAGCCTGCGGGAGGAGTTGGCCAGGCAGATCGAACGGGCGCGGGAGGTCTGGCGACGTGATCGGGAGGCGGAACTGGCGGGAGTGTATTTGCCGGGGGCCTTGGCGCGGAAATTCCGGCAGGCCACGAAGAGTTTTGAATGGTTTTGGTTGTTTCCGGCCCGGCAGACCTCGGTGGATCCAGAATGCGGCGTGCGGCGGCGGCATCATCTGCACGCGCAGGTTTATAGTGAGGCGATCACACGCGCCGCGTCGGCAGCAGGAATCGAGAAGCGGGTGACGAGTCACGCTTTGCGCCATTCTTTTGCGACGCATCTCCTCGAACGGGGAACGGATCTACGGACGATCCAGGAGTTGCTGGGGCACGAGGACATTACTACCACGGAGATCTACCTGCATGTGGCGATGGGGGTCGGGGCAATGGGAGTGATGAGCCCCTTGGACCGGATGGGGGAAAATGCCGGGATGGTGAAATGACGAAGATGGATCGATGGCCACACCCGGCAATAGTCAGGTGGGAGCCGGACGGCGGAGCTTGACGGGGCGGGGGGATTGATTGGTGATTTACGATTTTTGAATTTTGAAGTCTGAGGATGCTGATGGATTAGCGGTGTGCTGAGGTGGTGATCAAGGATTGCGGGGACGTTTAAGTTGGTCGGTTAAGGGTGTCCGGTTAAGAGTTGGGGTTAAGGGGTCGTTGAAGTGTTGATTGGCGGGGAGGATGCCGGCCATGACACTCTTAGTCGCACACTTGAATGCCACCCTTAGTCGGATACGCGTAATCGATCTGCTTCCATCGGTCACGTAGCGGCAACAATTCCGCTCATAGGGAATAGTCAGCTACCCACAGATTTTGTGGGGAAGAACCTGATTTTTCAGATTCTGGAGCCCGGGGCTTCGCCGCGACCGGCGAGGTGGTTGTTCATGGCCACGGAATCCCGCAGGGCGGACATCTGGTGGATTAGGCCACGGTGCCGACGAGTGGCCTCGCGGCAGGAGTCATGGTTTGCGTTGATCGCGACGTAGCGTCCGATTTCGCAGAAGAGGGCGGACATTTCCTTTTCGACGACGCCGAGTTCGGCGCGGCAGGAGGAGATGTCCCGGTTGGCCTTGCCAATGGATTGGTAGCTGCCGAGGGCTTCCTCGCGAAGGTCCTTGCGGCGCACCTCGATGGTCTCGTCCATCCTCTCGATGGCCTCATCGAGTTCCAGGATGCGTTCGGAAAGATCGTTGCGCCGGATCTTCAGCTGGGAGAAGCGGTCCTTGAGTTCGGAAAGTTCCTTCTCGGTATCGTCGAGGTTGCTTTTTCCGGGGCCCTCCTCGCCGGCGAGGACTTCGAGTTTGGCCTTGAGGCCGTCGTGACGGCGTTTGACGGAGCGGGCCTCGCGGACGATGGCATCGCGTTCGGAGTTGAGGCGCTCGGATTTTTCGATGAGCGCTTCACGTTCCGTGACGAGGTCCTTGGTGCTGTCGACGACCTTTTCGAGGAGCCCGGCGCGTTGATCGTGGGAGTCCTGGAGCACGGAGTTGGCCTTTTCGATCTCGGCGGTGAGGTGGGTGAATTCCTTGGCGAGCTTCCGAAGGTTCCAATATTCGACCGAGAGGTCCTCCACATCTTCGAGGTCCTCCCAGCAGAGGCGTCCGAGGATCTCCTCGGCTTCCCGGAGGAGGTGGAGCTCCGATGCGGCGTTGCTTGCGTAGCGGGCGCCGAAGGAGATGCCAAAGGCCTGGGCGAAACGTGCCAGAAGGTAGCGGGAGCGGGTCATCGGTGGGGGTGCGGATGCTGGGCCTCAACGTGCTGCGGGGCAATCGCTATTTCCTGAGGGCTTGCTGTAAGTGCTCGATGACGCTCATATCCTCGAGGGTGGTGACGTTGCCGGAGACCTCGCCGGTGGCCACCAGTTCCTTCAGGAGACGGCGCATGATCTTGCCGGAGCGGGTTTTGGGGAGGGCGGGGGCGAAATGGAGGTCATCGGGTTTGGCGATGGCACCGATTTCGTTGCCGACGTGGTTGCGGAGTTCGGTGCGCAGGGCGTCGTTGGGGGTGACGGCTCCCTTGAGGGTGACGAAGGCCACCACGGCCTGGCCCTTGATATCGTGGGGGCGGCCGACCACGGCGGCCTCGGCGACGGCCTTGTGGGAGACGAGGGCGCTTTCCACCTCGGCGGTGCCGAGGCGGTGGCCGGAGACGTTGAGGACGTCATCGAGGCGGCCGACAATCCAGAAGTTCCCGTCCTTGTCGCGGCGGGCCCCGTCGCCGGCGGTGTAGATGCCGGGGTAGTCGCTCCAGTAGGTTTTGCGGTAGCGGGCCTTGTCGCCATAGATAGTGCGGAGCATGGAAGGCCAGGGTTTGCGGATGACGAGTTTGCCGCCCTCGTTCGCTTTGCACTCGCGGCCGTTTTCGTCGAGAATGGCGGCGTCCACGCCGAAGAAGGGCAGGGTGGCGGTGCCGGGTTTGCAGGGGGTGCAGCCGGGGAGGGGGGAGATCATGATGGCTCCGGTTTCGGTCTGCCACCAGGTATCGACGATGGGGCAGCGGCCGCCGCCGATGCGTTCGTGGTACCACATCCAGGCTTCGGGGTTGATGGGTTCGCCGACCGAGCCGAGGAGGCGGAGGGAGGAGAGGTCGCGGCTGTCGGGGAATTCGTCGCCGGCCTTGATGAAGGCGCGAATGGCGGTGGGGGCGGTGTAAAAGGTGGTGACGCCGTATTCCTCGACCATGTCCCAGAAGCGTCCGAAGTCGGGGTAGTTCGGGGCGCCCTCGTACATGATCTGGGTGATGCCGTTGGCGAGGGGGCCATAGACGATGTAGGAATGGCCGGTGATCCAGCCGACATCGGCGGTGCACCAGTAGATGTCGTCCTCCTGCATGTCGAAGATGTACTTCGAGGTGACGTAGGTGCCGACGAGGTAGCCGCCGCTGGTGTGGAGAATGCCCTTGGGTTTTCCGGTGGAGCCGGAGGTATAGAGGATGAAGAGGGGGTGCTCGCTGTCGAAGCCCTTGGGGGTGTGTTTGGCGGAGGCGGAGGCGGTTTCCTCGTGCCACCAGAGGTCGCGGCCGCGTTTCATGGCGATTTTCCCGCCGGTGCGTTGGTAAACGAAGACCCGCTCGACCTTCTTGTATTTCTTGAGGGCCTCATCGACGCTGGCCTTGAGAGGGACGACCTTGCCGCGCCGGTAGCCGCCGTCGGCGGTGATGACGGTGGTGGAGCCGGAGTCCTCGAGGCGGTCGATGATGGAGGTTGCGGAGAATCCGCCGAAGACGATGGAGTGCACGGCGCCGATGCGGGCGCAGGCGAGCATGGCGATGGCGGCCTCGGGAACCATGGGCATGTAGATGAGGACGCGGTCCTTGGGTTTCACGCCACGGGCTTCGAGGACATTCGCGAAGCGGCAGACCTCGCGGTGGAGTTGCTGGTAGGTGAGGGTGCGAGTTTCGCCGGGTTCACCTTCCCAAATGATGGCGGCCTTGTTGCGGCGGGGGCCGTCGAGGTGCCGGTCGACGCAGTTTTCGCAGACGTTGAGTTTGGCCTCGGTGAACCACTTGGCGAAGGGGGGCTTCCAGTCGAGGACCTTCTTCCAGGGCTTTTGCCAGACGAGTTCCTTTGCTTCGCGGGCCCAGAAGGTGGCGGGCTTCTCGATGGATTCCTTGTAGAGGCGCTTATACTGCGCCATGCTGGAGATGCGGGCTTTCTTGGAAAATTCCTTGGAAGGAGTGAAGACGCGGTCTTCGATTTGGTGGCTCTCGATGTTGTTGCTCATCCGTGGGGGTCAGTGGGGAATGTTTAACCATCCCTTACAGAGGGAGGGCGGGGGCGGCAATCCCGCATTTGGGGCAAGAATTCCGCATGGGCGCGGAAGGCGTTCGTCAGGGGGGGGAAGGGAGTGACCCAGCAAGGCCTCGATCTGCCAGGGATTGCTCCAGCATATCAGATGCATGGTGTGGGAAGGGTCTCCGGCGACGGGGGCCCTTCCTTTTTGGGGTGCGGGGTGAGGCCTACCGCCTGCCGCGTTTCGGGCTGCGGCCCGGGCCTTGCTTGGAGGATTTGCGGGCGGGGCCGTGGCCAGGGCGGCCCTGTTTTTTGGCGACCTTGCGGCCGACGCCGCGACCGGAGCCGGGCTTTCCGGCGCGAGGACTGGTCTTTTTGGCGGGGCGCTTGGGGGCCGGACCGGATTTGCTGGTGGCGGGTCGTTCGCGGCGGGGAACGGCGACCGGGTTGGTCATGAGGAGTTTGATTTCCTCCTCCTCGAGGGGGCGATAGCGGCCGGGGGGGAGGGTGGGATCGGTGAGGGAGCCGATGCGGACCCGGACGAGTTTGGTGACGCGGAGGTGGAAGGCTTTGAACATCTCGCGGATCTGGCGCTTCACGCCGGTTTCGAGGACCACGGAAACGCGGCGCGGGGAGATGCGGTGCACGGCTTTGGCGACCAGCTTGCCGACTTCGGGGACGTGGACGCCGGTGAGGAATTTTTCGAGGACCTCGTTGTCAAAGGAACTGCCGACGGTGACGATGTATTCCTTCTCGGTCTTGTGGCGGGGATGGGAAATGCGGTTGGCAAGGTCGCCGTCGTTGGTGAGGATGAGGAGTCCCTCGGAGTCCTGGTCGAGGCGGCCGACGTGGTTGAGGTGGCCGAGTTTGGGCGGGAGAATATCGAAGATCGTCTCGCGCCGCAGTTCGTCGTCCTTGGTGCAGACGTAGCCGCGTGGCTTGTTGAAGAGGAGGAGGACGGTTTGCTTGGGAGTGACCGTCTTGCGGCCGTGGCGGACCACGTCGCCCTCGATGACCCGGTAGCCGGGGTTGAGGCAGATTTCGCCGTTGACGGTAATCTCGCCGTCCTTGATCAGCGTGTCACAGTGCCGCCGTGATCCCGCGCCACCGGAGGCGAGAAACTTGTTGAGGCGGATGGGGTCGTTGTTCATGGGAAACAGCCAAGAAAAAAGCGGAACCGCTTCCGGTCCCGCTGGAAAATTTCTCTAGAGACGGAGGGGGGATCAATCCTCGCCCTTCGTCTTGGGGAGACCGATGGGGCTCTGGCCTTTTTTCCACTCACCACGTTGCTTGAGCAGTTTGACGCGCTCGAAGCGCTTGAGCACGGAGCGTTTTCCAGTGGCGGAGCCGACGGCCTTGAGAGAGTTGTGCTTGGACATGATCGATACCTTCCTTTGATGCGGGGGCGGAAACTAGGGTTGAGAGCGGGATTTGGCAAGAGATTTGGCTGAGAGAGGGGAATTTGGCTGATATTCATGGGCTGCGGGGGGCGGGAGCCTGAAAATCGGGGGTGATTTGTGGGCTGGGTGCTTCTGTCGGGCATCCAGAGGTCAGTAAGGAAAGCCCGGAGCTTTTTTCGGGGCTCTCAAAGCTTTGATCAGAAATCGTCAATCAGCAATCAACTGGCGATAGCCAATCGCTCTCGAGTCGTCGTCGAAGCCCGTATTTGGTCATGCCGATCTGACGGTCCAAATAAATTTCAAATCCAAGACCAAATCCCAACCGCTGAAGCTCGTTGCCATATCCGGAATCGCAAATGACAAGCACGAGAATCGGAGTTGTTACCTCTCCTTCGGTTCGTTTTCCGACTTGGAACCTGATGACTGGAATTTATTTGGAAATTGGTCAGTGGAAATTCAGCCCTGTATTCGGACCAACCCGTCAGATTGTTAAAGCACGATCCATGCCGAACACTGTTGGCTGGAAACCGTTG
>JAQCFL010000202.1 GCA_027619375.1 Verrucomicrobiota bacterium | reverse complement strand
GTTCTTGAGGGAGGGGACGGTGGGTCGGCTTGGCGGTTGGGAACCGCCGCCACGAGTTGGGCTTTCGATCTCGCGCAGGCGGG
The DNA here is from genome assembly GCA_027619375.1 of Verrucomicrobiota bacterium. Taxonomy (GTDB): domain Bacteria; phylum Verrucomicrobiota; class Verrucomicrobiia; order Verrucomicrobiales; family Akkermansiaceae; genus JAPKDA01. Next base: position 6,704 of record JAQCFL010000202.1, on the reverse strand, counting down.
GAGGTTCGGGTATGAGTGGAGTTGTGATGAAAGGGATGCTTTGTCTGGCGCTGGTTGGGATGGGGATCGTGTTGTCGTCCTGTGCGGGGGTGCCGGCGATGGTGAAGACCAGTCGGGGGGAGGTGTTTGAGGGGACGGGGACGAACACGGTGGTCGGCGGGACCTACTCGATGTACAGCAAGCAGGGGAAGACGCTGACGGGGAGTTATGCCTCGGTGGGGAGAAGTGGGGAGGCCGTCTTCAAGTTCACGATCACCGACGGGCGGAGCGGGAGGGTGAACGTGAAGAAGCTGACGGAATCCTCGGGCTACGGGTTGGGGACGCTGACGAGCGGGGAGCGGTGCCGGTTCATGTATGGGGACGCGGCGATTTCGAAGTACTCGCGCTTGGGGTTCTGAGTGGTGCCGCTCAGCGGCCGAAGGAATCGTAGTATTCCTCGGAGTAGTTTTCGTAGCGCTTGAGGAGGGCGGCGTTCTTCTGCTCGACGGGGGTGAGTTTGGTGGTGATGTCCACGGCGATGGGCATGTACCAATCGAGTTTGTCGAAGTGTTCGCGCATGTCGGCCATTTTGAATCCGTAGCCGTGGCGGGCGTAGATTTCGTTGCGCATGATGCGCAGTTCCTCGGACTTGAGGTTCTCGACATCCTTTTCGGTGAGGGTCTTGGTGGAGGACTGCGGATACTGGCCGGCCTTGGGGTTGTATTTGAACTCGCGGGCGGGGAGTTCGAATTTGCGGACGCCAATTTTCTTGTCGTTGGGGATCCACTGGCCGTGAATGGACCTGGGCTCGGACGTGAAGGTGAAGACGAAGGTGCCGTCGGCGGGGTGGTCGCCTGGTTCCTTGGCGGAGATGATGTGCACGCCGCTGGTGGCCTCCCAGGATCCGCTGAAGGCCCGCTCGTTGCCGACGACGATGCTGTAGCCGGTGACGGTTTGCCCGATGACGCGGTCGAGGCAGATGGTGATCTTTCGCTTGCCGAAGGCGCCGACGAAGGTGCCGGTCATGGCGGACGCACCCTGGTCCTGCACGCTGACCTCGGGGTCGGCATCCTGGGACCGGGCGGGGGTGGCGGCGGCGAGGAGGAGGCCGGCGAAAATGGCAGTGGCGGGATGTTTCATTTGGGAAATCGCTAGGATCTGGATAGAGGAAAGCATGTCCGCGGGTGAAGGCAAGACAGCGCAGGGGGGAGGGGCGAGATTTCGGGAGAAATGTCGGCTGGCGTTCTGGCTGTTTCTGGTGGCGGTGCTGGGGTTTTTCACCTGGCGGATGGCGTTGATCACGGCGGCCTATTGGCCGGTGAGTCGGGACGTGGCGTTCTTGCGGATCAAGCAGCAGTAGATCGGGATCCTGCACTGGGAGGCGGCCTTCTGGGTGCATGTGGCGGTGAGCATGATTCCGTTGCTGGCGGGGTTCACGCAGTTCGCGGGCTGGATCCGAAAGGGGCATCCGGCGGTGCACCGGTGGATGGGGAAGGCCTATGTGCTGACGGTGTGTCTGGTGACCGGGCCGGCGAGTTTGATCATGGCGCTGTATGCGAATGGCGGGGTCACCTCGCGGATGACGTTTGCGACGCTGGCGGTGCTGTGGATGGGGACGACGGTGATGGGCTGGCGGCTGGCGATGAAGCGGCGCTGGGGGGCGCATCGGGAGTGGATGATGCGGAGTTACGCACTGACCCTGTCGGCGATCACGTTGCGGATCTGGAAGTATGTGATCGTGATGACCTTTGCGCCGCCGCCGATGGACACCTATCGCTTGGTAGCGTGGCTGGGGTTTGTGCCGAACCTGTTGGTGGTGGAGTGGATTATTCGGCGGGGGCGGGGGCGGAAGGGGTAGGGGTGTCGGCTCTGGAGCGTATGGAGAACCGGAGGGACTGATCGCGGTCGGCTACGCGGGCGGCGGATCCTGGCTGGCATGTGGCGAGAATCGTATTGCTTTGGCCTCATTCGAGCTTATCGCTGGCTGGCATGCCCGATTACCAAGCGATCCTCGAACAGATCCACGAAGGAGTGCTTTCCAAGGCGCCGGAGGGCTGCGTGGCGTCCTACATCCCGGGATTGGCAAACGTTTCACCGGATAAATTCGGCATCCATCTTCACACGGCGGAAGGAGGGGATTTTGCGGTCGGCGACAGAAACGAGTCGTTCTCCATACAAAGCATCACGAAAGTCCTGCTTCTGGCGATGGCCGTTTCCTCCCAGGGGCGGAAGATCTGGAAGCGGGTCGGTGTGGAGGCCTCGGGCACGCCCTTTAATTCGCTGGTCCAGCTGGAGTACGAACGCGGGATCCCGCGGAACCCGTTCATCAACGCGGGTGCCCTCGTGGTCTGCGATTTTCTGCTCGGGCTTTACGACGATCCGAAGGCTGATTTTCTGAAATTCGTCCGCCGCATCTCGGGCGTGTCCACGATCAACTACGATGAGTCGGTCGCGCGTTCCGAACGAGAGGTCGCCTACCGCAATGTCGCGATGCTCAATCTGATGAAGGACTTCGGGAACATCCACAACAACGTCGAGACGATCATCGACTTCTACTGTGCGGCCTGTTCGGTCACCATGAGCTGCCGCGAGCTTTCCCGCACCTTCGCGATGTTCATGCGCCATGGACGCCTTGAATCCGGCGAGGAAATTCTCAGTATCGGCAGGGCGAAACGGATCAACGCGCTCATGCAGACCTGCGGATTTTATGACGAATCGGGTGAGTTCGCCTTTCGGGTCGGCCTCCCGGGAAAGAGCGGGGTGGGCGGAGGGATCGTTGCGGTTTATCCGGGAAAATACTCCGTGGCCGTTTGGAGTCCGCCCTTGAACGAAAAGGGAAACTCCGCGGCGGGCTGCCTTGCGCTGGAGTTGCTGACAGATTTGACGGGGACTTCGATTTTCTAGGAGATGGCTTGCCGTAAAGATCGGGATGAATTTGGACGGGAGGTCGCGGAGGTCCAATGATTGATGACGGAGCAGAATGGGACGAGTGCTTGGGGGGAAGCGGAGGTTGAAAACCTCGATTATTGCATTGCAAGAATTCTTTCCTGACCCCTTTTTCTATCAGACTCGATTCACACCTCGATGACCGTCAATTCACATACTCTTCGGAACTCCCGGGTGTTCCCCGTTGCCAGTGGCAAGCGGTGGGCGAGGGCGGTGGCCGCGATCCAGAGATCGTTGGTGCCGATGAGTTCGCCGCGTTTCGCGAGCTGCTGGTATTGGACTCCGTAGTGCCAGGTCGCCTCCGCATCAATCGAGACGCATTCGAAGGGCTTGAGGAATTCCTCCCACGTTCCTCGACCGCTCATGCTGGTGCCGCAGGCTATCTCACCGGCGATGGTCGGAGTGATGCAGATCCTGGTATCCTTGAGCGATTGGAAAAAGCGGGTGGCCTCGCCGACGATGGCCTTTCGGGTTTCCCGCTCCAGCCGAATCAGGACATTCGTGTCGATGATCACTCCGAGTCCTCATTCCAGGGGTTAGTCGGGGGCGAATCGCTCTCGGCAGCCTTTTCGATGGCCTCGAGTTCCCCGTCACTGAAAAAGGGGCCCTTCGCCTTGAGGAAGGCAATCACCTCCGCTCCATTCTTTGCCTCGCCCGGAATCAAGGCACGCCGCACCACCGACGAGAACGACTCGCGCCCCCGCTTTGCGGCCCGCAGCTTCTCGTAAGCATCGAGATCGAGCGTGATGGTTTTCGTCTCCATACACGAATCGTGCACGATTCGTGTGCATTTGTCAAGGGGGCGGGGGCGGGGGCGGGGAAATGGGCTGGTTCGAAGGCCATTGACGAAGGAACACGGGCGCAACGGGTTTCGGGCATAGGGTAGGGCGAGTGGCGCGTGATGAAGGCAGGGACCGACCTCCGGGCGGTCCGGCGGTTTGGCGTATCGGGCAAAAGAAGGCCGATAGGAGTGAAAGGCGGTTCGATGGGTGGGTGGGGTGTTTCGGTTCGATAGGTGAGTAGAAGTGCTTTTCGTCCCGGAGGGACAGCGCACGGTAGCCGGTGGTAGCACCGCCGGATTTTGGTCAGAAATATGATTGGTATCCCGGAGGGGCGCGGGAACGAGCGGAAGAGAACGAGATCGGTTCAACCCTATGCCAGGATCTACCGCGTCTTTGGTCAGCGCGGTCCTCAGTGCCTGCGCCCTGTTGGGGCTGCGGGGAGGAGGACGGGGTGGAGGGACTGAGACGGTGTGGGCGCGGAGGAGGGGCGGGGGTGGCCGACGATGGGGCGAGGAGATACGGGAGGTTTTAACCGCCGGACCGCCCGGAGGTCGGTCCCTGCCTATTCGTGTGAGGCGAGGGGAAGAGTGGTAGGCCCAAAGGGAATCGAACCCCTATCTACGGTACCGGAAACCGAGGCTAAACCCTTGGATTGTAGAGCCATCCAAGATCCTAGCACTTTTCTAGCACGAAATCGCTTTGATTCTCCCCCGTTCGTCTCTATGAAAGGTCCATGCGACGCCCAGTCACAGTCAACGAATGCACACACCCGGACGGCTACAAGTGGAGGGTGCGCTACCCGGACGGGGGGAAGCGGAAGAACAAATACTTTCGGAAGAAGACGGGGGAGAAGGGGGCGGAGGAGTGGGCAGCATCGAAGGTGAAGGAGCTGGCCAAAGACGGATCGCGGGAAGAGGAGATCACGGCGGCGGAGAGGAGGGCGATTCACCGATTCCGGGAGGGGGTGGCGAATCTGCCGGGGAGCGGGGGGAAGGCGACGCTGGCCGATGCGGTGGAAGCCTACCTTTCTACTCTTGGAAGGCGGCACAAGTCGGTGGAGGTGCATATCGTCGCTGACAGCCTTCTCACGCGGGTGAAGGCGGAGGGTGGGGGGAAGCGCCACCTCGACACCCTGCGGAACCGTCTGGACCGATTTGGAAAGGAATACGGGGATTGGATGGCGTGTGACGTGTCCACCGAGATTCTGAATGAGTGGTTGGCAGGGTTGACGGTGCCGGGGCCGTCTGAGGTGAAGTTGGTGGCGCGGACTCGAAATCACTACCGGGCCGCATTGCGGCAATTGTTCCGCCATGCGGTCGAGATCGGGGCGGCGGAGAGCAACCCCGTGGAAGGCACGATCAAACCCAAGGTGAAGAATGGGGAAACGGGGGTGTTCAAGCCAAAGGAGGTGGCGGATTTGCTGGCCAATTCCCCCGATGAGATCCTGGCCGGGTTGGCGCTGGGGTTCTTTACGGGGGTGAGAATGTCGGAACTCAATCGGATGGACTGGGAGGAAATCGATTTCAACCAAGGCTTGATTCAGGTGAAGGCCAGCAAGGCAAAGACGGCACAGCGGCGATTGATTCCGATGCGCCCGAGTCTGCGGAAGTGGCTCCAACTGGTTCGGAAACTTTCCGGCCCGGTCATGCCGACGGAAATGATTTGGAGGACCCGATTGGAGGTGGCGAAGAAAGCGGCGAAGGTGGAGGGGTGGCCGCACAATGGGGTACGGCATTCCTTTGCAAGCTACCACCTTGCACGATTCAAGAATGCGGCCGAGGTGGCGCTAGAGCTAGGGCACACCAACGCGGATGTTGTGTTCAAGCACTATCACGCCCTTGTCTCTCCCCAAGCTGCTAGGGCATTCTGGAAGATCGCACCGGCCACCAAGAAGCAGCGGAAAAACATCATTCCAATGGGCGAAAGGAGGGCGAGTTAGTGGGGACGAAAATATCATCGCGAAAAGAATGGCTGAGGATACTGCAACACGTTGCGCGGTTGTTAGACGACTGCGGCGGAACGTGGCAGAGTAAGAATGCGACGCGAGAGTGGGCTTTGAGCATATACTTGGAGCGTATCGGAAGCGGAAGCCCCCATCCACCGAGGGAGAGACCGAATCGCACGCGTAGCCCTTCCTACTGGATGCGCCAAAGTGCGGCCGTTGCGATGATCAAGGCATGTAATTTGGTTGGGATAGAGAACCTCGACGAGGCAGCTTGGAATCGATGGAGGGAGATCCTGCTAAGGGTAGTTTCGCCAATATACCCAAAGCATGAAGAGCCCGAAACCGATCCTTGTGATCCGCATTCGTGGCAAAGCACTCCGGATCATGCGATTCACCGTCTCTTGGAGGCGATCACTGACGAACTTTGGGTTGAGCTTTGGAAGGGGCCCGCCGCCACTGCCAGCAAATTAAGATCGTTGGCCCGGGAGTTTGAAACCAATCAGCCCATTCTCAAGCGAAAGCCTCACCAGCGGATTGCGGCCCTATCTGGAATCTTGGAACTCCTCGCTGAGACCGACGAATTCCCAAATTCCGTGGAGTTGGCGGCACGTGTCGGAATCCCCGCGAATAAAGCACAGGAATTCCTTGATGAAGTGGCAAGGGAGGTCGGCGTCGAGCTTGAGAATCTGCGGTCGGGGCGAAGTAATCGCGAAAGGAAGAAGGCTCCACCGTCCGGATATGATCCGTAGATCCCTGAATTATCCAATTCAGGGAGATCATGCGTATTGCTTGCGGTTGCGTCATGATTCGCGGCCGTATGGCTACAGATAGTATTGAGAGAGACGGCCTTCTCACGAAGAAGGAACTAGCAAAGGCGCTCCGGGTATCCACCCGCAAGATCGAACTCGACCCCGCCCTTCCCTGCATCCGCTGGGGCCGGAGCGTGCGCTATTCATGGGGGGCGGTTCTCGCCTACCTCTCCAACCAGGAAGGAGGGGCTGAGTAATGACCCCAAACGAAAGGCCCGCCCCGAGTAGATCGGGAGCGGGCCA
>JAQCFL010000010.1 GCA_027619375.1 Verrucomicrobiota bacterium | reverse complement strand
GATCCATGAAGCTGGCGTGATTCGAGGCAATCACCGCCCCGCCGCTCTCGATCCGGTTCTCATGCCCCACCACCCGGAAATCAAAAAACGCCTTCGCAATGCAGCCCAACAACAACTTGCCCAACCAGTAAATCATGACTGTTTCGCCCCCCCCTCCCGGTCAAACCATCCGCGCTCCCGCAACCCCTCCACCGTCTTCTCCACCACTTCCTCGATCCCCAGCTCCGAACTGTCAATCACCAGGGCCCCCTCCGAAATCTTCAGCGGCGAGGTCTTCCGCCGCGCATCCTGCCGATCCCGCTCCCCCACCTCATCCTGCTGACCCTCCGCCGCCCGACGCTTCCGCCGCACTTCCTCCGAGGCATCGATGTAAAACTTGAACGGCGTGTCCGGAAACACCACCGACCCGATGTCCCGCCCCTCCATCACCAAATCTCCCAAGCGCAGCATCTCCCGCTGCTTCGCCACCAACACCTCCCGCACTTCCGGCACCGCCGAAACCGAGGACACCGCCGCATTCACCGCATCCGAACGCAACTCCGCACCCGGATCCACCCCGCCCACCGTCATCGTGGAATGCCCCGCACACACTCCGCACTCGATCACCAACTCCCCCAGCAGGGCCACCACCGCCGCCGCATCCTGCGGATCAATCCCCCGCCGCACCACCTCCCAGGTCACCGCCCGGTACATCGCCCCGGAGTTCACCATGTTCAATCCCAACCGCTTCGCCAGCACCTTCGCCACGGTGCTCTTCCCCGACGCGGCCGGACCGTCGATGGCTATGGCGCAATGTGTTTCTCCCATCGTGTCCCTCCTTACTTTTTCAATCCGTTCCGCATCGCCTTCATCTGCTCCTCAAACCCCGGATACGAGGTCGCGATGCACGTTGTGTTCTCAATGATCGTTTCGCCAACCGCAAACAACCCCGCGATCGCAAAGGCCATCGCAATGCGATGATCCCCATGGCTGTTGATCCGCGCCCCCTTCAGCTTCCGCCCTCCGACCACCTCCAACCCGTCCTCGTGCTCCTCCACCTCCACCCCCATCGCGCGAAGCCCCTCCACCACCGTCGCAATGCGATCCGTTTCCTTCACCCGCAACTCCCCCGCATTCCGAATCACCGTCCGCCCCTGCGCCAACGCTCCCGCCACCGCGAGGATCGGCACCTCATCGATCAAATTCGGCACCTCCTCCTTCTTCACCTCCGTCCCCCGCAAAATCCCGCCGTGCACCTCGATGTTCCCGGCCGCTTCCCCCGCTTCCGATCCCGTCCGCACCTGATCCTGAATCTTCGCCCCCATCCGCAACAACACATCCATCAACGCCGTCCGCGTCGGATTCAATCCCACGTTCTTGATCAACAGGCGCGAGCCGGTCATCCCCGCCGCCGCCACGATCCAGAACGCCGCACTGGAAAAATCTCCCGGCACCTCGATGTCCGTCGATTCCGGCATCTGCCCGCCATAGATCGTGATCGCATTACCCGTCCGCCGCGTCCGCACCCGGAACTGCTCCAACATCCGCTCGGTGTGATCCCGGCAATCCGCCGGCTGCACCACCGTCGTCTTCCCCTCCGCAAACATCCCCGCCAACAAGATCGCACTCTTCACCTGCGCACTCGCCACCGGCATCTGATAGGTGATCGGATGCAGCTTCCCCCCATGAATCACCAAAGGCGCACACCCCGCCTTCTCCCCCCTCGCCTCGATCTTCGCACCCATCTCCGCCAATGGCTTGATGATCCGTCCCATCGGCCGCCCCGATAGCGAGGCATCGCCCGTCAACTCCGAACGAAATGGCTGCGCCGCCAACAAACCCGCCAACAGGCGCATCCCCGTCCCCGAGTTCCCACAGTCGATCGGCCCATCAGGAGCCTCCAACTTCATCCGCCGGCCGTGAATGACCATCTCCACCGGCCCATGCGGACCGCTCTTCACGATGTCCACCTTCACCCCCAGCGCCTCCATCGCCTTCAGCGTGTTCACGCAGTCCTCACTCGGTAGAAAATTACTCACCCGGCACTCCCCATTGGAAATCCCCGCCAGGATCGCCGCCCGGTGCGACATGCTCTTGTCGCCGGGCACTTCGATCTCCCCGGATATCTTGTCCAGGGCCTTCACTTTCAGTTCCGATTTTTCCATCACAAATTGTTGTCCAGCTGTCGACGTCGCTGCTGCGCTTCCTCCAACACCGCCTCGAGGGCCTCCTCATTATCACCCTCAATCAAATCCGCCAACCGTTGCATGAGCATCGCGCTCTGCCGCAGCGGCCCCACCACCGCCTCCTTGTTCTCGATCAGAATCTCCCGCCACATCGCCGGATCCCCTCCCGCCACCCGGCTGGTGTCCCGCAACCCGCCTCCCGCAAAGTGCCCGTCCTCCTCCTTCTCCAACGCCACCAACGCGCACACCGCTGCCAAGACATGCGGCACATGGCTGATCCGCGCCACCAACTGATCATGCTCGGCCCCCGTCATCACCGCAGCCCGCGCCCCCAGTCCCGACCAGAACGCCACCAGCCGATTGATGTCCTCATCCGGCAAATCCCCGTCGTTCGTCAGAATGCACGGCGCCTTCTCAAAGAGATCCGGCGACGCCGCCGCAAACCCGCTCTGATCCGATCCCGCCATCGGATGGCTCCCCGCAAACCGTATCCCCGCCTCCTTCAACGGCACTCCCACCGTCTCATGCAGCAAGCCCTTCACACTGCCCACGTCCGTCACAAACTGTCCTCCACCCACCCCCGCCGCGATCAGTCGCTGCGCCAGCTCCGGCATCACTCCCACCGGCACCGCAAGGATGATCAACTCCGCCTCCTTCACCACCAAGCTGAAGTCCGTCGTCGCGTGCTTGAATCCCAACTGCGCGATCCCCGTCACCCGGTCCGCATTCCGCGCCCACATCCGCACCGCCACCTGTGGATGGCGCTTTTCCATCCCCAAGGCGATCGAACCACCCAGCAAGCCGGGCCCCAAAATGCCGATGCGACGAAACTCGGTCACAGTGCAGGTGTGCCCAAGCGACCCGGTCGCTCAACCGCGCGAGCTGACCGGTTCTGTGGCGTCTGATTCATGTCCGGCGTTCCCGCGATCAAGGAACCCGGAAGGAATGTTTGGAACGATCCGGATCCTGCGGATCCTGCACCAATGTCCCGGATGGGATGCCCCGCACGTCCACCGGATTGTTGGTGAACGGATTGAAGACGTAACCTTCCTTCCCTGGGATCGGAATCGCACGGGGATGCCCGGGCTTCGACGGCACAGGATCCGGCTTCGGTGTCGGCGTCGGCGGCTTCGGCCTCTCGGCCGCCTCACGACGAGCGGCCTCCCGGCGGGCCTCTTCGCGGGCCTGCGCCTCGGCACTTCCCACTACCCCTCCAGGTCCGGCTTGTCCCTGCCCTGGGGGCGGCTGCATTTGATACGGAATCATCGGCGCACAGGCGGAGAGGAGCGCCGCGATTGCTCCGAGACTGGGGAGAAGAACCTTGCTATTCATAGTTTGTTGGTGGCTTTGGGCCGGTTGCTGACTGATTCAACCGGCAGATCGGAGTGAATCATGAGCCCCCCGAATTGATAGTCAAGACGCTGGCTGCACAGGATCCATTCGATTTGTTGAGTTTAGCGATGAAGTCTTCCGGATTTCTTTGAATTTAAGCATCCTTTCGGGAGAAGTCCCCGCGCCAGGAGCCCCGAACGTCTGCAATTCCACTCCACTCCGCCCTACCCCAGTGCATGAAGGGTGGACCGGCCCCCGCCCCCTGGCAAGCAACGCCGTGCTGGCCTCCGCCCAGCAAATGGCCCCCTCCATCCGTAGGTCCCGGAGGGACTTGGTACGGTAGCCGGTGCTACCATCACCAGCGGGTCTCATCGTCGTCTGGAAGAAAGTTGCAAACCGTCGTAATCCTTCCATCTTGGTTCAATTACCACACACCATGCCGAATTCCATGAGCCGATTCATGCAAGCCGGGGATGTTCACCCTGAGCGCGACCCCTGGGCAACCGTCGAGTGGCTGAGCCGCAAAGATCTCGTCGGAGCAGAACAGCTTCTGCTCGTGCGGGCCACCATCGAGGCAGGCAGGTCCCACCCCTTTCACCACCACCCGAATCGGGAGGAGATCATCTACGTCCTCTCGGGCCGGGCCGAGCAATGGGTGGGAGAGGAGTATCGAATCCTGGCGGCCGGCGAGATGGCGCTCATTCCGCAGGGTGCCGTACACGGCACCTACAATCCCTTCGCGGAGGACGTCACCTTCCTGGCGATCCTGGCCCCCGCCGATGCTCCCGGCCCCGATATCGAGGACGTCTCGACCGAAGCTCCCTGGACCACCATGCGCAAGGACCGGCCCCCGACCAAGTAGGCGACTCCGCCTTGGCAGCGCTCCAACAACTGAATTTCAACATTCAACAACAGCCATGACACGCTCCCTCTTGATCCTCTCCGTCCTCTGGACCGTTCTTCATTCCGGGTTCGCAATGGCCGGACCGTTGCGCATCTTCATCCGCGCCGGAGAAAAGACGCACGGCCCGGGTGCGCATGATCATCCGCGCTTCCTGGCGGAATGGAAACCGCTGCTCGAAGCGCGGGGTGCGGTCTGCGAGGGCGGCGTGGAGTTTCCCACCGCAGCACAACTCGGCCGCACCGACGTGCTTGTTCTCCACTGCGAGGAAGCCGGCAACATCCCGGCCGGTGCGCAACGCGACAGCCTGAACGCCTTCCTGAAACGGGGCGGCGGGCTGGTGGTGATCCACGGAGGATCGGTCTCGCGGGATCCGGACTGGTACAAGACGATCATCGGAGGATCGTGGCGCTTCGGCACCACCAAGTGGCTTGAGGCGCCCATGAGTCTCTACTTCACGGATCGCGATAACCCGATCACCAGGGATCTCTCGAACTTTGACCTCGACGACGAGATCTACTACGACATGGAGATCCTGCCGGAAGTGCAGGTTCTGGCGGCGGCCTACACTCCCAACCCACCTGACACCGGGGGACGCGGCAACAAGGAAGCCCGGACCTCCGAAGCTGCGGAGAATCACCGGGGGGTAAACGTTTACGACATCCAACCTCAGATCTGGACCTACGAGCGCCCGATGGAAGGCAGCGCCACTCCCTACCGGGCCTTCGTCCATATTCCGGGTCACTGGTACAGGAACTTCTCCCCACCCCGGCATCCGGGCGCTCCTCCTCCGGGGCATCGCCTGGGCCGGAAAACGCGAAAACGTCGATGAGCTTTGCAAACCCGACGAGTTGGCTGACACCCTTCGCTACGTGAAGGGCGGCACCCCCCGTCCCGAGACACTCCCCTCGTTCCTGGAGGTGCATCCCGACTTCGAGCTCTCCCTCGTTGCCTCCGAACCACTCATCAACAATCCGATCAACATCGATTGGGATGAGAAGGGCCGCCTCTGGGTCTGCGAGTCACCCGAGTACCCGAACGGCCGCCGGACCGCCACCGTGGCAACCTGGAAGGACTCCGGTTCCGTGAAGCCCGGGATCTACGAACGCGATCCGCTCGACCGGATCAGCATCCTCTCCGACTCCAACGGCGATGGCGTCATGGATCGCAAGAAGGTCTTCGCCGACAAGCTCGAGTTGGTGACCAGTTCAGTGTTCTATAAAAATGGCGTGATCGCCTGCAGTGCGCCCGATATCTGGTTTCTGGAGGACACCGATGGGGATGAGGTCGCCGACCGACGCACCAAACTCTACACGAACCTCGGCAACGGAGACACCCACGCCGTCATCAACAACATGCGCTGGGGTCGCGATGGCTGGATCTACGCCACCCATGGCTACTCCTCGAGCCGCAACGTCACCAGCGGGGACGGTGAGCGAGGCTTCGGCCCGATCGGGGCCGGGGTGGTGCGCTTCCTGCCCGACGGCAGCGCCATGGAGCAGTATGCCTCGCGGGGCGGCAACTCCTGGGGACTGGAGACCACCATGGATGGCGAGGTGTTCTACACGCAGCCCACCACCGGCAATCCCCTCCTTCATGTCGTCCTCCCGGAGTCCGTCCTCGCCAAGGGAAAACTGCCCGGCGTGAGCGGGACCAACGGACTCCTGCCCGGCGCGCAGACCAATCCCGCCATGCACTGGGAACAGCAGGCCTATGTGCAGATCGACCAGGTCGGACGCTACACCGCCGCCGCAGGATGCGTGATCTACGAGGGCGGAGCCTGGCCGGAGAAGTGGAATCACAGCTACTTCACGACCGAACCAACCGTGAACCTGGTCGGGCACTTCCAACTCAAACCGGACGGCGTCACTTACAAGGCCGCCAAGGAGGTCGGTCGCGAGGACACCGAGTTCATCCGGAGCCGTAATCTGTGGTTCCGCCCGATCGAGGTGCGCACCGGACCGGACGGAGCGCTCTATGTGGTCGATTTCTGCAATCAAGCGGTCATCCACAACGACACCCGGGGCCCCTCGCACGGACCGGCCAACGCCGCAGTCCGCCCCGACCGCGACCACTACTACGGACGCATCTGGAAGGTGCAGCACAGGGAGGCCAAATCACTCCAGCCGCTCGCCCTCGATCGCCTCGATCCCGCCGGGTTGCAAACGGCGGCAACGAGCGCCAACAAGCACACCCGCGAAACGGCCTTGCGCCTCCTGAGAGAGAATCACCCGGCATCCGGGGAGGCCAAAATGGTCGGAAGCGCAGCTGTCAAAATGTACGAGGCCGCCCGCACCGAGCGCGATGCGGCAGCCCTCCTCGCCCGCGTCCCGGAAGCGAACGATGGCTGGACCTTGTCTGCTCTCATCGCGGCTTGTGCGGACCGGGAAGTGGACCTCATCGAGGCGGCCCTCGCCTCCAAATCCAATGACCGCCTCCTGGCCTTCATCTCGGCGCTGACACCGCAGGTCATGCATCGCTCCGACCAGGCCGGCCTGATTCGTCTGCTGCGGGCCTGCAGCCTTTCCGCCTCCGAGGCGACGCCACTCAAAGCCGCCGTCCTGGCCGGACTTTCCGACAACACGTCCTGGAAACCAACGCTCTCAGACGAACTCAAGACATCCCTCCTAACCCTCCTGAAGGATCCGGAGATCGGCATGCGTGCCTTGTCCCTGATCGCCCGCTGGGACACGAAGGACGAGATGAACTCCGCCACCCAGGCACTGATCTCGGAGTTGCTCGGCAAGCTCTCCGATTCCACCGAACCGGAGGACAGCCGGCTCGCCATCGCACGCAGCCTAATCGGGCTGCGCCGAACCAACAGCGCGGTCATGCCCGCGCTAAAGGATGCCCTGTCCGGCACCGCCTCCGAGAGCCTGAAACGGCATTTGTTGGTCGTCCTGGGCGATGCTGAAGGTGAGGACGTCGGCAAGCTCCTGGTCGAATCGTTCCTGTCTCTCTCTCCAGCACTTCGCCCGGCCGCCTTCGATCAGATCCTGAAACGCACCACCTCGACCCAGGAACTGCTCGACGCAATCGAAGGTGGAAGGCTGCAGCCCGCCGACCTGGGCCCCGGAAACAGCGCACGCCTGCGAACCCACCCGGACCAGCAGGCCGCCCGGCGCGCCAACGCAATCCTCGACAAGCTCAATCCCGTCACCATTGCCAGGAACCAGTTGATCAGGGAGTTGACCCCCGAGGTGGAGAAGGCCGGGGATCCGCAGCGTGGAAAGCTGCTCTACGCCGCCTGCTCGACCTGTCACATGCTGGGTGATTCCGGCACCGCGGTGGGGCCCGCCCTCGATGGCATGGGAGCACACGGACCGGCTGATCTGCTGGTCCACATCATCGATCCGAATCGGGAGGTCGATCCCAGCTATTGGGCGCACAACATCACCTTGCAGGGAGGCGAGATCCTCTCGGGCGTCATCACCTCGGAAAATGCCGCCTCCATCACCCTGGCCACGCAGGCGGGAATCAGGGAGATCGCCAAGGCGGCGATCTCGAAGCGGGAGGACACCAAACGCAGCCTCATGCCGGAGGGCTTCGAGGCGCTCGGAGCGGAAGGTCTGCGCGATCTGCTCGCTTACATCTGCGGCGAGGCGACAAAGCACTTCCGCATCATCGACCTCTCCGAGGTTTACACTGCGGACACACGCTCCGGCCTCTTCGCTGACGATGGCCCCGGAGGGGGCGTTCTTCAGCTTCCGAAAACCGGTCGGCTCACCATCGGAGGTGTTCCCTTCCTGGTACAGGACCCAGCCAAGAGCCGGAGCAAGGCCAACGTCATCGTCCTCAAGGGCGGGGTTGACGACCGGAATCACAGCAAGGGGTTTCCACAGCGGGTGGAGGTGAATGTGAATGTGACCGCCAAAAAACTGCACCTGCTCAGCGGGATCGGGGGCTGGGCCTTTCCCTCCACCCGCGAGCCGATTCACGTCCTCAAGGCCGAGGTCATCCATGCAGGCGGGGAGAGCGAATCGTTTGTCATGAAAAACGGCGTCGAGTTCGCCGACTACATCCGACCGCTCGAAGTGCCCGGCTCCACCTTCGTGAAGGAACTCAGCGATGCCACCCAGGTCCGCTGGATCACCCTCGAATTGAACAAGCCGGGGCCGATCCAAAAAATCGTCCTCAGCAGTTTTGACAATTCCATCGCACCCGTGATTGTCGCGATCACCGCGGACATCCTGGGCGAAGCAAGCGCTCCGTCGGCCACGCCCGCAAAACAAATCCAGACGAAGGAGAACCCTGCAAAAAATAATGGTCAAGAATCCGGAGCAGCTCCACCGCTTGCCACCCCCCCGGCTCACTGAGACTGTACCACATCAATGCCGGGGAGCCGCCGGAGGGCACCGCCCCCATCACCGTCCTCGCCAGAACAAGCCCAAGCAAGAAGCACGGCAAGCCCCACCCCAGCGTGTGGACGGTGGAGCATCCCCGGGCGCGCCTCGTCGGCATCGCGCCCGGCCACGATGAACGCGCCCATGAACATCCCGCCTTCCGCCGCATTCTGGCGAACGCCGTGAGGTGGGCCGCTGGTGAGTAAGCCCGCACCGCGCGTTCACTTGACGCCCACTTTTCGGCTCCACGTTTCCCAAGCCGCCGCCATCGTTTCGACCCGCTTCGTCTCGGCGCCCGCCAAATTGAGCGTTTCGCCGCCGTCGACGTTCAAATCATAGAGCTCCCAAGCCTTGTTCCGCGCCGGGCGAACCAGCTTCCATTTTCCCTGTCGCAGGGCCTGACCGCGGGCACAATCCCAGCCAATCGCCTCGTGTTCCTCGCGGGTTTCACCGCGGAAGATCGGCGCCAGGCTCGCTCCTTCCATCGGTAGTGGATGCCGCCCTCCGAACTCCTTTGGGTAGTCCAGTTTCCCCAAGTCCAGACACGTCGCCATCACATCGATGATGTGTCCGGTCTGCGTTGTCAACGCCCCACCCTCCTTGATCACCTTCGGCCAACGCGCGATCAGAGGCGTCCGGATCCCGCCTTCGTAAGCCGACTGCTTGTGATCCCGCAGAGGCGTGTTGCTCGTCGTCGCCCAGGCCATGCCATAGGCCGCGAACGTGTCGGCCGGCCCCGGCATGTGATCCGGCCCGCTGCCGCCCTTGATCGCAACACCGTCGCGTCGCCAGTTTTTCTGCTGACCATCCCGACCAAAGCCGAATCCCGCCGTGCTCGGCGTCAGCCCGCCGTCCGAAGCGGCGCCGTTGTCGCTCAGAAACAAGACAAGCGTGTCGTCCTCCACGCCGGACTCCTTGAGAATCTTCAGCAGGCTCCCCACTCCTCGGTCCACGGACGCAATCTGCGCCGCGTAGGCCGCCATCCGCTCGGCTTGCCACTCCTTCTCGGGAGCATCCGCCCAAGCCGGCACCGCAGCCGGTTTCGGCCCCAGTTTCCACGTTTCCGGAATCAATCCCATTTCGCGCTGCTTCGCAAACCGACGGTCGCGCCACTCGTCCCATCCAGCTTTGCGGTACTGCTCGCGGTAGGCGGCGATGTCCGCCTCGCGCGCGTGGAGCGGCCAGTGCGGCGCGATGTAGGCGACGTAGAGAAAGAACGGCTTCTCCTCCGCGCCGGCAGCCGCTGCTTTCAGAAACTCCGCAGCGTGCTCGTTGAACGCCTCAGTCATGAAAAATCCGGACTCCGGCCACTTCCACGGCTGATCCTCGAGGTAAAATTCGTTCGTCCCGACTTCGTTCCAGTAACTGATGGTTCCCCGACAATTCGGCCCGAAAAACCGGTCGAAACCGCGCTTGACCGCCAAGTCGCGCCCCTGCCACTTGCCGACCATCGCGGTGTGGTAGCCGCCCGCCTGCAGGACTTCAGGAATCAGGACGCACTTCGAAAAATCCTTCGGCTCGTTCCACCGGTTGCCGGGGTGCCCGGCCTGCTGACAGTACAAGCCGGTCAATAGCGAGGCCCGCGTCGCACCGCAAACGGAGTTGTTGTAAAACTGGGTGAATCGCAGCCCTTCCGTGGCCAGTGAATCAATGTTCGGCGTTCGAATCTCGCCGCCGTAGCAGCCAAGGTCCGACCAACCCATGTCGTCAACCATGATGAGGAGAATGTTGGGCCGATCCGCACCGGCAACTGATGACGCGAACGCGAGGAGTAGGAAAATGAACTTCATGGCCCAGGGATTTTACAGCGGGCTGATTGTTCTGAAGTTCGCAGGCTCTCATGGCAAGCATGAAGCTGAAACGCTTGCGCTTCATCGCCCCGATTCATTTCGCGCATCGCGGTTCTCAATGGCGGTGTCCCCGGCGACTCGCCCCTCGTCCCGGAACGCGAAGGCCCGCCGATCAATGAAAGCCACCATCGTGCTCTCCCAAGCAACTCCTCCTCGAAATTGACAGGGACCCGCCTCAACCACGTATCCCTCTGGCCGCGCCCCCGATCCCGGGAACAAATTTGGCGAAATAATGGCTGACCGCGCCCATCCGGGCGTGTATTCGTTCCGTCAGAAACGCGGTTTCCACCCCTGCCCAATCAAACTCCCGAACTCCTTATGAAACTCCTCCTCCTCGCTGGCACGACCTGCCTCGCTCTCCTCGGTTTAGCAAAAGCGGAGGATGCCGCCCCTGCCGCAGCGCCAACCTACCGCCAGCACATCTTCTTCTTCGGAGACAGCATTACCAGGGCGGGCGGGTATGTGAACAAGATCCGGGATACTCTGAATCAACAGTCTCCCGAGTTCCCGCCGGTGGTTCACAATTTCGGGCATTCCAGCGAAACCATCTCGAATCTGAGTGAGGCCTATCATCCCGGTCGGCGGCCATGCATCCTCAACTGGCTGGGCACGGTGGTGGCGGAAAAGCCCGACCTCGCCATCGTCTGCTATGGCATCAACGATGCCATCTATCACCCCTTCAACGAAAAGCGCTTCGATGCCTACAAGTCCGGCATCAATACCCTGATCACCCAGTTCAACGCCGTCGGCACTCATGTGGTCCTGCTCACCCCCCCACCCTTCGCCGCCTCCGGCCCCGAGTTTCCTCCCGGCACCGATGAGGCCGCCCGCAAGGTGCTGCTCGACGAGGCCAATGCCAAGGCCGAGGCGGAGGCCGAAAAGGATCCCAACAAGTTCGGCTACCGGACCGCCTATCCCTATTACGACCACGTCATGGCGCTCTATTCCGCATGGATCCTCTCCCTGGGTGATCGCGAGGGGGTCAGCGTGGTGGACATCCGCACGCCTATGCTGGCCAGGATCAAGGAAACCCATGGCGGAGACGCCATCCACCCCAACGGCCTCGGCCACTCCATCATGGCTGAAACCGTCCTGAAGGCATGGCCCGACATCCAAACCAAAATGAACAAGTTCAAGGCGAAAGAGGCCGCAGGTTCACAGGCCAAATAGCCGATCATGGGCGCCGCCCGCTGTGGAATGTGCGGGCAGAGGGGGACAAACTATTTGACGTTGGGCCTCCTAACGAGAAATGACTCCCCACCCGCACCTTCCCCCCGGAGTGCGGTGGTCTCGACACCGCCCGGCGGCACCCGGCTTGACGGGGCGGTGGTCTCCCCGTCCACCCAACCTCCCAGCCACCCTCTCGCCTTCCAGTCCACCCGCCACCAAGCATCCCACCAAGCCCTCCCATCAAGCCCTCCCACCAAGCCAGACTCTTCGCCCTCCCCACGGGTCAAGCCCCGCCCCTCCCGGGCGGTGTCGAGCCGCCGCACTCCGGGGGACACTCATCCGCACGCCAAGGCCATTCGTGGCAGGCAACGTTTTGGACCGGCAGCGGGCAGAGGGGGACAAACCATTTCACTCCGCCTTCCGCAGCAGCTTGATCATGTCCCTCGCGGCGGCTTCCCCAATCAGGAGAACACTTTCGGGGTTGTTGTTCCAGAAGACCGGCGAGTCCGCCGGCGAGTCCTTCGCGGGGCGCCAGAAGTCGCGCGTCTCGGTGAAGGCAACCGTCCCCTTGAATTCGGGCCGCGCCGCCACCGCCATCTGCGCCTTCAGGATCTCCGGATGGGCGGGCTGATCGCGGCCACCAATCCCCGTGCCGAGCACCACCACCGGCAGATCTTCCACCCCGAACTCCTTGCGCAGGTCCTTGATCAGGTTGGTGAGATTCTCCTCGTAGGCCTCGATGTGGGGCGCGAGCTTCTCCGCGTCCCCGTGGTCCCAGACGAGCCCCGCGAGTTCATACCCCAGGCTCTCGTCGTAGGTCATGAACAGCGGCTTGATGGTCTCCAGGGCCGCCCGGATTTCCCCGACCACCTTCGTATAGGAAGACCCCGGCCGGCCCTTCGCCGCAGAACTCGGAGGCTGCATGTGGAGCCCCAGTTGGTCGGCGATCAGCCGGACTTTCAGGATCAACACCTGCTCGGAAAAATGGTCGCCCATCACGCACCCGAAGCCCAGCTCGGGGCCCACCCCGTTCCTCCCGTGCCGGCCACCGAAACTGTAGCCGAGGTCTCCATAGTGGATCTGGAATGTTTGGCGGACCCAGACATCCTCGCGGATCGAGGCGTCGTGCGCGGCACCCGCCTTCCCCGCCTTCACGTCCGGACCAGAACGGCCGGCCCCTCCCTCCCTCGCCTCAAGAAAATTCCGCGCTGCCGTGGCGGACACGTCCCCCGACATGCTCAATCCCCCCGCGAGGATCAACACCTTCACAGGCCCCTTGGCCAACGGCGGCATGAGCCCGAGCACCTTGAGGATGCTCGCAGCCATCGGCACCACCAGGCTCGGCTGCTGGTAGGGGTTCGTCACGACCACATTCCTCGCCACCTTCTCGCTCGAAAGCGCCTTGCAGAACCCGTGCAGGTCGTTGACCTCCACGCCGGTCTCCGCCATGACGCGCGCCGCGATCGCGTTGTAGCGCACCTCGTCGCCGGGAACCCAGATCTGCGTGTCCTCCGGGATCGGCGTGGTGCTGGCCCACACCAGCCGCGCCCCGGTGGCCTGGAGCCGTCCCACCAGCGTCCGCAGGTTGCGCTCGTAGTCGTCCGGACTGGTCAGGATCATGCCACCCGCCTCCGCGCTCAGCGTGCGGACGGCCTTGGTCTTGGGGTCGCGGTAATAGAGGTCGCTCAGGCCAAAGTTGAAATGGATCGCGTCCCACTTCTTCCCGTCCAACAGCATGTCCAGATTCGCGAGTGCGTAGGCGGAATCCCACGCATCGCGGGACATGACCACCTCGACCCGCCCGGCCAGAAGCGCCGCCACCCAATCGGCATTGGCACGGTGCAGCGAGTCGCCAAGCAACAACACCTGCGGCAGGCCGGACTCCCCCGACGCCGCCGAGTCTGGCGCCGGCGCGGCGCTGAGCAGGCCCGCGCCCGCGATCAGGAGCGCCGTGATGAGATGGAAAAGCGCATTCATGGCTGGCGGAACAGTTCGCTGGTGCAGATCGCCATGACCAGATCCCTGAAGCGGTGGTCGTTCGCCTTGCTCTGCTCGAACAGGCGCGCGGCGGCCTCCCGGTCCGTCGGCCCGACCTGGCGGTTCATGCCGTAGGCAAGGAGTTTCCCTATCATCGTCCGGGCGAACACGTCGCCCTTCTCCCTCACCAGATAATTCTTGAAGGCCGCCATGTCCTCCACCTCTGTGCCGTCAGGCAGGCGGGACGACGCATCCACCGCGACGGTGTAGAGCGGCTCGACCCTCGCGAGGTATTGCTCGGTGCTCTCTCCCCTGCCGGAATCCCACGGGAAGACCACTCCCTTCCCGATCACCTTCGGCTGATAGCGCCCGATGGCGTTGTGCTGCTCAAAGGGAAGCCCGTAGGGATCGATGCGGGCGTGGCAGTCGTTGCAGCTTTCCATCGTGCGGTGCGCCACGAGGGCCTCCTTGATCGACGGCGCATCCTTGAGCGCCTCGCTACCCACCAGCGACGGGACGTTCGACGGCGGATCCTTCACCTCGTCGCCGAGGATCGCCTCCCGCACCCAGACCCCGCGGTAGATCGGATGTGGCGCCGTGCCGTTCGAGTTGCCGATCAAAATGCTGCCCTGCGTGAGCAGCCCGCCGAGATGGTGACCCTCCGGCAGCTTCACCGGCCGAATCGCCCTCCCGCGCACCCCCTCGATCCCGTAGTGCCAGGCGAGGTTCTCGTTGAGCATCAGGAAATCCGAGTCCAGGAACTGGATCAGGCTGAGGTTCTCCCGCAGGATCTCCTCCACGAACAGAATCGTCTCCTGCTCTAGATCGTAGCGGATGCCGAAAGGATCCTCCCGCAACAAGCGCCGGTCCCAAGACGCCCGCTTGATGAACGGCGGAAAGGCGTTGTCGTTGATGGAGACTTCCCTGAGCTTGCCCAACGACAGCCACTGGCTCGTGAAGTCCTCCACGAAATCCGACACCTTCGGATCGTCCAGCATCCGCGCGACCTGCCGCGCAAGCACCTCCGGCTTGCCGAGTTCCCTGCGGGTTGCCAGCTCGGACAACTCCGCGTCCGGCATGCTGCTCCAGAGAAAATACGAGAGCCGCGAGGCGAGTTGGTGATCGTCGAGGTCGCTTCCCGGCGCGGGGGCCTCGCCCACCGTGTTGCGTAGCAGGAACCCGGGCGAGACCAGAACCATCGCGAGGGTCTCACGCATCGCCTCCTCGAAGCTCTCCACCGTCGGGCGCACCGTGGCGAACGAGTCCTCCAGCCGCGCCACCTCCGCCGCCGTGACCGGCCGACGGTAGGCCCGCGTCATGAAGCGCTCCAGCACCTCCCGCACGTAGGCCCCCTCGTCGCGCTCGCGCAGCGGGGAGGGAAACAAAATCGCACTGTGGCAGGCCGGCGGCCAGACATCCTCCGCCGGCGTCTGAATCTCCATCGACTCGATCACCAGCCGCGGCCGGGAAAACGGCTTGATCTTGTGACTCCCCACCTCGTCGCCGTTGTTCCAGACCTCGTTGATGGAGATCGCGGTGGCGGCCATCCCGCCCTGCTCGCTGGTGTCGACCTGGATGTTCTCCAGACGCCCGCGAAACTCGTAAACCTGCGGGTGGTCCGCGTTGTTGGCCACCGTCCGCGTGCCGAGGAACACCCGCTCCTTGGGATCGGCAACCCGCATCTCCGCCGCCTCCACCCCGTCCGGTAACACCGCCGAGGCGACGATCCGCAACACGTAGTCCCCCACCCGGGGCAGCTTGAACGTGCAGGTGAGAATGTTGTCCTGAATGCGCGGCAGAACCTCATCGGTGCGCTTGTTGGGCGGCTGAAAATCCGGGATCTCCGGCGCGATCTCCTTCTTGAGACGGATCACCTCGGGCTGCGGGCCCGAAACGATCACCGAAGCCACCGCACGGGTGGCGTTCTCCCAATATTTCTGCAGGTCGGACGTGCCGACCATCATGAACTCCGCCGTGTTTCGGAACCGGTATGGCACCACCGGGTCGGCGTTCAGGTTGTCGCCGTAGTTCAGCTCCACCCCGAGCAGGTCGCGCATGGTGTTGTGGTATTCCGCGTTGGTCAGCCGCCGCACCCGCGGACTAGGGCCCTCCCCTTCTCCGCCGACCTCGATCAGGGTTTCGAGCCCCGCCACGATCCACGCCCTGACCCGCGCGGCGCGCTCCGCATCAGGCCGGGGCTCGTCCTCCGGCGGCATCTCGCCCTCCTCGAGCATCTCGAGGACATGCCGCCACTTCTCCGCCGCCTCCACCGAGCCGAAATCCTCACGAATTTCGTGCAGCGCCAGCTTCCCCTTCTGCTTCTCGCTCCCATGGCAGCTCGTACAGTGCTTCTGCAGGAACGGCTGCACGAAGTCCCCGAAGCCCGACGACGCGGGCTCCCCACCCCGCACCGGGACGACCGCCACGAACGCCACGAACGCGACCCGCACGATGAAAAAATTCGGCACGCGCATGTCAGACCGCGTTCAACAAATCCGGAAAGTCTCCTGTACTCTCCGCGAAGGAATCCCCCTCGACCCCCATGCAATGCTGGATCGTCAGGAACACGTTGGACAGCGTGATGTCCTTGTCGTCGTAGGCCAGGACCCGGCCGTGCTTGAGGCCCATCGCCTTGCCGCCGGCCAGTTGGAGCGCGTAGTCCGTGTTGCCGTGGGAATCCCACCCGTGGCAGGATCCGTAAAGGGAGATCGTGTTGTCGAGCATGGTGCCCTCCCCCTCCTTCGCATTCTTCAGGCGCTTCAGGAAATACGCGTATTGCTCGGACTGGAACTGGTCCCACCGGCAGGTGTCGCGGCAGCGCCCGTGTGCGAGGGTGTGCGGGATTTCCACCCCGAGCGCCGTCTTGGCCAACTGGCCCACCGCATTGCCCACGTTGGCCTCGCTGGCCAGCATGTAGGAGGCGGCCCGCGTGCTGTCGGTCTGGAAGGCCAGGAAGATCAGGTCATACATCGTCCGGAAGTACTCTTTCGGATTCTGGTAAAAGGCCTCCAGGTTGACCGAGCCAGGATCCACCTTCGGCTTCGGGACATCCAGCCACTTGTTGTTGTTGGCAATGCGCCGCTCCACCCCGCGGACCGACTCGAGGTATTCCTCCAGCTTCTCCTTGTCCGCCGCGCCCAACCTGTTCTTCAGCGACTTCGCGTCCCCGAGCATCGCGTCGAGAAGGCTGCCCTCCTTGTTGAGCCGCATCCGGGCCGCGTCCTTGTCGGACTCGTCCACGAAAAGCATCTCGAAAATCTCCCGCGGCTTGTGCATCGCGGCGATCGCCCGCCCCGGCCCCATATGCGACAGCGTGCACATTCGATTATAGACACCCGTGCCGCCCTCCGATCCCAGCGTCAGCGAGCGGAAGCGCGTCTCGGAAGCGTATTTTTCGGCGATGACCTGATCGAGCGAGACCCCGTTGCGCTTGTGGATGGTCATGTCGGCGCCGGTCAAAAACACCTCCCCCAGTCCATGGCCGCCGAGCCTGCGGCAGGCCACGTGGTCGAGGCCCTTGAGCCAGGTGATGTCCTCATGCAGCGGTTGGAACGGCGCGGAGGCCAGTGTCTTGTATTCCGTGACCTTGCCGGTGGCGTTCGCGGGAAACCAATACTCGTCCTCCTTGAAGCCTTTCATGTGGTCGAAGGGCTGGTGCGGGCCGAAAGGGAAAAAAGTGCCCACAAAGCGTTTGGGCGGAACCCCCGACGCGGCGGCCCCCTTGCCCCAGCACATCCCCTCGAGCAAGGGCAGCGCAAGCATCGCACCCGCCCCCCGAAGAAAGGTCCGGCGCGCCAAATTCCAAGGTCTTTTCGTCATGAGCCGTTGCCTACGTCCGCCAACCGCCGAATCATACACCGACCCGAACCTTACCCCGCCTCCGGCTTCAACGACCATGTCTCCAAGTATTGTCGATTCGACGGGATTTGGGTGACGAGGAAGGGCCTTGGCCAGAGTGGCTCAGAATGACCCGGAATGCCCCTTGAATGGGTCACCGTGTTGTTGTATTCAGCACGTCCCGGAGGGACATCGGACGATAGCCGGTGGCACCACCCTGATCTTTATACACATCGCGGAGGGCTGGTATTTTCCCCGTCCCAGAGGGACGATTGATGTTAGCCGTGGACTTCAGTCCATGGTGGGTCCCACAAAGCAAAGCGCATCGCGTAGCGATGCTTCAGGCGGTTTCGCGGCAATCACGCGGAGAGGCTGTATTCCGTAGGCGACACGTCCACCCCCTTCAATCGTCACTACGCGACGCGACCCATTTTCCGATCCCAATCCGTGGGCTGAAGCCCCATGGCTAACGTCAGCTGTCCCGCTGGGACAGGAGAGGAGGGCGGCGCTTCAGCGCAAGGGTTGTAGGGCCGAGATTTGTATAAAGCCCAGGGCACCACCACCGGGTTTCATCGTCGTCTGTAAGAGCACCCCGGAGGGGAACGGTAAATCATGGCATCCGCATTGAACCGCTCTCGTTGTGTTCCGCTCGCTCCCGCGCCCCTCCGGGGTGCCAATCAAATCACCGGCCATAGTTCCGGTGGTGGTACCACCGGCTACCGTCCGATGTCCCTCCGGGACGAAGAGATCTAACAGGAGCGACCGGCACTCGCCTCCTCGTCAAGTGACCTTCCCGGCTCGGGTCCGCGCGCACTGCCGCGAGCATCGGACAACCGCGCCGTGGACGGAACCGAGTCTCAAGTGCAGCGTGTTGACGCTCGCCCTTGCCGAACGAACCACCGAAAAAAGCGATCTTGGCAAGGCGGCCCGGAAAGCTGAATGACTTCTTCTCAAAAATCTCCCGAGCTCGTCAGATCCAGGGCGAGTTCGGAGAATCCTCTCACCGCAACACCGCTCACCGACCCCTTGTTTCATTTCAAGGGAGTGGATCGCACGGAGATAGAATTCCAATGGGTCGATGGATTGACGCTTGTTTCCAGCAACGGTGACAGTCTCGATGGTCTGGGCCTTGCCGACCATCGTGTCTTTGATGTCGATCCCAGCACCGTGAATGATCTTCCAGGGGTCCTGTTGACGGGACCGAGATCGGGAGCGGGAACGGTCAGGGCGAATGGGACATACACTACCATTTCCGCGACCCTCTCCCAATCGGCGATGCCTGGAGACTTGTTTCGGATTCAAATTTCCTCGGAGTTCGAGCCCCCGCCCCTCAGGATCACTTCCTTCAGTTACTCCTCCGAGTCCGGGGTCGGTGAACTTCACTTCAGCGGAGCTCCCCAATCGCTCTTCCAAATACGCTATTCTTCAACACTCAATTTCGCGGAAGGAGTCATTCTTGAACCATTCTCGGCATCGGTTGGCCTCATGGAGGACGGTTGTGTGCGGTCCTGCAGCGAGGGCAAAGCCGCCGTCCAACTGGCCTTAGGCCCCTCAGGACGGGGCTTCGTCCGCGTCGAAGCAAAATAGGCACAGAAAGGGGTCACACAGAAAGGGGTCAGTCCTTGAAATCGAGCAATTACCCGGAATGCCATGAACAAAAGGGGTCAAAGCAATTTGATATTTGGCCCTCTGACGGGATAGGACTTCCCATTTGTTGGCACCCCACACATGAGTCGTTGACCGACCAAAAGCATCCTTCCTTTGGCCGCTCGAAGCCGCTACGCTTGCGCTGATCAAATGGGCTTCAGCGCCACATATCCACGCCCGGAAAAAACACACCCCCACCGCGAAACAGCCGCGGCCGGGAATTTTTTGCGAAGTCAGACAAATCGCACCCTGCAAATCGCCTGCAAGCCCCGCAACCGCGCCGGGCCATCGACGCTCACACTACGAAACCCGCGTCGGGTGTGTTCTTCTACGGGTACCGCTACCACAATCCGGCCACGGGAAGAAGGAGTGCGAAACTGAACTGAAAAGAGTAACGGAATCGAAAACGTGGGCAACGCTCCCATCAGGCCCTCGTGAAGACGGAGGGCGGATTTGTGAACAATGCATTTTTTAAGACGGCGAGACTCCGAAAACCCTTTACGACCGCTGGCTTTCGCAGCACATCCTGACCCAATTCCCATGAAACCTACCTTGTCCATCATCCTCCTGCTACTCGCCGTCGGCCTGCCGTCGGCCTCTGCACAAGACGAAAAAAGCGCGTCCGGAACCACCGCCGGCCTGGCAAAAATCGACATCACCCCGCGCGTCCCGGTGCGCATGATCGGTTACGCGTCGCGCGATTACGAAGGCGAGCCGGCAGAGAACAAGCTGTTCGCCCGCGCGCTGGCCATCGGAGATGAAGCCGGCCAACTCGGCGCCTTGATGATCACCGCCGACCTGCTCGGAATTCCCAAATCGCTGAGTGACCGGGTCTTCGAACGTATCGAAAGGAAGCTCGGTATTTCCCGCAAAAAATTCGCGATTTCCGCCACCCACACCCATGGCGGACCGGCCCTGAGCGACTACATGCAGGAAATGCATTTCTGCAAAATCCTCCCGGCCGGCGAGAAACAACACATCGACGAATACACCGCCTGGCTGGTCGATCGGCTCGAACAGATCGCCATCCAAGCCGCCGGATCGCGTCAACCGGCAAACCTGCGCTGGGGCGAGGGCCGCGCCGGCTTTGCAATGAATCGGCGGGTCATCGAGAACGGCACGTGGAAGGCGATGCGCCCGAATCCACACGGCAGCGTCGATCAGAGCGTTCCGGTGCTGACCGTCACCGCCGCTGACGATGACAGCAAAGTGCTCGGCGTTTTCCTCAGCTACGCCTGCCACTGCACTTCCTATGCGCCGCCAAACAAGGGCTTTCACGGCGACTGGGCCGGCGCCGCTGCGCGGATCATCGAGAAACGTCATCCCGGCAGCCATGCCCTGATCGCCGCCGGTTGTGGCGCCGATGCAAATCCCGAACCGCGCACCGCCGATGCCGCTCCGTTCATCGAAAAGCACGGCAACGAACTCGCCGATCAGGTCGATGCCTTGCTCGCCGATTCCACGCGCACATTTCGGCTGACCGCTCCGCCGAAATGTCAGACGCGCACCGTGCAACTTCCACTGGCCTTTCAGCCTGATCGCGAAGAGCTCGAGGGATGGGTTGCCGGCCAGGACAAGCGCCGCGCCTTCTATGGACAGATCTGGCTCGACCGCATTGATCTTGGGGAAGCAGTTCCGACCGGGTTCGACTACCTGATCCAGACCTGGCGGTTCCCCGGCGAAAATGATCGCAGCCTGACGTCGGTATTCCTTCCCGGTGAAGTGGTGTCCGGTTACTCGCTGCGGATCAAGGCCGAACTCAACAATGACAGCCGCCGTCTTTGGGTGATCGGCTACGCCAACGAATCTCCGTGTTACATCACCACCGCAAAAGAGATCGCCGAAGGCGGCTACGAGGTGATCCAGTCGATGGTCTCCTACGACAAGCCTTCCAGCCTGGCCCCCGAAACCGAAGACATCATCGTCGGGACAGTGGTCGAATTGGCAGGCGGAAAAGCCGAGCAGGGAGAGGAGTGAGCGGAGCCTGACGGATCAGCCATCATCATGGCTACGAACAGCTCGAAACGCAACTTTGGGCGTCGAGTTGGGACTCGACGACACCAGACCGACAAGTAGCCCACCCGCCAAAAGGCCGCTGGCCAAAGAAATCTTGGCAAAGCGGCCCTGCAAGCTACGTTCGCCGGGATTGATTTCCCTCGGGGATCTCCTGATTCCGCCATCTATCCACCAACTCCGAAGGTTTTCTTCCCGAAACACCGCTCCCCGACACCCCGCCCCCCTTTCCCCCCACCTGGGCAGGCGAAGCGCAGCAAAGCCCCTCTCCGACCCTCTCCACGACACCCTCAAACTCCAAAGCCCAAAAGCAATTTCCTGCAGCCAGCCAGCAACAGGCCTAACCTAGTCAACCTCCCCCTCATGATGATCTTTCGGACTTGCCTCCTTGTGGGGGCCCTCATAGCACTCCCCTTCCTGGCTGGTTCAAGCGTCACGGCCGCGCCCGTGATCAGTGAGTTTCTTGCCGACAACGAGACCGGCCTCAAGGATATCGACGGCGACTACAGCGACTGGATCGAGATCTTTAATCCGGACCCCGTGGCGGCCGACCTGGGCAACTACTTTTTGACCGATGACGCCGCCGATCTCAACAAGTGGCGAATTCCCGTCGGCACCACCCTCGAGCCATTCGGATACCTGGTCGTGATCGCCTCAAACAAAAACCGGACTGTCGCAGGGGCGCAGCTGCACACCAATTTCAAGCTCGATGCCGCGGGAGAGTACCTTGCCCTCGTGGCCCCCGACGGGGTCACGGTGGTCTCCGGATTCGCGCCCATGTATCCCCCCCAATTCGACGACTCCTCCTATGGACTCGAACAGACCGCCACGACCGTCGATGAAAACCTCTTTGATGTCGACGCGCCATGCACGGCCCACGTCCCGATCGACGCCGCGTTCGGCAATACCTGGAAGCAGGCCGGATTCAATGACTCGACGTGGATCTCCGGCACGCTCGGAGTCGGGTACGAGCGTGGCACCGGATACGAGAGCCTCATCAATCTCGATGTCGAGCAGGCCATGTTCAACCAGAACGGCTCGGTCTACATCCGCATTCCGTTCAACGTCACCAATCCCGGTGAGATCCTGGACCTCGACCTTGAGATCCAGTTCGACGACGCCTTCTCCGCCTCCCTCAACGGCACGGCCGTGGCCTGGCTCGACACCATCACCTATCCATCCTGGAACGCCAATGCCAGTCTCGAGAGCTCGGACGAGGATGCCCTCGAATTCCGAAGCTACTCCCTGAAATCGAAGATCTCTCTGCTCAAGGCTCCCGACCTGCTCTTCGCCATTCAGGGCCTGAACATCAACCCCTCCGATGAGGACTTCCTGATCCGGCCGCGGCTCGTGGCGGCGCGGATCACCGAGGTCACCATGGGCGCCCCCGCCTACTTCGTCAGTCCCTCTCCCGGTGCCTTGAACGGACTGCAGCAGGAACTCCCCACCAGCGAAGTCGTCTTCTCGGAACCGAGCCGAACCTTCACCGCCCCCTTCCAAGTCACGCTCAGCAGCGAGTTCGCGGGGGAAGTCATCCGCTATACCACGAACGGAACAGTTCCCGGCATCTCGTCGCCCGCTTACTCCACCCCCCTGACCATCACGAACTCGAGCCAACTCCGGGCGCGGGTCTTCGGCGCCAACAACGCCGCAGGACCGGTCGCCATGGAATCCTACCTCCTCCTCGCGTCCGACCTGGTGAATTTCAGCTCGAATCTTCCCGTCGTGATCCTGGAAAACTGGGGTGGGGGCCAGCCGGGAACGGAAGCAAACACCCCCGGCTTCTGGGCCATCATCGAGCCGGACGGCTCCACCAACAACCGCTCCGAGATGGGCGATCCGTTCCAGATTGCGACCCGCTGCGGCATGCGGCGCCGGGGATCCTCCTCGGCCGGTTGGCCGAAATACGCCCTCGCCGTCGAGGCGCAGGATGAACTGGGCGACGACAAGGGGATCAAGCCGCTGGGGATGCCAAAGGAGTCCGATTGGATCCTGAGCGGCCGCTATCAGTTCGACCGGGCCCTCATGCGCAACCCGCTCATCTACCAACTCAGCAACGAGACGGGCGAGTACGCGGTGCGCACGCGTTTCGTGGAGGTCTTCAACAACACCGGGGGCGGAGCCCTCTCCTACGCCGACGACTACTTCGGCGTCTACGAGCTCATGGAAAAAATCAAGCGCGATGACAATCGAGTCCCCGTCGCGCCCATCGGCCCTCGCGACACCCGGGGAACGAAGGTGACCGGCGGCTACATGTTCAAGAAGGATCGGCTCGATCCCGGCGACACCGGATTCTCGGTCAATCACATGAACACCTTCGGCTGGGTCGAACCGAAGGAGAGCGAGGTCCATTACGGCCAGCGGGACTGGCTGCAGGCGCACCTCAACGAGCTGGACGCCGCCCTCTACGCCGCCAACTGGACCAACCCGGCGAACGGAAAGCACTTC
Source organism: Verrucomicrobiota bacterium (assembly GCA_027619375.1). GTDB lineage: Bacteria > Verrucomicrobiota > Verrucomicrobiia > Verrucomicrobiales > Akkermansiaceae > JAPKDA01. The sequence goes on along the minus strand of JAQCFL010000010.1, from coordinate 13,545 downwards.
ACCGAGTATATCGACAGCGATTCCTGGCTCCGGCACCACTGGCTCAACACGCTCTCCAAGAACGTCGACAGCTTCCGACTCAGCGCTTATTACTACAAACATCGTATTGATACCAACAACGGAAAGATCGGTGCAGGGCCGGTATGGGACTTCGACCGTTCCATGGAATCGACGGACGGCCGCGACGACTCGCCCACCGAATGGGACGGCTCGGGGGATTCCAGCCACATGTGGGACGACTCCCGTTTCCCGTGGTGGGGCCGGGCCCTGACAAATCCGGACTTCCGGCAGGCCCATACCGACCTCTGGCAGGAACTCCGCAAAACCACCTTTTCGACGGCCAACATCGGGTCGATCATCGATGACTTCGCCGCCCAGATCGACTTCCAGGACCCGCCCGGGGTCAATTCCCGCCAGGCCCGCTCCCCCGCGGCCCGCAATTTCGCGAAGTGGACCGAGGTTCCTCCCCGCAACGGCAGTCATGCCGCCGAAGTCACCATCCTGAAGAACTGGCTCGGAACCCGCGTCGCGTGGATCGACAGCCAGTACGTTGCGCAGCCAGGTTTCACGGTCGCGCCGGGCCTCGTCTCGCCGGGCACCACGGTCGGGGCAACCGGCGGAGGGACCATCTACTACACCACGGACAACACCGACCCCCGCCTTCCCGGAGGCGGAATCTCCTCCTCGGCCACCACCCTGTCGGCCACGGTCAACGCCACCACCATCATCACGGCCCGCGCCCGCAATGGCACGGGGCTCACCAGCTGGAGCGGTCCCGTCAAGGGAATCTTCCTGGTCGGCCCGCTCGCCGATGCCTCCAACCTCGTCATCACCGAGATTCATTACGCGCCGCTGCCAGCCGGCACTCCGGACGAACTCGCCGCGGCCACCGATTCCTCCGATTTCGAGTTTCTGGAGATGATGAACATCAGCGCGACCGACACCATCGACCTCACCGACGTGCACTTCGAATCGGGCCTCGACTTCAGCTTCACCGGTTCCGCCATCACCTCCCTCGCGCCCGGGCAGCGCGTTCTGATCGTCGGCAACCAGGGGGCCTTCGAGGCCCGCTACGGCACGGGGTTCAGCAGTCGCATCGCCGGAGGGTTCGCTCCAAGCCGCCTCGACAATGCCGGCGAGCGCATCCACCTCGTCGATGCCCTGGGCGGGACCATTGCGGACTTCAAGTACAACGACAAGGTGCCTTGGCCGGCCGACGCTGGCTTTGCCGGCTACAGCCTGATCCTCAAGTCGTTCGCCATCGCCGGCCACAATTACGATTCCGTGGGCAATTGGCGCAGCAGCGGAACCATTGGCGGCAACCCGAACACCTCCGACAGCACCACGCTGGTCGGATCCCCCACGGACGATGATGATCACGACGGCTTCAACAAGCTCCTTGAGCACGCGCTGGGCACCAACGACTCCGACCCCACCGACCTCGGCGGCAGCTTCTCGATCGGGATCCAATCCCTCAAGGTGAGCGGTGCATTTAATGACTACATGACCATCACCTATCGTCGGAACCTCTCCGCCGATGACGTGGCCCTCCTGCCGGAGGGGAGCGTTGATCTCAGAACCTGGTTCGGCGGTGAAGCCAACTTTCCGCTCGTCTCGGAGGTCAATCAGGGTGACGGCACCACGCTGGTCACCCGCCGCACCTTGTTGCCCTTCAGTGCCGGGCCCGTCCCGAATCTCTATTTCCGCCTGCGTGCCCATGCGGTCATCGCGATCTCCTTCGCGGACTGGATGACGGGGCAGAGCGCCACCGACCCCCAGGCTCCCTTTGGCAGCTCCTCGCTTTCCAACCTGCTCGCCTATGCGGTCGGTGCCGACCTCGTGTCCGTTCCCGAGGCCGCCCTCCCCGGGATCACGATCGTGAACGACGAGGGAGTCGATTACCCGGCGCTCACCTATCGGGTCCGCAAGGGCGCCAGCGCGCTCACTTACGAGGTGGAGACGTCCGGAAACCTGGTGACCTGGCAAGGCGGCGAGGCGTTTACGGTGAAGGTTGGCTTCCCGCAGGACAACGGCGACGGCACCGAAACCGTCACGCTCCGCTCCGCCCAACCGGTCACTCCCGGCTCAAGCCAATACCTGCGATTGCGCATCCTCCTCCCCTTCTGAGATCGCTGGTCGCCCCCAAGCCTCAGGCCAGAAGATCGCGCACGACCTTGCCGTGGACGTCGGTGAGGCGGATGTCGCGGCCGCTGAAACGGTAGGTGAGCGCCTCGTGGTCGATGCCCAGCAGGTGGAGGAGGGTGGCGTGGAGGTCGTGGACTTCGAGGACGTTCTTGACGGCCTTGTAGCCCCAGTCGTCGGTGGCCCCGTAGGTGATGCCGGGTTTGACGCCGGCCCCGGCCATCCAGAGGGAGAAGCCGAACTCGTTGTGGTCCCGGCCGTCGCCGCCCTGCGCAAACGGGGTGCGGCCAAACTCGCCGGACCAGAGGACAAGGGTGTCGTCGAGCATGCCGCGGGCCTTGAGGTCGGTGAGGAGGGCCGAGATGGGTTGATCGACCGACTTGGCGTTGTTGCCGTGATTCTTCTGGAGGTTGCCGTGGGCGTCCCAACGGTCCTCGCCGATGTCGGGGATGGTGAGCTCCACGAAACGCACCCCGCGCTCGACGAGGCGGCGGGCGAGAAGGCATTCGCGGGCGTAGGTGGCGGTGCCCTTGTGGCCGTCGTCGATGCCGTAAAGCTTCTTGGTGGCCTCGCTCTCGTCACTGAAATCGAGCAGTTCCGGCACGGCGAGTTGCATGCGGGCGGCAAGTTCGTAGTTCGCGATGGCGGATTCGAGTTCGTCGTTGCCGCGGGCGGTGCTGGCGTTGAGGCGGCCGATGAGGGCGCGCTTGATGGCCTGCACCTCGGTCTGGCGCTCGTTGGGCCGGACGTTGGCGATGGGAGTGCCGGTGGCATTGAGGAGGCTGCCGCGGTGGGTGGCGGTGAGGAAGCCATTCGAGAAGCAATCGAGTCCGCCGGAGGGGATGCGTCCGCCGTTGATGACGACGAAGCCTGGGAGGTCATGGTTATCTGTGCCGAGGCCGTAGGAGGCCCACGCGCCCATGCTGGGGCGACCCTGCAGGCCGGTGCCGCTGTGGAAGAAGTAGTTGGCGCTGGTGTGCTCGGGGAACCGGGAGGTCATGGAGCGTACAATGCAGAGTTCGTCGGCGTGCCCCGCGATGTGCGGGAAAAGGTCGCTGATCCACGCCCCGCATTCGCCGCGTTGCTTGAAGGTCCAGGGAGACTTGAGGACCTTTCCGACGTTGTCGAACTGGGTCTTCTCGAGCTTCCCGATGGCCGTGCGCGGATCCTCGCCGTGGTGCTTCTCGAGCAGCGGCTTGTAGTCGAAGGAGTCCACCTGCGAGACGCCGCCTTCCATGAAGAGAAAGATGACGTTGCGGGCCTTGGGCAGGAACTGCGGGCTCCCGACGACCGGGACCGCCGAGGCCCCGGCCTGGTCCATGAGAGCCGCCATGGCGAGACCGCCGAAGCCGAGCGAGGTGCGTTGCAGCATCTCCCGGCGGGAAAATAGGGAATGGGGATTGATCATCGCAGGTAAATGAAATCGTTCATCGAGAAACAGGCGTGACAGAGATCCTGCCACAACTCGGGGGACTGGGGGTTGCCGCCGTAAAGGGGCATGAGTTGGGTGAGGGTCTCGAGACAGCCGGAAAGTTCGGCGTCGGAGGGCGGGCGGGCGAAGGCCGATGCGAACATGGACTCCAGGCGTTGTTGCGGCGAGGCGTCCTTCATTTCCCTGAGGATGCGCTCGGCCCAGACCCGGGATTGCTCGTAGATGAACTTGTCGTTCATGAGGGCGAGCGATTGCGCGGGGACGTTCGTGACGTCGCGTTGACCCTTGGTGCTGAAGGGGGTCGGGAAGTCGAAGGCGAGGAGAAGGGTGGGAAGAAAGTTTCGGCGCACAGAGGTGTAGATCGAGCGGCGGCCCGCGCCGTCGAGCGGGCCACTGCCGGGCCGACCGCGGCCCACGATGAACTCGTCGAGGTGGGTCATGACGGGCTTGCCACCCATACTGGGATCAAGGCGCCCCGAAATGGCGAGCACCGCGTCGTGAATCGCTTCTGCCTCGAGGCGCCTCACGGGCATGCGGTGCAGGAGGACGTTGTCGGGGTCACTCTGGTCGAAGGCGGGATCGGCGGATTCGCTGGCCATGCCGTAGGTGCTGGTGAGGAGGAGACGCTCGGTGAAAGACTTCACGGACCACTTGTGGGTTTCAACGAACTCGCGGGCGAGGTAGTCGAGAAGCTCGGGGTGCGAGGGCCGCTCGCCGAGCCAGCCGAAGTTGTCGACGGTGCGCACCAAGCCACGGCCGAATAGGTGGTGCCAGATGCGGTTCACCATGACGCGGGCGGTGAGCGGGTTGTCGGGACTCACGATCTGCCGGGCCAGTTCGCCGCGGCCGGAGTTGGGGGCGTCGATGGGCGGGCCGCCGAAGGCTTCCGGGAGACGGCGGATGGCCGGATCGAGCGGCTTCGCGGCGCTTCCCCGGTCGAGGGTGTACTCGTTGACACCGGTGCCATCGAGCCACGCCACGGCGAGGCGGGAGTCCCACCGCACCTCCTTGCGAAGTTCTTCGAGACGCGTGAGGTAGTCGCCCGCGACCTGTTCGACCTTGATCCCGGCCTGGTCGAGGAGCCACCGTGCCGCGGAAATATTGGCAGGCTCGATCGCCCCGTCGGCGAGGTCCTTGAAGGCGCGGGAGAGATCCTCGCGGGTGACGATGACGGGTGCGTTGAGGAGCTCCGGTTGCCGGTCGGACTCCACCACCATGAGGATCTCGAGGGGGCTGTCCCCCTGTGGACCGAACTCGATGTGGGCGCGCAGTCCCGCGTAGCGCGAGAGATCATGGCTGACCCAGCGGGGCTGGTCTCCCTCGACCTTGGGTTTCTGGATGAGGGCGCCGTGCAGGGGGCCGGTCACCATGATGTGCTGGCTGACGCCGGCATAGATAATGGCCTCGCCGCGGATGAGGTAGTGCAGCTTCCCGCTGTTCAGTTCGAAGTTGGGAGTGCGCACCATTTTCCCGGCGCGGGATTGGCCGTCGAAGGAACCGGAGTCATTCTCACTGTCGACGATCTTGAGCCCGTTCCAGAAGGGATCGCGCCGGGCCGCGCCATAGGGGGCGATCCGCAGGGCGGGTTCCCCGGGGGACGAACCAAGAATCAGTTCCCCGTCGCGCGAGACGCCTGAGCCGAAGGAGGGGCCGTCCGCCATCCACGGGGTGGCGCCCGGGCGGGTGTAGTCGGCGATGACACGGAGGCCTTCGATCGCTTCGAGGGTAAGAGGGCCGGGGATCTCGTATTGGTCCTGCTTGGGAAGGGCCGCAGCAAAACCCTCGCGAGCCGTCTCGGTGAAGGCCTTGGCAATCTGCGGACGCAATTCGGCGCGGAGGGTGTCCAGTTTGGCGAGGGCCGCGCGGTTCTGCTCCATCGATTCAAAGCGAACCTGGTGGTAACTGGAACTGGCGATGAAGCCGGAAAGGGCGTAGTAGTCGGTCTGCTTGATGGCGTCGAACTTGTGGTCGTGGCAGCGGGCGCAGGCCACGGTGAGGCCGAGGAAGGCCTTGCTGACCACGTCAACCTTGTTGTCGGTGCGGTCGCACTCGTCGGCACGGATGTCCACCGGGGAGTGGACTTCCTCCCCGAGAAAGGCCCAGCCGGTGCCAAGGACCGATTCGTTGGCTCCTGACTCGGGGTTCAGACGGGGCTTCTCCATCAGATCGCCGGCGAGATGCTCGGTGACGAACTGGTCGTAGGGCACGTCGGCATTGAGGGCGCGCACGAGGTAATCCCGGTATTGCCAGGCATTGGCGATGAGGTAGTCGCTCTCGTGTCCGCGGGACTCGGCGTAGCGGACGAGGTCCATCCAGTGCCGCGCCCAGCGCTCGCCGTAGTGAGGGGAGTCGAAGAGCTTGCGGAGGGCGGTGCGCCTGCGGTCGGGGGACTGGTCGGCGAGAAAAAACTGACTCTCCTCGGGAGTGGGCGGGAGGCCGGTGACGGCGAAGTGCACGCGCCGCAGCCACTGCCCATCCCCAGCCGGGGCGACGGGGGCCATCTTGTTCTTCTCGAGTTCGGCGAGAATGAAGTTGTCGATGGGATCGGCGGGCCACGAGTTGTCGCCAACGGAGGGGATGGCGGGACGTTTGGGGGTCTCCCAGATCCACGGGAGTCGCTCCTTGTATCCCTCAAAATCGAAGTCTGCAGAGGCGAGGCCCGCGGGGAGGAGGACGAGAAGGAAAATGAGGAGGGATTGTCGCATGAACAGGTTGGTGACAGCTCTTTACGAGTATCGGGCCATGGACCTGTCTTTCAACAGAAATTTGGCTCCGGCGCTAGGATTCGAACCTAGGACCTAGTGGTTAACAGCCACCCGCTCTACCACTGAGCTACGCCGGAGTTTCCCGTAAACGGGGCCGGAATGTTGTCGGGACGGGGCCTCGGAGCAAGCAAAATATAGCGCAAATCGGAGGGTTCGGTCCCATCCAAATACGAGGGCTCAATCCCGCCCGTAACGTTCCTTGAACTGGCGGAGCAGTTCATCGACCTTATCCTCGTCCTCCTTGGTCTCCCCCACGTCGCTGGCCGCCTTGGCCGCAGGCGCAAATGGAGAAATGGACGGAGTCACCGGAGCAGGCTCGACAGGCGAAAACGGACTGGCCTCCGGCTTGCCCGCCTCCCGGCTGAGGGGGATGATCGGAGGGGTGGCAGGAGAGGAACTCGGCGGTTCCGCCTTGGGCCCTTCCGTGGATGCCCCGGGAGCGGCGGCCTTCTCGAACGGTGAAGCAATCGATTCCAGCGAGGGAGAAAAAGGCGATACCTCGGAGCGCTTGGGCGGAAGCCCCCCCTCGCCCACCGGCTTGAAGGGCGTCGGCTTCTCCTCGGGTGTTGATTTTTCTCCCTCCGGCTCCTGCTTTGCAAAGGGGCTGCTCGAGGCTGGCGACGAAGTCCCTCCGGCCAAGGCATCCAGCCCCTTGGCTGGCGGCAGGTCCTGATCGAGCGGTCCGGACGGCGCGGAATTCACCGGAGCGAACGGAGAGGCGGAGGCCTTTTCCGGAGAAAACGCTCGGAAGGGCGATTCCTGGGAAGTGGATGACGACTCCGGAGGCAAGGTGATTTCAGGTTCCTGGGACTTGGCAACAGGTTCAAAGGGAGCCGAGGTCATGGGCTGCTCGTCGGGCAGGAGCACTTCGGCACCGTCTTTCCCTCCGCTCACCGGCACGAACGGCGAATTCGATGGCGGATTGCAGGAGTCGTCGCCATTCGCCCCCACCACAGGCTGGTCGGCCCCGTTCCCGACGCGAGGTGTAATCGCGGCGAAGGGATTCGAATAGGTCTCGGACTCCGCGCTCTTCGAGGGGGAGCGCACTGGAGAAAAGGGCGAGGGACTCGGGGTGACGGGAGCAGATGGGCCAGCCTCGAAGGGATCCGCCACCGGGCCGACTTCGTCCGCCCACACCGCGTCCTCTTCCTCGCCAGGCGATTCGTCGGAGACCTCTGCCTGCGGAGCCTCGCTCTCCTCCCCCTTGTCCCAGACGCTGGCGAAGGGTGAGCGGGGCGGAGCGACGGGGAAAAACGGATTGGCGGATTCGGTCGCCGGCGGATCGATTGTTCCATCGGCGGAATCCCCGTCCTCCTGAGGCATCTCCGCCTCCGTCGTCGTCTCCGACTCCAAGGGTTGGAAGGAAGAAATTCCCGGCGCAACCGCCGTGAAAGGCGCGTCGGGGCCCTCCGTCGCCGGCACCTCCTGGTCGATCTTGGCCGCTTCTTCCGTCCCTTGATCAGATTCCTCAATCCCAGTCTTCGGGGCCACCGGCCCTTCTGCCGGAGCGGTCGGGGTCGGCGCCGCCGATCCCACCGGCGCGAAGGGGCTCCTGATCGCCTCTTCAGCCGCGGAATCCGCAGAGTCCCCGGTCTTCTCCTCGTCCGTATCCGCAGCGAAGGCCTGATCGAAGGGATCGGGCACCAGAGGCTCGGTCGGTGCCGCCAACTTGGCCAGCGCGGCAGGATCGTTGATGAACGGCGGGGGGGTCTCCTCCGCCTCCCCAGCTTCCGCCAAGGGACTACTAGGAATGGCGTAGGCGGCGGCATCGAATGCCTTCTCCTCCACCTGTTCTTCGGCCTCGACGCTTCCGAAATCCAACGGAGCGTCCTCCCCGCCATCGGGCGATTCATCAGACCCGGCGGCCTCGGCGGCCTCGGCGGCCGCCGCAAGGAGAGCGGCGGAGGCGGAAAATGTGTCCGGCTTCGACAACCCGACCTCGTCCTCCAGGTCGGGCTTTGTCGCTTCCAACTTCGCGAGGTCATCGAGCGTCCCGAAGACATCGTCCGACTTGCTCCCGGCGGCCTCGACCTGCTCCGCCACCTCTTGCATCAATCTCTCCCAGGCAAGGGAGGCATCCTTCAACACTCTTCGTGCATAGAGCTCCCCATTGCTCCAATCCATGCGCTCCAGCACCTCGGAAGCCCGCTGGCCGCCGCGGGAGCGGATGATCAACTCCGCACTCTCTCGACTAAGGGACTGCAACGAAACCTCGTGCTCCGTCAGGCGATCGGCCCATCCACCCGGCAGCCGGGGAGCGAAGGCGGTGTCCCACACGTCGGCGTTCACGCTCAGGAGGACCAAGGTCCCCGGACAGCTCTGTGCCAGATTCGTCAGAAAGGAAGCGAGTTCCAATGCATCGGGCGGATGGGTGGACAGGCCCTCGGTGTCGTCGATCACCAACACCGCGGTGGTCGCGATGCCCATGAGCGAAAGCAATCCGTGCAACCGCTCCCCCGCTCCGGATTCCGATGGCCGCAAACCCTCCGGTCGAAAGACTGTCTCGAACAGCAGGCGGGAGCGCTCCACATTCTCCGGCGAGGTGGTCGCAAATCTAAAAAACAATTCCACCCAATAAGCCGCCTCCCTCAGGCTGGCTCCACTGACTTGTGCCACCTCCGCCGCGAGGCGCGGCCCGAGAATCTCAAAGTTGGCTTCCGTCCAATGGGCGGTCACCGCCCCCTCGTGATGAAAATCGAAGGTCTCCTCCGGAGTCTGCTGCAGGGCGAGCAGCGCTCCATCCCGATCCTGACAAGGGACTTCGCCCGATCGGACCAATGGCTCCAAACCCCGGGCGATGATCCGTCGCGCCACCAGATCGAGCATGGTCAAACCCTCCGATGCCGGCAGGACATGACACAGGGATTCCAACACGCACTCCAACACCGAGGAGGCCTCGATCATGCGGCCACCGATCAATCCAACCTTCACAAAATGGTGGTCCGAAGTCAGCGTTTCCGCAACCCGCTGGATCAACAAGGACTTCCCGAAACCCGCCCGGGGTGCCTTCAGCAGGATCACCCGTCCGTCCGCTCCGGGGTTGGGAGTCAAACGGCCAAGGAGAAGCTCGAAAGCCCTGCCATTGATATCCGGCACGACCTGACGCGCCTCACGCCCGAAGACCTCGAACCGGGAACTAAATGGATCCACTTTACTCATAGGAATGCACTGTCAGCAAACAGGAATGCACTGTCAGCAGACAACGGCAGTCTCAATGAATTGGCAGTCAGCGGCAAGCTCCAATCCATAACTGCGGCTCTCCCGGTTCAAAACGATCTGTCTGCACTGCCCTCGAAGGTCGGCCCTACTCACCATCCACCCCGCGGCTTCGCTGGGCCGCTTCCTGGGCGGCCTTCTGCAGCAACGCCTGCAGGTCGTCTATCGGATCCTCAACGGTGCCGCTCAGATTGATCGTCACCCAGCAGAAGCCCTCCTGGGGATCGGAAAAGACGGCGGATCTCTTGCGATTGGCGGAGGTGATGATCTTGCCCTCCCCGATTCCAACCGCCAGGCGGCCACCGAGCGCCCCTTCCGGGTCCACCTCGATGTAACCCCGCACTGCCATCAGATAGGGAATGGTCAGCTCCAAATTCTGAATGCGGGTTCCATCCCGCCCTTGCACAAAGGTTCCCTGAACAGATTTGAAATACGGCTTCTCGAATTCCGAATCCCCCAATTGTGTGCGCAGGATGTTGAGAAAGGGAATGCGGTGCAGGTAAGCGGACTTTCCGGAGAATTCCACCCGCAACTCGGAAGCGCCCAGCGAAGCACTCTCAAAACGCAAGGTTCCGTTCTCACACGAGACCTCACCATCCAGAAGCTCCCCCAATTCCGGGCCCATGAACGTGCTGAGGGGAAAATCCTCCAACTGCACATTCAGCATCACGTCCTCCCCCTCCCGCAGGATCTCCTCACTGGTCAAAGTGATCTCCCCGGATCCCTCCTTCGGCTTCATCCGCAGGGAAACGAATTTCATCCCGCCGTCGATCAACTCCGCCATGCCATAGTCGATGGACAGCGGCTTCCAGCGCTTCAAGAGGGCCTCCCCATTGCGCAGAATCAATTGGGTCTCCCCCGCCGGTCCGGATCGCATCGACAATTCGGTGTTCTTGAACAGCGAGCCCTGACCCTGCTCGCCGAGGATAATGTTCATGAAATCACACCGATATCCCGAAAAGGCGAATGGCCCCGGCACCCTGACGCGATCAACCCTGCCGCTGCCCGTGCCGCCAATCACCAGCTCCCCGGAGTCCGCCACGACATCCTGCCCATCCCATTCCCCAAATATGAACCCACCCAGACTCAAATCGGCATTCAAACCCGCCAACGAGAGCGATTTCATCGCGCGGTCGTCGCCCCAGTCCACACGAAGGGTCTTGGCCCGTGCGGCGAGCGGAGTGACCGACATGCCTTCGATCGCTGTTTTCGCACCCGCCGACTCGCCCAGGGCCCCCTCCAGTTCGTCGTGAAAGCTGGCGCTGTTGTAGCGGGCCATCAACACCACCACACTCACTCCCGCAGCAAGGACGAGCACCACCGAGAGAACAAGAAGTGCGGCAATGGACCTGTAACGCTTTTTCTCGGGCGCGGCCTTCTCGGGCTGTTCGGTACGGCGCTTCCGTTTGCGCACCCTCATCACCTGGGTTCCATCCGGCCGGGTCACCAACTCACCTGGCACCTGCTCCTCCTTGGCCCGCTCGCCGTCACGCAAGCGCTCCATCATCTCATCCACAGAGTAACTTTGAGGATCTGACTGCTGCTTGGACATGTGGGAGAACCGGAGCGTCGGTCTTTAACGACCGCGGTAGGGGTGTCCGGAAGGATCGACAAGCCGCACCGTCACCATGATCACCAGAGCGTTCCGGTTGCTGCTCTCCGATTCTGATCGGAAGAACCGGCCGACGAGCGGAAGGTCGCCCAGAATCGGCACCTTGTCCTCATACTTGAAATGATGGTCTTCCAGCAGCCCACCCATCACCACCGTTTCCCCGTCCGCGATGGTCAGGTTGGAGTTGGAGCGGATCACACTGAAGACCGGCATCAAAATGGAGTTCGCTGTCAACTCACCGAAATTTGAGGACTGGTTGAAAGTTGGGACTCCGGGCACCCCGATACCACCGAAGTTGATGCCGAAGCTGGAGTTACCACCGTTGATCGGTGTGCCGTAGTCAATGAATCCATCAAAGCGGCGCACGGTGGGCTGGAGGGAAAGCTCCACATACTGTCGGTTCGGCCCCACCAGTGGTTCGACCTCCAACATGCATCCCAGCTTTCTGGTCTCGAACGCCGTCGGCGTGGAGGGTGTCGCAAAGGTGGTCGAGGCCGCTGCCGCCTCCCCAGTGATCAGATCAACGGCCGCCCCGCCAGACGCGATGGAAACTTGTGGGGGCTCATACTCCGTGGGGACGATCATCTCGATGACCGATTCGATTACCGCCTTCTGCCCCGAACGCGTCACCACCGTCTTCTTGAACATCTGATCGATGCCCTTGTGCTGATCAAGCCCCCGTAGCAGGACGCCGACCGTGCCGGAATCCCAGGCACCCACCAAACTGATGATCCCAGGGGCACGGGCCCCCTCCTGGTCATTGCTCGCAAAGCCACTTCTGATCAGCGTGTCGACCGTGTCATCGCTCCTCGTCGCCTCCCCACTGCGGAGTCCGCTGGTGACTCCATCAAAGCCAGGGGCAGTGAAATCAGCGATCCCCGTTCCATTCCCCGGCGTTCCACCGTTCATATACAGACCGCCATTCAAATGGCCGCCGCTCGTAATCCAATCGTAACCAAGCTCCTCCAGAAGCTCCTGTGAGGTATTGATGATGCGGACCTCGATCACCACCACGACCGGTTCCTTCTCCGTAATGGCTGCCACGACCTGTTCCACGAAATCGACATTCACCCTTGTGTTGGTCACCTGCAGGGTGCTGGTGCGGGCGTTCAGGCTGGCGCTGGCCCCCTCCGGAAACGAAACACCCTTGCTCTTCAAAAACTCCTGCGGCGACAGCCGCTGCGGCAGCAAACCCTGGTTTCCACCCTTCTCCGGTGCAAATGGATCATCATCGGCGGCCGGCTCCCCGATCGCCTCGCGACTGAGGAAATCCGGCGGGACTCGAAAGCTCCTCGTCACCAGGTCGGTGTCAGTCACACCCACCGCACGAACGGTCACCGCATATTCGTCGACTCGGGTGGCCGTCCCGGTCGCCTCGTTGATATATTTAAGTATTTTTCCGATCGGCACATTGCGCAGCTTCAGATCGAAACGCGTCGTCGAGATCCGCTTCGCGACATCCGATTCCCCCGTCCCCAGATCCACCACGAAACTGACTCCACGCTGCTCCGGATCGGGGGTGAGCAGATCGAGGCTCGCGGACATCTGCCGGAGATACTCGACTGCCTCGCTGAGATTCACGCCTTCCAAGTCGACCTGGGGAACAATGATGGAGCGCAGTTTCTCCTCCGCCGAGCGTCCCCCAGGGCCCATCCCCCCTTCGATATCGGGATTGAGATTGGCCTCGAAATCAATCGGATTCACCTTGATCTCCCACGCCTCATCGACCGCCGCCAACATCGTCGCACGGGTCTCGTCGCTCGCCGCGTCCGAGTACAGGGCCACCTGCTGATGCACCGCCTCCATTCCGCGACGCGCTGCCGTATTGGTCGGATCGTGCCGCAGCACCTCTTCGTAAAATGCCAGCGACTGTCCGTAGCGGCCGAGCGAGGCAAATCCCTCCGCTTCGTAGAGCAGACGTCGCACCTTATCCACTTCACCCACGTGCTCGGGAGTCAGGGCAGGATTGTAGTGCAGCGGATCGTCAATCTGGGCCTTCAGTTGGGTGGCGCCGCTGTGACCGGGTGCAAGATCCGCTCTGAGGACGGTGTCGAGCAAAGCGTGCGCTTCTTCCTGGCTGCCGGTTTTGGCCAAGTGCCGGGCCTGCTCCACGGAGGCCTGCGCATACCGCTCGGCGCTGGCTTTCCAAAGTGCATTGGTGGGGGCCGCTGGACCAAGAAGTCCGCGTGCCGCCGCATAGGCCACCACCGCCTCTTCATAGTTTCCAGCCTCGTAGGCCCGGTCACCACGCAACAACTCCTGCTGCGCCTCAAGAGCCTGCGCCGACCTTCGTTCCCGCTCCTGCTCAAGAATCGAGGTGTCCCCATGGGCAGTAGTAGCCGACATAAACAAGGCGGCTAATAGGGAGGCAACGAGAA
>JAQCFL010000201.1 GCA_027619375.1 Verrucomicrobiota bacterium | reverse complement strand
CGTTTTCGCAGGATTCGTTGAGGCTTTCAAAGATGTGACATTCGCCCTTGATCGGTGGCGGCACCATGGCAGATGAGGAGACGCAGAGAGTCCCATGATTACCGCCGTCATCCCACTGAGCAGATCCAGGCCGTCAAACGGCGGGGGATGCTTCCGGGGTGAGCGCTGGGGATCAGGGAATCGCTGCCGAAAACAGAACGAGGTGTTTTCCACAAGGATTCCACAAAAGCCGACCGGCGAAGACGTGGTATTCTGCGGAACCCCTCTCAACCCTAATCCGAATGAACGCCCATGAAAAAAGGAAAACGAGCAAAGAAGGCGGCAGAAAACCCTGTCCGCCATGACCCCACCCCCGTCAAGCGAGGGTGGGGTCATGGCGTTTGAGGGAGGGAGCTACTCACAGAGGAAGGTGAGGGATTTGAACGCGGCAGGCGAGGAGCGGAGGGAGTCGGTGATCTGTTGGTGGGATCTCCGGCGGGGGAGAGGAGGGTTCATGTATGACCCAAGTGGAACGAGGACCGATCACCGGCCGGGTTCTCGGGATGGAGGCCGGATCGACGCCATGAAATAAATTCATGCAGCGCCCAAGTTGGCACTAATTCTGCTTCGACGCCTGTCTCCAGCAATCACGAATCCACCGGATGGTGCCCGATCACAGGGCAATCCGGTCCGATTTTTGAATCAAACAACCAAAGTGCAATGAATCCAAACACCCGATCCCTCCGGTGGAAGTGGCTATTTTCCGCCATGGTCCTCCTCCTCAGTTCCGTCCCGGTGCTCGCAGAGGAGGCCGAACCCCAACTCGATACCGGCGATACCGCCTGGATGCTCACCTCCACGGTGTTGGTGCTGCTGATGACCCTTCCGGGGCTGTTTCTTTTCTATGGTGGTCTGGTCCGCCGCAAGAACGTGCTCAGCGTGCTCGTGCAGTGCTTCGCCATTGCCGGCATCATGTCCCTCCTCTGGGTCGTCTTCGGCTACTCTCTCGCCGCAGGCGAAGGAGGCAGATTTTTTGGGAACATGGATAACCTGATGTTGAAGAATCTGACCGACAAGGGACTGGTCGGAACGATCCCGGAAAGTGTGTTCATCACGTTCCAGATGACCTTCATCATCATCACCCCGGCCCTGATAGTGGGGGCATTTGCGGAGCGCATGAAGTTCACGGCCGTGCTGATCTTTGTCACGCTCTGGACGATCGGTTCCTATCTCCCCGTCTGGCACATGGCCTGGGGTGGCGGTCTTTTCGCCGAGTGGGGGGTCATTGATTTTGCAGGCGGCACCGTGGTGCACATCAATGCCGGCATCGCCGGACTGGTGGCTTGTATCATGGTCGGCAAGCGGAAAGGCTTCGGTTCCGCACCGCTCATGCCCCACAGCGTTCCCTTCACCGCGATAGGTGCCGCGCTCCTCTGGGTTGGCTGGTTCGGATTCAATGCCGGAAGCGCCGGTGGGGCCGGTAGCAGCGCCGGGATGGCCATGCTGGTCACTCAAGTCGCCACGGCTGCAGGGGTGATGACCTGGATGGCCTTGGAATGGATCATCAGCAAGAAGCCGACCGCGGTGGGTGTGGCCACGGGAGCGGTGGCCGGTCTTGTCGCCATTACGCCCGCTTCCGGCAGCACTACGGTACTCGGGGCCATCGTCATCGGGGTGCTCTCCTCGTTGGCGGGCTATTTCTTTGCGACGGTCGTGAAGCACAAGCTGAAGTATGATGACAGCCTCGATGTCTTCGGTGTTCACGGCATCGGCGGGATCATCGGAGCCATCCTCACCGGCGTCTTTATTCGCGAGGGATATGAACACGGGGACGGGCAGCTCATGAAGCAGGTCCTCAGCGTTCTGGTCACGATTGGTTGGAGCGCCGGGGTTTCAGTGATCGCGCTGTTCATTGCGAAATTGTGCTGTGGCGGATTGCGGATCGACGAACGGGCCGAAGAACAGGGCCTCGATACCACGGCCCACGGGGAGAACGCCTACGATTAAGGGCGGACCCGGGCTCGGAAGCCGGACTTGCTCCTCTATTAGAAGCCCCGCTTTGGCTCACGCTGAAGCGGGGCTTTTGTGCCGCCCCTTCATGGGGCAGCCCCATTGGCCCTTTTGCGGCAACGGTTCTTCCGACGGGCGGCCACGGTCCGATCTCCTGGTTGTTTGTCGGGAACTAGTCTTCTCGATTTCAAGGACTGACCCCAAAAGGGCGGGGGCGGGGTCAGCTGGTTTCGGCGAAGCGGGGGGCGAGGGGGAGGGCGAGGGTGAAGACGGAGCCGACGCCGGGGGTGCTGCGGACGTGGAGGCTGCCGCGCATGGCTCGGGCGAGGTCGCGGCTGATGGCGAGGCCCAGGCCGCCTCCCTTGGCCTCGCGTGGGGGTGGATCGAGTTGCACGAAGGCATCGAAGATGCGTTGCAAGTTTTGGGGGGAGATTCCGCAGCCGCTGTCCTCGACTTCGATATGGGCCTGACCGTCGGCTTCCAGAATGCGGGTGGAGATGCGGCCACCCGAGGGGGTGAACTTCATGGCGTTGGTCAGGAGGTTGAGGAGGATTTGTTGGATGCGTTTCGGGTCGCCTTCCATGATGATCTGATCGGGCACGGGGTGGGCCTGGTAGTCGATTCCGGCTTGTCGGAGTCTGGGGAGGAGGAGGGCTTCCGCTCGCTGGAGGGCCTCACTGGCGGGGACGCGGGTGGATTCGATTTTGACCCCGTGGGACTGCATGCGGGCGAAGTCGAGGATGTCGTCGATGAGGCGGGCGAGATTCCCGGCGGCTTCATCGCTGGCTTCCAGAAGTTCGCGTTGTGGGGGGGTGATGGGTCCGGCCGACTCTTCGAGAAGGAGGTTGGTGGTGAGGGAGAGCGTCTGCAGGGGGTTGCGCAGTTCGTGGGTCATCATGGCGAGAAACTTGGCCTTCGCCTCGTTGGCGGCCTCGGCCAGTTTTTTGGCGCGGAGCAGTTCGTCCTCCAGGCGGGCCCGGCGGACGATGCGGACGAAGGCAAATTCCAGGCCAAAGCCCACCTCGCGGGGGTGGGTGGTGGCATTGAACATGACCGGCAGCGCTTGTCCTTCCTTGGTGCGGAGGGAGAGGTAGACCTCCTCCATGGTGCCTTCCAATTTGAGAATGGGGAGGCACAGGGATTGGAAGTAGAGTTGGCCACCACCGGTGAGAAGGGTTCCGAAGGATTTGCCGAGCAGGTCCCCGGCCGGGTAGCCGAGCCATTCCGCGAAGCACTCGTTGACGGATTCGATGCAGACATCGTTGTCGCAGAGGATTGTGCCGAAGAGGTTGGTGGGGGTGGAGGGGCTCATGGCGGTGGAGGCTTAGGAGCGTCGGGGGAGGCCCTCTCGCTCGAGATACTCATCGATGACGGCGATGGTTTCGTGCGGGTGGGACATGTGTGGGCAGTGACCGCCGATGGGGAGGCTGCTCAGGACACTGCCGGGGAGGCGGTGGTGCATGTATTGAATGGCGCCCTCCGGGGAAATGAGATCCTCCCGACATTGGATGATCAGGGGTGGGGGATCGAAAGGCTGCACGTTTGCGCGGTCGTCGGAGAGGAAGGTGACCCGGGCGAATATCCGGGAAATTTCGGGATCGGCGGCGCAGAAACTTCTTTCGAGTTCGGCGGTGAGTTCGGGACGGTCCGCGTTGCTCATGACCTGGGGGGCGAGGAGGCTGGCCCATCCGAGGAAGTTTCTTTCCATGAGGTCGAGGAGGCCCTCGAGATCTTCGCGGTTGAATCCACCTACATAGTCCGGCGGGTGGTTCAGATAACAAGCGGAAGGAACCAGGAGGACGAGGTGGGAGAAGAGTTCCGGGGCGAGGCGGGCGGCGAGCAGGCCGTTCATGCTGCTGACCGAGTGTCCGACATAGACGATGTTGCGCAGTTCCGCGGCGCGGGCGATTTAGATGATGTCCCGGGCATAGCCCTCGAGGGTGCTGTAGCGTTCGGGATCATAGGCATCCCAATCGGAGTGTCCGCAGCCGACGTAGTCGAAGAGGACGACCTTGAAGCGATCCTCATAGGCGGGAGCGACGAAGCGCCACATCGATTGATCGCAGCCGAACCCGTGGGCGAACATGATGGGTTGGGAACCCGTTCCGCTGAGGTGAACGCTGTTTCGTTCCAAGGGGCTGCGCGCCATGGTATGAGGTAAACAGTAGGTTGGCGCAGTCGCAAGACATACCGGAGGTAGTCGGGATGCGCTCTCTCCTCCCCAACGGTTGCGGGGCTGGGGGTCAAGGTGGTTTGAGCGGGGAGCTATGGTTTGTCCGGGGACGCGTTTGGAGTGTTCCGGATGCGGGATCAGACTTTCCTTGGGTCCGAATTCGGGCATGGTGGGCGGCCTCAGCCTATGAAGATCACCTGCAAGTCCGCCGCCGCCCGCCTCACGAAGACCGAACTCCTTGTTGTCTTGGGAAAGGAGGGCGTGAAGGTGAACTTGCCGGCGGGCGTCACGGTTCCCGAAATTGCGCTGGAGACGTTTGGTGGGACGGAGCGGGAGACCCGCCTGACCGATGCGATTGGAGGGCCCGCGAAGCGGGTGTTGATGATCGGGTTGGGCAAGGGGGAGCCGGAGTTGGAGGTGGTGCGGCGGTGCGCGGCGATTGCGGTGAAGAAGGCCGGGAAGATCGGGGCGGGCTCGGCGGTGCTTTGGACGGGTGCGGTGTTCGGCAGGAAGGCGGGCGGTTTCGGGCAGGCCCTGGCGGAAGGAGCGATGATGGGGTCCTACCAGCTCACCGATTTTTTGCGCAAGGCGCCCACGGTGTTGGGGCGACTGGCAATTCATGGTGATGCGGCGTTGCTGGCGGGGGTGCGGCGGGGGGAGATCACCGGGGGGGCGAATTGTCTGGCGCGACGGCTGCAGGACATGCCGGCCAACCACATGCGGCCGCGGGACATGGTGAGCGAGGCTCGGCGGATCGCGCGGGGCTCGGCGGCGATCACAGTCACGGTGCTCGACGAGAAGGCCATGACCCGGTTGAAAATGGGGGCGTTGCTTTCGGTGTCGCGGGGGTCGTCGGAGCCGGCCTACCTGATTCATCTCAGCTACAAGCCGGCGAAGAAGGCGCGGCGGAAAATTTGCCTGGTCGGGAAGGGGCTGACCTTTGATTCGGGCGGGATCAGCATCAAGCCGTCCGCGAAGATGGACGAGATGAAGTACGACATGTCGGGTGGGGCGGCGGTGCTGGGGGTGTTTCAGGCCTTGGCGGCGCTGAAGCCGGATGTGGAGGTGCACGGGCTGGTGCCGACTTCGGAGAACATGCCGGACGGGATGGCCAACAAGCCGGGCGATGTGGTGACGGCGTGCGACGGGACGAGTATCGAAGTACTCAATACCGATGCGGAGGGCCGACTGATCCTGGCCGATGCGCTGGCCCATGCGCGGAGGACGATCAAGCCGGATGTGCTGATCGATCTCGCCACGTTGACCGGTGCGGTGGTGGTGGCGCTGGGGCATGAATTGACCGGGGCGATGGGGAACGACGAGGCGCTGATCGGCGCGTTGGTGGCGTCGGGTCAGGCGACCGGGGAGGGGGTTTGGCCGCTGCCGATTCTGGAGTTTCACAAGCGGGACATGAAGGGGAAGGTGGGAGATCTGCGCAACATCAGCAGTCCGGGCACCGGGGCGGGCTCCTCGACGGGTGGGGCGTTTTTGTCGAACTTCGTGGGGGATATTCCCTGGGCGCATTTGGATATTGCGGGGAGCGCGTGGGGGGCGACGGAGCGGGACTATCAGGGCGGAGCGCTCGGGACGGGGGTGGGGGTGCGGTTGCTGCTGGATTATATTGAGAAGCAGGGGTGAGTGGTCACCGAAACGGATTGATGACGGGGACGCGGTTGGGTTCGAAGTCGGCGACGTTGCGAGTAACGAATGCGGCACATATAAGATCGATTTCGCCGATGAGTTCCGAACTTCTCAGCGTCAACAGTGGCGTAGCTGGCTCCCATGGTGGGGTTGGGGAGACATGCAGAACTGAGCTGCATTCGCGGCAGGTTACTTGAAGGGGGGCTTGGGGGCCGTTGCCTGGATTTGTTTGGTGAGTTCGGCGGCTTGGGTGTTGGCTTGGTCGAGGGGGAGGTGGTGAGTTGGTTTTTGGTTGGGCGACGGTGAGGAGGGTGGCGATCGAGAAGAGGAGGCGGCAGGGCACGGTGAATGGTTGGGGGGTCGGGACGTTGAGGTCTGGCGGCGGTGAGGGAGGAGAGGCGGTGGGAGGGCGGTCCCACCCTTCTGGGGAGGCTAATTTGGGGCGCGGCCGAGGCCGAACTCGTTGCCAACCTTGACGACCTTGCCGTTGTCGAGGTGGACTTCGATGAATTTGGAGGAGGCGAATTTCTGGCCGTGTTCATCGCGGAGGGTGGCGACTTTTTTGCGGGTGTTGACGTCGAAGATGTCGGGGGTGTGGGAGTAGGCGTATTGGCCGTCGAGGGAGAAGGTGATCCAGCCGTGGCCGCCCATGCCGAGGTCGAGATGGCCGGTTTGTTTGGGCGGGGTGACGGTCATGTCGAAGGTGTAGAGGCGTTTGCCCTGTTGATCGGAAAGCCAGAGTTGGGATTGATCGGGGGTCATGCCGGCGTCGTGGAGCGGTTCGGCGATGAAGCGGCTGCCGTTGGTCTGGTCGATGCGGTGGAGGAAGGTGATCCAGTCGCCGGCGGATCCGGTGCCTTGGACGATGGCGACGAGTTTGCCGTCGGGTGAGGTGATGGCGCTGCGGAGGTTGAACTCGGAGTGGTAGATGGCGACGGCGGGGCGGCCGGGGAGGTGGAGGAAGACGGTGTCGCCGGCCACGCTGACGCGGGCGGCGGGGAGGGGC
>JAQCFL010000200.1 GCA_027619375.1 Verrucomicrobiota bacterium | reverse complement strand
AACTGGGGGAGGGTGGGCGAGGGGGGAGGAGGAGGGGAACTACTCTTTGGGGGCCTTCCAATTGGGGAACTCGCGTTGGAGTTGGGCGAGGAGGTTGGCGGCCTCGTCCTTGCGTCCGGCCTGGTCGAGGGCGTTGGCGGCGCGGTGGAGGGCGTAGGGTTTGATGTCGGCGTCGTCGGGGAAGAGTTCGGCGGTGTTGAGGAAATTGGCGGCGGCGCTGTCGAAGTCGGCGCGTTGTTCGGCGAGGGTGCCGAGGGTCATGAGGAGGCCGGCCTTGACGGTGCCCTTGGGGTTGAGGGCGAGGCCTTCGTGGGCGCTGGTGCGGGCCTCGTCGGGTTTGCCGAGGGCGAGGAGGATGTGGGACTTGTCGAGGAGGGCGTCGGCCTTCCAGAAGTCCTTGTCTTCCCGGGTGAGGACGATTTCGACGGCGGCGAGGGCGCGGTCGTGGTGTTTGGTCTTGAGTCTGGCCTTGGCGAGGTGGCGCCAGATGATGAGATCGGTGCGGGAGGGTTCGTCGTAGTCGCTGGCGATGGTGAGGTATTCGTCGGCTCCGGCGAAGTCGTTGTTTTGGAAGAGTTGGAGGCCGAGCCAGGTGAGCATCTTCTTCGGCAGGTTTTGTTCGGGGGATAGTTTTTTGAACCGGGCGACTTCGACCTTGAGGCGGGTGGCGTCCTGGGCGGAGTAGGCGGCGAGGATGAGATGGGTGGTGGCGGGGGCCTCGTAGAACTCGGGGACGAGGGAGCGGGCGAGTTCGAGGTGGGTGATGGCCTTGTCCCAGTTTTCGAGTTTGAAGTAGCCCCAGCCCATCCAGTAATTGGCATTGGCGATGGTGTCCTCGCGGAGGGTGCCGTAATCGTCGAGGAGGGACTGGTAGCGATTGATCATTTTTTGGTAATCGCGTTGTTCGCGGTTGATGCGGGCGCTGTTCTGCTGGGCGAAGGCGGCGAGCTCGCGGGGAGGCTTGGCCTCGATGAGGCGCTCGAAGTCGTTGCTGGCGGCGACGAGTTGGTCGAGTTCGAGGTAGGCCTTGCCGCGTTGGGCGAGGGCTTCGAGGAAGTGTTCGTCGTCGGGGTATTTCTCGAGGTAGAGGGAGAGGCTCTGGGTGGCTCCGTTATAGTCGCCGGATTCGCTGAGGCACCAGCCGCGTCGGAAGAGGAGGGCGGCGCGGGTTTCAGCGGGAACCTTTTCGCTATCGATTTCCGAGTAGGCGGTGGCGGCGGAGGTGATGCGGCCCTGATGGAAGAGGGATTCGGCCTTCAGGAGTTTGGCCTGATGGAGCCACTGGTGGTCCTTGAAGGGTTCGCCGTAGATGCGTTCGAAGCCATCGCATTGTGCGGCGAGGTTGGGGTTGTCGACCTGGTAAAAACTGACGAGGCGGCGGTAGCTGGCCTCGAAGCCGAGGGCGGAGAGGGGGGCGAGGCGTTCGACGTTGAAGAAGTATCGGGGGGCTTCGTGGTGGCGGCCGAGTTTGGCGAGGCTCCGGCCGGCGAGCATGTAAACCTGGGCCTGGATGGAGTCTTCGCCGGGAAATTCGCCCTTGTCCATGAGAGCGAGGACTGCGGCGTAGTCGCCGTCCTGAAAGCGAGCCTCCATGAGTCCGATTTGGGCGCGGGCCTTGAATTTGGGATCGAGTCCGACGGTGGAGAGGACCTGGTTGAGGTAATTTTCGGCGAGTTCGGTCTTGCCGAGTTTGGCGGCGGATTCGCCGGCGGAGAGCAAGGCTTGGGCGCGTTCCTGGGGTGCGGTGGTGGGGCCGAGGAGGGCTTCGAACTGGAGGAGGGCCTCCTCGTGTTTGCCTGCGGCGGCCTGGAGTTGGCCTGCGGCGAGGCGGGCGTAATCGGCGTAGGGATTGCCGCGGTCGGTGATGATGGACTCAAGGCGGGGGATGGCGAGGTCGGGACGTTTGCCGAGGATGAGGCAACGAGCATCGTAGTAGAGGGATTTTTGCCGGAGGTCGTCCTTTTCGGATTCCTTGGCGGCCAAGGAGAAGAGGGGCGAGGCGGCGAGCCAATTTTGTTCGTTGTAGCGTTGTGCGGCGAGGCGGTAGGCGGCGGTGGCGACGTAGTGTCCGGTGCGGTATTGGTGGATGATGCCCTGGAAGGTGTCGTCGGCCCGTTGGAGTTCGCCGGTGAGGAGGTAGGCCATGCCGAGGTGGTAGGTGGCCTGTTGGGCCTGCTCATGTTGTGGGGCCTCGGCGAGGAACTGGACGAACATGGGGATGGCGGTGCGCAGGGCGTGCTGGCTTTCCTGGTAGTTTTTCGAGTCACGGCCGTATTCGAAGATGCGCTCGGCGCGGAGGAAGCGGTCGGTGACGGGGTCGAAGGCCTGTGCCTGGCCGTGGGCGTGAGGGGGGATGAGGACGGAGGTGAGCGTCGCGATGAGGAGCAGCACGAGGCGGAACGGCGACTGGGAGGCGGAAGGCCTGCGCCCGACGGAAGGTATGCGGAGAGTCGGCACAGAAGAATGTGGGATGGTTCTGGCACGAAGCCGGGGGGAATTCAACCACCGGGAGGCGGGGAGGGGGGGGATTCGAGGGTTTTGAGGCGTTCGCGGTAGCGTTTGGCATCGGCGAGGGCGGCAGGGGTGCCGAGATCTTCGAGGGCGGCGGCGGCGCGGCGGAGGGCGGCGACGGCGACGGAGGGGTCGTTGTCGGAGTAGAGTTCGGCGACCACGACATAGTATTTGGCGGCGGTGGAGGGGTCGTTTTCGCCGAGGGCGATGTCGCCGAGGAGGAGGCGGATGTCGGCGTTGAGGCGGCCCTGGGGTTTCAATCCGAGGGCGTCCTCGGCGGCGGTGTGGGCCTTCTGGAGGTCGTTGAGGCCGAAGAGGCTGCGGGCGGTGAGGTAGTGGGACTCGGCCTTGAGGAAATCGTTTTCATCGCGTTCGAGGAGAATGGCGAGGGCGGGGATGGCGCTGGGGAACTCGCCATTTTCGACGGCGGCCTTGGCGTAGGCCCGCCAGACGAGGGTTTTTGTTTCGGTGGGTTTGGCGAGGTCGACGGCATGGGGGAGGTATTTCCAGGCGCGGCGGTAGTCTTCCTCTTCGGAAGCGATCTTCACGCCGACCCAGCCGAAGACGTTGCGGCCGACCTTGTCGAGCGAGTCGTCGGCGAGGAGTCGATCGAGTTCCGCTTCGAGGGCGGGGAGATTCTGGAGGGAGTAGTGGGCGAGGGCGAGGTGGATGGTGGATTCGCGGCCGAGCAATTTGGGGTCGGCGAGGCGGGCTTTTTCGAGGTGTGGGATGCATTCCTCGAGTTTGTTGAGGCGGAAGAGGGCCCAGCCGGTCCAGAACTCCGAGGCGGTTTTATTCTCGGCGCTGCGGTTTGGGAAGTCGGCGGCGAGGTGGCGGTGGCAATCGAGGAAGGCCTCGAATTCATCGGCGTCCTTGTGGAGGGAGGCTTTTTGGGCCCAGGCGTATTCGGTGAGGGCGGGGTCGCTGTTGTTGGCGATGAGGCTTTCGTAGTCGCGGAGGGCGGCTTCGCGGTTGCCGGCGGCGGCGTTGGCGTCGGCGCGTTTGGCGAGGAGGGTGGGGACGCGCTTGTCGGTGGCGTGGTGGGCGAGAAAGGCCTCGATGGCGGCGAGGGCCTCCTTTAGTTGTCCGGATTCGAGGAGGGCGTTGGCGAGGCGGTAGCGGACGCCGACGAGGTTTTCGGGGTCGAGGTGTTTGAGGTCGATGGCGGCGTAGGTTTGGGCGGCCGCCTTGTAGTCCTCCGCCTTGTAGAGGGTTTCAGCGAGCATGAGGCGGACGTTGTGGGTGCGGCCGTCGTTGGCTTGGTCCTTGGCGTACCGATCAAGGAACTCGGTGGCCTGCTTTGCGAAGTCCCTGGCACCGGCACCGTATTGGCGGGTGAGGAGGACGTAGGAGGCCTCGAAGCCGGTTTTGCTGCCGGGGGAGAGGCGTTCGAGTTCCTGGTAGAGGGGGACGGTGGCCTCCTTTTGGCCGAGGGCCTCGTGGGAGCGGATAAGGAGGAGGATGCGGCGGACCTCCTGGTCCTTGCTGAGTTTGAAGCGGCCCAACTTGTCGAGTTCGAGGACGCGGGCGTGGTTGCCGGCGAGGGAGGCTTCGCTGATGAGGGAGAGTTGAGCCTCGCCCTTCCATTGGTCGAGGCCGGGGGTGACGAGGATTTTTTCGAAGTAGGTGCGGGCGAGGTCGGACTTGCCGAGGTCACGGGCGATGAGGGCGGCCTGCAGGGTGGCGTCGGCCTTGGTTTTGGGGTCCTTGCCGGTGGCGAGTTTCTCGAAGAGGGCGAGGGCGTCGTCGGGGCGGTCGTTCTGTTTGTAGTAGAAGGCGAGGGCGCTTTCGGCGCGGTCATGGAAGGGGGACTCGGGATCGGCGAGGACCTGTTCGAGGATGGCGATGGTTTCCTTTGGCTTGTCGAGTTTCTGGAAGCAGAGGGCCCGGCGGTAGAGGGCGAGTTGACGGGTGGCCACGTTGTCGCTCTCGGTGCTGGCGAGGGCGAAGAGCGGTTCGGCGGTGACGTAGGTCTTGCTGTCGTAGTGGTGGGTGGCGAGTTGGTAGGCGGCGGAGCCGACGAGGGGGCCGGTCTTTCCATCCTCCACGACGGCGTTGAGGCAGCGTCGGGCGGATTCCTGCTGATTGGTTTTCTGGTAGCAGACGGCCGAGTAATACCAGGCCTGCACGGCGTCGGGGTGCTCGGGGTGGAAGCGAAGGAAGCGGCTGAATTGGAGGAGGGCCGCGTCGAAATTGGCCTTTTGCAGTTTGGGGTCGGCGGTCTCCATGGCCTCCTGATAGGCGAGTTGGGCGACGAGGAACTGGTCCGCAGCGGGGTCGGCCTGCAGGGGTTTGGCGGGCTCCTGGGATACGGCGCTTCCGGCCAGGAGGGCGGCGAGGCAGAGGGGCAGGAGGAATCGAATGGGCATCGGCTTGTCAGTAGATCGTCGCCGGGGGCGGAAAGTTTTGATGAATCCGCCGGGTGGTCCTCAATTGCCGCCGGGGCGCTGGGTGGCGAAGGAGATGTTCCAGATGCCGGCGCGGGTGACGATGTCGATGACTTCGACCATGGTCTGCCAGTCGGCCACTCCGTCGCCGCGGACGCGGACCGGTTGATTCGGATCCACCCGCCAGATGGCGTTGAGCTTGTTGAAGAGTTGATCCTCGGTGAGAACCTGGCTGTCGACGACCATCTCGCCGTTGTCGCGGACGTTGATGATGATCTCGCGGTAGTTGCGGCGCGGGTCCTGTCCCTCGGTGGAGGTGGGGACGCTGACCTTGAGGTCCATTTCGGAGCGCGAGAACTGCCAGGTGACGATGAAGAAGATGAGGAGGAGGAAGACGATATCGATCATCGGGGCCAGCTGGAAGGCGGCCGGTTCGGGAGTGTGTGATTTGAATTTCACGCGGGGCGGGGAAGGTCAGGCGCCGTAGTGGTCATCCGGGTTTGGGCGGACGGGGGCGGGTTGCTGGCTACGGGGGATGTCGTAGGCTTCCGGCGGGAGGACGGCGGCGGAGGCGGGGGGGATGACGGTGTTGCGTTGGAACTGGGAGGACATGAGGGCCAGGAGGTGGGTGGAGGCGGCCTCCAGTTCGGAGATGTATCGTTGGACGCGTCCGCGGAAGATGGAGTAGAAGATCATGGCGATGATGCCGATGACGAGGCCGCCGGCGGTGGTGACGAGGGCTTCGGAGACGCCGCTGGCGAGTTTCATCTGGCGGACGCCCTCGAAGCTGCCGCGGGAGATTTCGAGGAAGGAACGGATCATGCCGATGACCGTGCCGAGGAGGCCGACCATGGGGGCGATGGTGCCGACATCGGAGAGGTAGGTGATGCGCTGGTTGAGGATGCCGGCCTGGCGGGAGCCTTCCGCTTCGGCGACCTCGCGGATCTCGACGAAGGCGGCGTCGGAATTTTTGGTGGCGAAGTCGAGGGATTTCTGGGTGATGCGGGCGACGCATTCGCCGCGGCGGCTGGCGTAGTTGACGAGGCCGAGGTAGTCGCGCTTGCGGATGAGGCTTTCGGCGGTGCGCATGAAGCGGTCGCTGACCACGGTGCCGCGGCGGATGGTGATGAAGAAGAGGAAGATGAGGATGACCGCCGCCACGGAGAGGAGGGCGAGGGGATACATCATGATGCCGCCCTGGGAGACGATTTCCAGCAGGCTGAGGTCCGCGGGGGCGGCGGGATCGGCCGGAGTGGGGATGGTTTCCTGGGCGTAGGTGGCGGTGGGGAGGGCCAGCAGGAAGAGGCCGGTAAAGGAGCAGAGCTTCATGTAATCGTGGTGGCCAGTGTAGCGGCGATCGGGGGGTGTTCAAGTACTGGTAATTTGGTCTGGATGGGGGGTGCTTGGGGGCGAATGGAGGGTGGTGAGGTGCTGATAGCGCGTTGGAGGTGGCGGCCGCGGAGGGGATTTCGGGGGCTGGCGCCTGCCGAGGGCCGGGGAGGGCAGTGCCAGCCACGGGTTGATCGCAGAAGATCCAGGCGACCGCGGCCGTCCATTGGGTTCGATCTGGTGAGCCGGCCACGAGTAGCCGGTCGCTGTCATTGCCGTCAGTCTGACAGCTTCTCCGCGCTCAGAATGTCAAAACGTTTTACCTGAATCCCTTTCTTGTCCGCCGCCGCCTGCTTGAGGCTTTTTCCACCAAAATGATGGAAGTGATAGGGGGGTGAGAATGGTGGTAGGAGTGTCGACTGATCCACATGCCGCTTTTTCTGTCAGCGCCTCTCGGCGGGTTCGTCGAGGGGGGGAGCTCCAAGGGGGTGGGTACGCGTAAAGCCGGATTCAGGTGGCCTGAGCGTAATGGCATTCGGGCCAATTGCTCGATTTCAAGGACTGACCCCTTTCTCGGGTGGCTGGGTTGGTAACAGTTTAGCTGATTTCAGGGTGGGTTTGTTCGGTTTCTCGGCGGTATTTCGCTTTTCACGAT
>JAQCFL010000009.1 GCA_027619375.1 Verrucomicrobiota bacterium | reverse complement strand
CCGCAACCCCCCGGCCTCCTCCAGCCCCTTCGCCGTCTCCCCCCCCAGCGGCGCAAAACTCAGCCGCCCCGCCCCATCCATCCGCAGCATCCACTGCACCGATCGATTGCAGAGCAGACACTCCGCATCAAAGAACACGATCAACCCCGGTAATTCCTCCATTCCCCCCAGCATCCTCCCAAACTGGCCCCGTAGCAATTGCAAGATTGATGTTCGATTGAACGTATGCATAGAATACCTGCCATGAACATCCGCATCAACGACCTCCCCGATACCCTCCGCCCCCGTGAACGCATGGCCCGCGAGGGTGCCGCCGCCCTCAGCGATGCCGAAATCCTCGCCATCTTCCTCCGCGTCGGCGTCAAGGGCCAGAGCGCCATCGAGATCGGCCGCCGCCTCCTCCAAACCCACGGCGGCCTCTCCGCCCTCGGCCAGCTCGACCTCTCCCAACTCTCCGCCGAACACGGCCTCGGCCTCGCCAAAGCCGCCCAACTGGCCGCCGCCTTCGAACTCGGTGCCCGCGTGGCCCGCGAACACGGCCGCCTCACCCCCCTCGACTCCCCCATCGCCGCCTACGACACCTTCGCCCCCCAAATGCGCCACCTCCCCTGCGAATCCCTCCGCATCGCCCTCCTCGACACCCGCCTCCGCGCCACTCGCTACCTCACCATCTCCGACGGCACCGTCAACGAAACCATCGCCCACCCCCGCGACATCCTCCACCCCGTCGTCCTCCACCGCGCCCACGGTTTCCTCCTCGTCCACAACCACCCCTCCGGCGATCCGAGTCCCAGCCGCGCCGACCGCGACCTCACCCGCCGCATCGCCGAAGCCGCCGCCCTCCTCCAAGTCAACTTCCTCGACCACCTCATCATCGGCCGCCCCTCCCCCCACCACGAACCCTACTTCTCCTTCCAGGAATCGGGACTCCTGTAAATCGCCCCAGGTGGCGTGACCGTCCCGGTCGCAGGCCTCCATCGTCACCCAGCCCACAAACGCAGGCATGCGACCGGAACAGCCACGCCACCTCTCCCCCTTGGAAATCCGAATCCGCGACTCCGCATAGGCGTCAGGCTAAGCGTTCCGCCTTCAGTCCTTGAAAATTGGTCTATGGATTTGAAATTTATTTGGAAATTGGGGGGGGTGGAAATTTTCCGATCTATCGGGTTGGCCCCGTCGAATTTCCACGATCCAATTTCCAAATAAGCTCCAGTCCCCAAATTCAAAATACCAAACCTCCCAACCCCCTCCGCTCCTCCCTCTCTATCACTGGCGCCCACTTGCCGGTGTCCCTGCGGCGGCGAAATCCTCCGCACACGCCGACGCCAAAACACTCCTCCGGCTTCCCCCGGACCTCACCGCCCAACCGCCGGACGGCACGGAGTGACCGTCCCCTACCTCCCCCCCTTGGAAATTGGACATTCCTTGTTGGATATTGGGTGTTCCCTCAGGCACCCTCCCAATCGCCATGACGCCAGCCCTCGACACCGAAAAACAACTCCGCGATCTGCGCGTCGGACTCAAGCTCATCGCGTGCCTCATCTCCCCTCTGCTCACCCTTCAACTCTTCGTCGCCGCCACAAAACTCGTCCATGCCCGGGAGATGTACGCAGACATGGGAAGTGTCGAGCTTCCCGGACTCTTCAATCTCCTGTCATCCCACCCCCTCATCGTCCAAAGCCTCCCCCTCCTCTCCCTTGCCAGCTTCATTGCCCTGCTCATCGTCTGCTTTCGAAGCCGGACCGCACTCTTCCTCTACCTCTTCTCCTTCTCCCTCTTCCTCCATCTCCTCTTGATCTGGTTGTTCGACTTCGCCGCGGGTCTGCCCCTCTACAAGATCATTCAAAACATGCAAAACTTCTAGATTTGCCGGCACCCTCTCCCACCGATAAAATTCCCCATGCCCAGCATCCACCCCACCGCCATCATCTCCGACACCGCGCAACTCGCGCCCGACGTCACGGTGGGCCCCCACACCCTCATCGATGGCCCCGCCGTCATCGGTCCGGGCTGCACCATCGGAGCCAATGCCTGGATCGCCGGCCGCGTCACCATGGGCACCAATAACCACATCGGCCACGGCGCGGTGGTCGGCAGCGATCCCCAGTCCCTGACCTTCGACCCCGCCACCGAGACCGGGGTGGTCCTCGGCAACCGCAATACCCTCCGTGAATACGTCACCATCCACCGCGCCACCGCCCCCGGCACCGACACCATCCTCGGCGATAACAACTTCCTCATGACCGGGGTCCATCTCGCCCACGACGTCCGCCTCGGCAACAGCAACATCCTCGCCAACAACGCCCTACTCGCCGGCCACATCCAGGTCGGCAACAACGTCTTCATTGGAGGAAGCGCCGTCTGCCACCAATTCCTCCACGTCGGCGACCTCGCCATGATCGCCGGCAACGCCCCCATCTCCAAGGACGTCCCCCCCTACTGCATGGCCACCCGCGAAGACACCGTGGCCGGACTCAACATCGTCGGGCTCCGCCGCGCCGGCCTCAATCTCGAACAACGCACCGAGCTCAAACGCCTCTACCGCATCCTCTTCCAGCGCCCCGGCACCCTCGCCGAAGCCATCGCCGAAGCGTCAAAGACCACCTGGTCCCAACACGCCGCCAAACTCCTCGCCGCCGTCACCAACCCCAGCAAACGCGGCGTCCTGAGTCATTAGTGCTTCCCCCTACTGCTGCGCCAAACCAGGCTCCTTCGACTTGTTGCGCTCCGATGCCCCGGCCGATTGCTCGGCCTCCCAACTGTCGTAGGCACCCTCGCTGATCACCTCCATGATCCCCCGCATGTTCGCGTGGCCTTCCCCGCAAAGCTGCGCACAGACCACGTAGGTCTCCAGCTTCTGGATCGGCCGGAACCACATCGGAATGTCCTCCCCGGGCATCGCATCCTGCTGGATCCGCATCGGGACGATGGCGTAGTTGTGAATCACGTCGGTGGAGGTCACCTGCAGAATGCAGGGGCGGCCAACCGGAATCTTCAGCACCGGACTCGTGTAGTCGTCCCAGCCATTCGGATCTGCGGGATCAATGCAGGGATCCCCCACATTCTGAATGAGGTGGCGGTCGATGCGCCCGAACTTCCCGTCCGCACCAGGATAGTGGTAGTTCCAGGCAAACTGATAGCCAATCACGCGAATGCGGACCGGATCCTGCTGCTGAATGTCCGCGTAGCGATCAGTCCGCTCCGTCCACAGCGGGAAGGCGAAACCAAGAAGCAGAATGGCCTCGATGATGACCACCCCGATCTCCAGGTGCGTGGATACGTGGCTCTGAACCCCGCGGTAGGAGGCCGTCTTGTTCCGGCGGCACCAGAAACGGAAACAGCAGTAGAAGAAAAAGAGCGTCCAGCCCACGAAGAGCGCCGCCATGAAGTAGTGCACCACGTCGATCAAGTGGTCCACGCCTCCGCCGTGTTCAGCGAAGTTCTCCGGAATGCCGAGAAGTTTGGTCGGGGTCATGAGGAAAGGTTGGTCGGGTCGGGTTACTGGTCGCGAAATTGAGGTTCGAGGGCCGCCGCTTCCCGCCGCGCAATGCGGGCAATGAGAAAGACGATCCCCGCAGCCATGGGGACGATGATCGCCACCATGAACATGATCGCCCAACCCGCCGCTTCTCCTCCAGCTTCCTTGAAGCTGTTGGCGCAGGTCGCGCAGGCCATGATGATGGAGTCGGTTTGCATCGGTTCAGAGGATCAGCTTCTTGGCTTTGCGGTAAAAATAGACGCCGTAAATCGGCATGACAATCAGGCCCACCACCCCGATCACTCCCATTACCTTCGCCATTCCCTCCGCGTCATCAGGCGCATAGCCAAACCCCCACACCGCCAGAAACAGGCTGAGGAAGATGGTGAGCGTCACGAAGACGATATGAAAGCCGCGCAGGGACATGGGTCAGTTGATCTCGGGAATTTCAGGGTTGTAGAAGCCGTCGCCGGTCTTCGGGTTGCCGTACTTGATCGGGTCGGCAAAGCTCAGCGCGGTCAGCAGCATCAGGGCGATGCCCATGATGATCCCCAACCCGAACACCCAGTAGACGAGCTTCTTCTCGTGGTTGAGGTGCATGAAGATAGCCCCCACCAGGGTCGCCTTCACGGTGGCAATCAACAGACCGATCGTCATGTCGGCCTTGTCAAAGCCATGCGCCCCGAAGTCCAGCCACGGTTGGGTTGCCACCGCCACCGTCACCACGGTGAAGACGAACAGAACCAGCCCGATCAGGATATAGAGCTTCTGCGCCTTTTTGATTTCTTCTACGGAATCTGCCATCGTTGTCGGTTTAAAGGATTACATCAAATAGAGGATCGGAAAGAGGAAGATCCAAACCAGGTCCACAAAGTGCCAGAAGAGGCCCCCGATCTCCACCCGGTTGGCGAGCCACTCCGGATTGCGGCGATAGAGTCCCTTGCTGAAAAACATGTAGTAGGCCAGCACCAGCGCCCCACCCACCACGTGCAGACCGTGCAGGCCGGTGAGGGTGAAGTAGATCGCGTAGTAGTTGTTCCACTTCGGCGTGAAGAGCGACTCGAAGCCGACCTTCTCGTTGGGAATGTCGATGCTGAAGAAGGCATGCTGGTTCTCCTCGATCTTGTGGTTGGGACCGGTGATCCCCTCGAACATCCCGGGCCGCAGGTCCGCCACCTCCGGCGAGCCAGGCTCGAGGTGCTTCTCATGGGCGCGGTGGAAGGCCACCAGGTCCTGCCAATCGATCCGGTATTTGTCGTTCTCGGTTGGCTCCCGGCCATCCTTCTTCAATTCCTCTGTCAAGATTGCCAGCTGCGCGGAATGCCGTTCCCAGATCTCCTTGAACTCGGGGTTCTCCATGATCCAGAGTCCCTCGATCACGGTCTTCGGATCCTTGCCCTGCTCATGGGCCCGCTGGGCCACCCAGCGGAGGTCCACCGCATCCACGGCGAGTCCCATCGGACTGCTGGCCACCGCACCTTTGATGATGGTGTCATCCTTGAGCTTGCTGCTGCCCTCGCCCTCGCGGATCAGGCTGCGCTTGAAGTGCAGCGCCACCGGCTTCTCAAACGTGAAGGTCAATGCCGAGGGCGCCTCGGCCACGAGACCGGTAAGATGCTCCTCCGGATCGATCTGGATGCCCTCCGCCAACTTGAAGTTCGGAAGGTCCTCTTTGTCCGCCTCTCGTGCATCTTTCCAGAGTTTGCGCAGCACCTTCGTCCGCACTTCCCCGTTGATGGCCCGCGCCTCAAGATAGACGTCTTCGGCGCGGTCCAACAGATCGACCGTTAGCTGGGTGTCCTTCGGAATGTAGAGGGAATCCTTTTTGTCCCCGAACCTCACCGCTTCCTTGCCGGATGCGTGGGACTTGATCAGCTGATCCTCCAGCTTCTTGCGCTCCGCAGCGTCGATCGGCAGATCTTTAGGCGAACCATAGAAGAAGGCGTTGTCAGCGAGCACCGGCACCGCACCGCGCTCCTTGGCCTTCGCCAGAATGTCCTTCACATAGGGATCATGGGCCCGCACGAGGGTGAAGTTGATCTCCTCCGCCTCGACCACCACCACGTTGGCCGGAAACTGCCTCTTCTTCTCCTCCTCGGTCGGCTCGGCGCCGTGCTCATGGTGGATGTGCAGGTGACCGCGCTCATCGAGCTCGGCCTTGTGGGTGTGCCCTTCAAGGATCGTGAAATCATCCAGACGCACCGCCTGGTGATGCCACTTCGCGTTGTACTCCAGACCCTTGAGGACCATGAAGATCACCGCACAGAAAATCGTGATCCCCATGAAAAACTGGAACCGCCCCCACTGCCGCATCTTCAGCGAAGCCCAGGCAAAGACCACCGTCACGGAAGAACCGATCAGCACGAAGGTGTTGATGAGACCCGGCAGGACCGGCAGGGCCCGCTCCGGCCAGGGATAATCAGCGTAAAGACGCAGGAAGACGTAGCCGGAAAACAGGCCACCGAAGAGCATGACCTCGGAAGCGAGGAAGAGCCAGATACCGATCTTCGAGTTGAAGAGGCCGGTGTCCTTCCGGGCGGTGAATGTGTAGGGAATCTCCATGGAAAGAAGGCGTCTGAGGCTTGCGCGGTGAAAACTTAGGCGACGGGTTTCTTGGCTGGTTCTTCAGCGGGTTCGTCCCGTTTCGGGGCCTCCCACTGCGGGTAAAAGTCACCCTCATGATCCTCACGACTGTATTCGTAAGGACCCCGATAGACGTTCACGTCGTAGGTGAAGTTGCCATGCGGCGGCGGCGTCGGGGTCGACCACTCAAGGGTGGTGGCATCCCACGGGTTGTCGTTCTTGATCTTCTTGCCCCACCAGATGCTCGTCCAGAAATTGATGAAGAACGGAATCTGCGCCGCGGCCAGCAACCACGCGGCCCAGGACATCACCGGGTTCAACCAGAGCCACTCGGCCACGGTGTTGCCAAAGATGTTCACGCTGTCCGAAGCCTTCGAGAGGTAGGCGTCTCCCCCGTTATACCAACGACGGTGGAAACCGGCCATCCCCTGCACAAGCATCGGGAAGAAGAGCAGGTTCATGAAGATCAGCGACGGCCAAAAGTGCAGGTGACCCAGGAAATTGCTCATGTGCCGACCTGTGATCTTCGGATACCAGTGATAGATCCCCGCGAAGAGCCCGAAGAGCACCCCCGGCGCCACCACGTAGTGGAAGTGGCCGATCACGTAGTAAGTGTCGTGCAGGTGTAGGTCGACCAGGTTGAAGGCCAGCGGCAATCCGGTCAGGCCTCCGATCCCGAACATCGGAATGAACGCCGCCGCCCACAACATCGGTTGGTTGAAACGGATCGATCCACCCCACAGGGAAATCAACATCGAGGTCAGCAGGATTACCGACGGAATCGAAATCAGCACCGTGGTGGTCTGGAAAAAGTTGGAAACCACCGGCCCCATCCCCGTCAGATACATGTGGTGGGCCCAGACGATGAAGCTCAGGAAGCCGAGCACGATGACCGCATAGACCATCGACTTGTATCCCCAGAGCGGCTTCCGCGTGTTGGTCGGAATGATTTCCGCCACACAGGCGATGGCCGGCAGCAGGAGCACGTAAACCTCGGGGTGTCCCAGGAACCAGAAGAGGTGCTGATAGAGCAACGGGCTTCCGCTACCGGAGGCCTCCAGCAGGCCGGCCGTCTTCGTGTAGAGCCCGCTCGGCATGAAGAAGCTCGATCCGGCAGTTCGGTCCATGAGCTGCATGAGCGCCGCCACTTCCAGGGGCGGGAAGGCGAGAAGAAGCAGGAATCCGGTCACCAACATCGCCCATACAAAGAAGGGCAGCCGCATCCAGGTCAGTCCCCTGGCTCGAAGGTTGATGATCGTTGTCAGGAAGTTGACCGCGCCCAGCAGCGAGGAGGAAATCAGGAAAACCATCCCCAACAGCCACTGCGTCTGCCCCGCTAGAAACTGGTTCACGATCTGCGAGTCCGCAAACCCCGCCAGCGGCGAATAGTTCGTCCAACCGGACTTCGCCGCGCCGGACTCCACGAAGAAGCTGCCGATCATCACCAAGCCACCCAGCAGATAGAGCCAGTAGCTGGCCATGTTGAGTTTCGGGAAGGCCATGTCGATCGCCCCGATCTGCAGCGGCGTCACGAAGTTGCCAAAGGCCGCGAATCCAAGCGGCACGATCCCCAGGAAGACCATGATGGTGCCGTGCATCGCCCCGAACATGTTGTAGGTCTCCCCCGTCACCTTCCCGTCCTGCAGCCAGCGGGCCTTCCAGTCGTCCGACAGGAACCAGCTCATCCAGCCCGGAAGGGGCTCGTGCGGATAGGCGATGCTCCACCGCATCACCATCATCAGATAGAATCCAAAGGCCAAAAAGAGCAGCGCGGTGATCCCGTACTGGATCCCGATCATCTTGTGGTCGGTGGAGAAGATATACTTCTTCCAAAACGGAAGCTCGTGATGGTGGTCGCCGTGATCATCGTGATGACCGTCGGAGGCGTGTGCTTCAGATGCTGAGCTCATGGGGGCTTGTCGGTTGGTTGTGCGGGTTTACTCGGCGGCACCAGCCGCTTCCACCGGTTGGAAGGTTTCAAGATCGACAACCGTGGCGGGATCCATCACCTCGCCGGACAACATCTTGCCGTGGTCGGCCTTCAGCTCCGCTTCGGTGACTTGTGGGGGCGTTGGGGAGCCCCCGGCTTTCTCATTGTAAATTTCCAAGGCCGCGGCGGCCATCTCGGGCGTCACCACGTCTCCGGTGCTGTTGCCGAAGCTGTTGCGCAAGTAGGTCATCACGGAGGCCAGTTGCACCGGATCGCGCAAGGGCTGGGCAGGCATTCCGCCCGGCGTGTTCCAGGTCCGACCGTTCACGGTGATCGCGCCGTTCACCCCGCTCAGGATGATCATGGCCAGTTGCTCCGTGTCACCCGTCACCCACTCCGATCCACCGAGCGGCGGATAGCTGGCGCCATCCCCCATGCCGTCACCCTGGTGGCAACCGGAACAGGTCGAGTAAACCTTGGAACCGTTCTTCACGAGGGCGTCCATGATCGGCGCGGTGGCCGGGCCGCTGTCTCCGACCCCCGGGGCATCGCGTTGCACGTAGCCGTTCACACGGTATTCGTTGTAGTTGAAAAGGCCGCCACCGGCATTGAGCACCGCTCCGGCCACGAGAAGCACAAAGGCACTCGAAACGATCACCCAGAGGGAAACCGGCTCCATGCCGTTCTCGCGCACCCGGCGCTCCCGGGAGATCGCTGCGTTGTCCGCAAGGACGGCACCATGGGTCTGCGCAACGTTGGTCCCCTCGTCGAGATCGGGACGAAGGGGGTCGATGGGCTGGTAGGAATCGGACATGGGGTTATTGTTCGATGGCCCGCTTCTTGTCGGGGCGGTAGTTGAGCGAGTAGGGAACCTGATCGTCTTTTTGCAAGGAATAGAGATAGCTGGCCAAGGCGCGGGCTGCGGCGGTCGGAACGACTTCCTTGCCCTTGCGAGCCTTCACGGCAAGCGCTTCACCGCTGCCTTGCCCCTCCTTCTTCTGCACCTTGAAGAGGTGTCCGTTGGAGGGGCAGGACGACCAGTATTCGAAGTCGCCGCGGGGATTGTAGAGGTGCATGAGGAACCACTCCTCCGGGGTCGTCTCGGTGCCCTTGACGTAGCTCTCGGCGCGGTGGCCGACATTGGATAGATCCGGCCCGGTGCGGGTCAGGCCGATCTGCGCGAAGGCCTCACCGTTGAAATCAAAAACCGAGGTCTCACGACGGGTGTCGATGTTGTCCGCGGCGACGTGCACGCCCGCCCAATCCTCGCGCCACATGTCCGTCCCCGCGTAGGTCGGCCGGATCAACTGGGTGTGACAGGTGTAGCAGCCGTTCGCGGCATAGACCGCCGCCCCGTCTGTCACCCGTCCGGGACGTGCCGGGACGTAGGGACCCGTGCGACCGTCGTCGTCCTCGTTGAACTCGACAGATTGAATACGCTGCATGGTGGCGTAGGGCACCACCACAATAAGGAGCCACGGCAACGAGAAGGTGCCGAGCAATCCGAGGCTGAATGTTCTGAACGTCATGGCTTCTCAGGCGTTCGCGGCTTGAATTTCATCGATGTCCCCCTCCGGACCGTGCGGCGATTCGGAGTGGTGTTTGTGGAGAAGGGTCGGATGCTGACTGCGGCGGCCGAGGCGCGCCCACATCAGGAGGAGGTGCAGGAGAAAGAAGACGTTCGCAAAGAGGATGAAGAGCCAGGAGACCGTCGTCCCCCATCCGTAGGCATACTGCCGGGTCGCGGCGTCCGACCAGGGCATGTTCCAGTATTCCTGCGCCGCTCCCTGCATCAACCCCCCACCGATCGTGCAGATCACGATGGTCGCCACCCCATAAGCGGAAAGGTAGAAGTGCCACGAGATGAAGCGGCGCGAGAGCCATTCCCGCCGGGTGATGCGGGGCACGATGAAATACATGGCGGCGAACGAACACATGCTGAAGCAACCATAGATGGCGAGAATTTCAAATCCGTAGCCCGCGATGGAGAACTGCGAGAAGCGGAGACCCGCCGGGAAGTTCAGGCAGACCCCCATCACGCCGAGCGCGAGCAGGCCGAAAATACCCGCGATGGTGAAGCGCAGCGTCGGACTGGCCGCCACGGTCGAGGCGTGCCCGGCAACCGTCTTGAGAATGTTCACGGCCACTGTCACCGCAGGGATGAAGAAGAGCACCGTCGCCGCGGCACCGACATAGGGAAGGAACTGCGGGATCGGCGCACCCGCCAACTTCTGCATGCCCGTCCACGGCCCGATCGCCGCAAGGGCCCAGAATCCCATCTGCGCCAACGCGTAGCTGTGCACCGGACGACCGGTCACTTTCGGCGCCAGATAATAGGCCGCCGCCACTCCGACCGGGACGAAGAAGAGCAATATAAGGGTCGATTTGAACCAGGCGTTGATCCCCGCATCCATCACGGGGTGCCCGTTGAAGTGGAAGATGAGGATGTTGGCGGTGGTGAAAACCCAGGGGAACCAAATGATCGCCCCGAGCAGATACCACTGCGAGATGTAGGTGTGCCCGCCCTCTTTGCAGCGGAACTGCACCACCGAACCGGCCATGATGAAGACGTAGCTGATCAACAGCACCGGCCACACCGCCGCCGGAAACTCCATCCAGGGGACTCCGGTTCCACCACCGCTGAGAATGGCGATCACACCGTAGAGCACCGCGAAATTCCAGACGTGCCCGACCAACAGGATGGTCCCTGGATTGCGGCACTCCTTGCGGGAAAGACGCGCCATGAGCCAGATGATGACCCCGAAGGCGGCCTGACAACCCCAGCCATAGACGAGGGTGTTGAGGTGGGCCGCGTAGGCCTTGCCATAGACCAACCAGCCCACGTTGCCCATGAACTCCGGCGCGTGAGTCTTGGCGGAGGCCACGATCCCCAGGATCAGGGCCACCGCAAGCCACGCCGCGGCGCTGGTGAAGAAGAACATCACCGGATGCCGCAGGGAGCGGTCGATCAGCGGACGCAAATCGTCGTCAGCGTGTTTGATGGTATCGGAATCAGTGGCCATGTGTTCGCTCTGCTACTGGTCGTTCGGTTTCTCGGCCGCCGGCTCGGGTTTGATGAGGTCTTCCACGGTCAGGGGCGGCTTGCCGACCTCACCCCGGAAGGCCGCCACCTGCTCCGGCGTCACCGCCGAGCCCTTGTTGCCAAAACTGTTGCGCACGTAGGTCAGCACCGCGGCGATCTGCTCGTCGGTCTGGAAGGACTGCGCGATCATCGGAACCGGCAGGGCGTAGTCCACGCCACTCACGGTGATCGGACCGGTCAACCCACGAAGCTGAATACGGATCAGATTCTCCACCGGCCCCTGCACCCAATCGGAGTTGGCCAGCGGCGGGGCCAGTCCCGGCATGCCCCCGCCATCCGGACCGTGGCAGGCCTGGCAGAGGATATACTGGGCCTTGCCGGCCTCGAACACGGCGGGATCAATCGGCGCGTCCGGATCGGTCTGCACGATGTCGACCTTCACATCAGGCACCGCGGCCAGGGCCAGGGCGCGGGGTGAGCCCGGCACAATCTGCGCGGCGTCTTCCACCGCACCAGGGGCCACGGAAAGCAATTCGCCACCCGCCTTCCCATAAACACTCTCCACCGGAACGGGAAGCACCCCGGCTTGCGCGTTCAGCATCTCCTTCTTGATCTCCATGCGACGGGCTGCCGCAGCCTTGTCCACCCCCTGGTCCTTCTTTCCGCTTAGGAGCGGACTCAGGAAGACAAAGAGGATCGCAAAGGCAAAGAAGATCGCCAACCCCAGCCAGAAGGAGGTGAAGCGACGAAACGGATTGTCAGAAGCGGTGTCCATCAGTTGTGCAGGTTGGCCGATTCGAGGATGCGGGGATCCCGGTGCGGGTAGAGCGCCGCGGAGGTGATGTTGCGCAGGAGGAAGAAGAGGAAGCCCGATCCGATGACCACGAAAGCCACCAAATCGTAGAGCCATGCCGCGGAGACATTCACCCAGAGGTGGATGTCCTTGCCGTGCGAGGCAATGCTCGTCACCGATGGCCCCCGCTCCGGAATGACCATGTGATAAACGTCCACCATGTGCAGGACAAGGAGGTAGCTGGCCATGAAAATCATGAACTTGTTGCTCTTCTTCACGTCGGAGCGCAGCAGCATGAGGAAGGGCACGAAGAAGTGCAGCGCCACGAGGCCGATGCTCAGCGTGTTCCAGTTCGAGGTGTTGCGCAGCAGGAAGTAGCTCGTCTCCTCCGTGATGTTGGCATACCAGATCAGGAAAAACTGCGAGAAGGTCACGTAGGCCCAGAAGATGGTGAAGGCGAAGGCCAGCTTGCCCATGATGTGGTCATGCTCGGGACCGACCACGTTCTTCAGGTAGCCCTTCCGGCGCAGGAAGATCGTCACGAGGATGATCACCGCCATCGAGTTCAGCGCCGATCCCGCGAAGACATAGACCCCGAACATCGTGGAGAACCACTTGTAGTCGAGCCCCATGACCCAGTCGATCGCCGCGAAGGTGATGGTCACCGCGACGATGGGTATGCCCCATGAGGCGTGCCAGCGCTGCTTGAAGAGAAGGGCCGTGGTGGGATTCGGATCGGTGTCCTGCGCGATCGACCACTTCCGCTGCACCCAGATCGTGAAGCCGAGCGCCCCGAAGAAGAGGAAGAAGCGCAGATACCACATCGGCTGGTTCAGATAGAAAAACTTGTTGTAAAGGAGGTGATCGTGCGGATCACCGGAGTGGTGCAGGGCATCCTTGAGGCCCATGCCCTCCGGCGCATGCGCCGCAGCGGCCTTGTGCATCGTCATCCACTCATACAGCCAGTGCTGCACCTGCGGGAAGAGCAGCGGAAGGGCGAAGACGAACATGAAGGGGAAGACGAAACCGACGTTCTCCATGGTCCGGCGGACCGAGGTCCCCCACCCCGAGTTGGAGACGTTGTGCAGCAGCGTCCAGAAACAACCGCCCATCGCGATGGTCAGAAAGTAGAAGAAGGCAAACAACCAGGAGTAGGTCACGGAACCCACAAACTGGCTCTCCTTGTCCCCGCCCAGCATGATCGCGAAGGCCCCAATGGTCCCGACCACGGCGATGATCAGGCAGATGCGCATGATCCCCGCGACCTTGCTCCGGTCGAGGTGCTCGCCGTCAACGGGGATGTCTTTCGATGTTACGTGGTGGCCCATGCGGAAGTCAGTTGCTGGCGGTGGATGGTTCGGACGGCGCGACAACGGCGGCGGCGTCGGTCTTCATGGCGGTCTGCAGGGCGCGGATGTAGGCCACAATGGCCCAGCGATCACGCACTGGAAGAGTCGCTCCGTAGGAACCCATCAGGCCCTTGCCGTTCGTGATGGTGTTGTAAATATTGCCGTCCGGCGTGGTCTCGCGGGGCTTGGTGTGCAGGTTCGCGATTCCGGCCATGCCGTAGTAGCTGGTGATCCCCTTCCCGTCCCCGGTCGCACCGTGGCAGGGAGCGCAAGAGGTCGCGTAGCGCTCGTGTCCAAGCCGCAGAAAGGCCTCGATGTTGTCCTTGTCGAGTCCGAGCTCCGCCGGCATGCCGTTGCCGAAGTAGTCGTCGATCGCCCCGGTGTAGTAGTAACCGCTGCGGCCCTCACTGAACTCGACCGGGAACACCCCGTCGTCACCGGCATGGGGGACCGATCCCTGCACGGGGTTGCGGGAGCCCTGCCCGTCGCTGAAAAAGTGGCTGTCGGCCTGCCCGAGGATCTTGTCCTGCACATCCATGTCAGGGAAAATCTCGATGGGTCGCTCCGACTTGAGTTGGCCGCGGAACCCGCCGATGCCAACCACAAGGACGCAGAGGAGAAAGAGTGCCAGGAAGAAGTACTTCATTACTTGTTGTCGTCCTCCACCAGTTCGATGTTCTTGCCGCCAATCTCGTCAAGAAGGCCCTTGGTGGCCTCCGCCGAGAATTTCGGATCACGCGCCTCAATGGCGATGAAGAAACCGTCGTCGGTGACGCGGTGGAATTGCTTGCTCGCGAAGAGGGGGTGGTTCAGCCGCGGCAGTTGACACAGACCGAGCAGTCCGAAGAGCGTCGTGAATCCCGAGAAGAGCACCGTCAACTCGAACATGATCGGAAAGAAGGCCGGCACCGTGAAGATGTTGGCCGGCTTGGCCTGCACCACGGTCGGGTAGATCACCACCTGCGTGGTGTAGGCCAGGACGAGGGCGGTCAGGAAGCCGGTCAGGCCCCCGAAGAAGACGAAGTAAGGCAAAATGGAGCGCTTCACGCCCATCGCATGATCCAGGCCGTGCACCGGATACGGCGTGAAACAATCCCACTTCCGGAATCCGGCATCGCGCACCTTCTCCGCAGCCTTGTAGAGGGCCGAGGCGCTTTCGAACTCGGCCAGGTAGCCGTAGACGCGTTTGACAGTCGTGCTCATCGTTTCGATCAGGCCTCGGCCGTGCCCTCCTTGAGTTCCTTCTGATAGGCGGCCTCCACGACCGTGCCCTCATCGGGATGGTTTTTCTTGTCGTCGAAGTGGGCGTCACTCTCGAGCTTGGCCCATTTCACCTCGGCGATGTTGATGCAGGGCAGGAAGCGCAGGAAGAGGAGGAAGAGGCTCAGGAACAGACCGATCGTCCCCACAAAGGTCCCGATGTCCACCCAGGTCGGGTTGTAGTATTTCCAATCCGCCGGGATCCAGGTCCGCGCCAGGGTGGTGACAATGATCACAAAGCGCTCGAACCACATGCCCATGTTCACACACATGCAGACGCCCATCACCACCCAGAGATTCTCGCGGCAGCACTTGAACCAGAAGATTTGCGGGGAAAGCACGTTGCAGGTCATCATCGCCGCGTAAGCCCACCAGTAGGGCCCCGTGATCCGGTAGAGGAAGGCCGACATCTCGTATTTGCCGCCCGAGTAAAAGGCGATGAAGAGCTCCATCAGGTAGGCGTAGCCGACGATCGATCCGGTCAGGAGGATGATCTTCGCCATGTTGTCGATGTGCTTCATCGTGATGAGGTCCTGCAGACCGTAGATGAAGCGCGCCGGAATCATGATGGTGAGCACCATCGCGAAGCCACCGAAGATGGCCCCCGCCACGAAGTAGGGCGGGAAAATCGTGGTATGCCAACCCGGCACCACCGAGGTGGCGAAGTCGAAGGACACCACCGAGTGCACCGAGAGCACCAGCGGCGTGGAAAGGGCCGCCAAGAGGAGGTAAGCCATCTCGTAGTGGCTCCAGTGGCGGTTGCTGCCGCGCCACCCGAGCGAGAAGATACCGTAGAGCATCTTGCGGACCCCGCTCTTGCAGCGGTCACGGATCGTGGCGAGGTCGGGGACCATGCCGAGGAACCAGAAAACCAGGGAGATCGAGAAGTAGGTCGAGACCGCGAAGACGTCCCAGAGCAGCGGCGACTTGAAGTTCTGCCAGATGGCGTTCGCGTTGGGGATCGGCGCGAGGAACCAAGCCATCCAAACCCGACCGACGTGGAAGGCCGGGAAGATGCCGGCGCAAATCACCGCGAAGATGGTCATCGCTTCCGCCGCCCGGTTGATGGACGTCCGCCAGTTCTGACGGGTCAGGAAGAGAATCGCGGAGATCAGCGTCCCGGCGTGTCCGATACCAATCCAGAACACGAAGTTCACGATCGGCCAACCCCACATCACGCGGTTGGTGTTCCCCCAGACCCCCACTCCCGTCGAAACAAGGTAGGTCAGTCCCCCACCCACCCCGATCGCAGCCATCAGGGCGCAGGGAATGAAGAGGAACCACCAGATCGCCGGTTGGCGGTTCTCAATGACCCCGCAAACGCGCTCCGTGATCCAGTGATAGGAACGGTTGTTCAGGATGAGCTTCTCCCGCTCAAGAACCGGGATTTTTGGTCCGGACTTGGGTTTCTCGCTCTGGGTGGTGGCGGTCGCTTCGGCCATGAGGGACTTAGGTCATGTGGATGGTTGCCTGCCCGGCGTATTTCGCGTCGGGCATCTTCTCATTCGGGTTCTTCACGCGGGCCAGATAGCTGGTGCGCGGGATGGTCCCGACGTAGTTGAGTAGGTCGTAGTTGCGCGGCTTCGGTTTCCACGAACCATTCTCCTTCTCGTTGAAATATTTCGCGCGGAACACCCGGGAGTTGGTGTCCAGCAGGTTGCCGAAGGAGATCGCCTCGGCCGGACAGGCGTCCTGACAGGCCGTTTTCACGCTGTCGGTCTTCACCCGCAGATCCTCCACGGAAACATCCACGCTCTTCGAGCCACCCGCCGCGGCGAGGGACTTCGAACGCTGCACCTGCTTTCGCTTGATCTTCGCTCCCTCCAGACGCTGCACACAGTAGGTGCACTTCTCCATCACCCCGCGCATGCGCACCGAAACGTTCGGGTTACGCTGGAGGTGCGGGGCCTCGCCCACCTGCTTCTTGCCGGCCGGACCCTTGTAGAGGTTGTGGTCGATGAGCGGGTTGCGCTTGTTGTAGTCGAAAAAGTTGAACCGACGCGCCTTGTAGGGGCAGTTGTTCGCGCAGTAACGCGTGCCGATGCAGCGGTTGTAGGCCATCGTGTTGAGGCCCTCCTCGGTGTGCACCGTCGCATTGACCGGACAAACCGTCTCACAAGGCGCCGCCTCGCACTGCACACAGGCCACCGGCTGCGGAATGAGCTCGGGGTTGTCGCGCACCCACTCCGGGGCCACCTTCTCGACTTCCTTCCCGTCGATCTTCTCCTTCTTCACGTGCCCGTGACCGTCGCGCTCGAACTTCGGCGCGGCAAAGTAGCGGTCCATGCGGATCCAGTGCATCTCGCGACCCATGGCGACCTGCTCCTTGCCGACGATGGGGATGTTGTTCTCGGCCTGACAGGCCACCAGACAGGCGTTGCAGCCCATGCAGGTGTTCAGGTCGATGGTCATCCCCCATTGGTGGATCTTGTCGCTGATCAGGTTCTCGACCTTGGCCTCGTCCTTCTGGAAATTCGACGAGCCCTTCGGCAGGTAGAGCGAGATGTTGTCCGGCGCGTGGGAATCCATCCCCTGCTTCCGGACGTTGGCCAACTGCTCCTCGAAACTCTTGTGCTTGACGTCGTTCGTGGAAATTTCCCGTGCCAGGGCCCGGCCATACATGGCGTGGTGCTCCTGCGTGAAGGCCATCGGGTACCTCTTCCCGCCGGCCCCTGCCGTCGTCACCCCGGTCACGAACAGCGAAGTCGCACTCGTCCGCAGCGGGTAGGCGTTGAAACCGGTGTTGCGCCCGACCAAACCGACCGTCGGCTTGTCCTTGTCGAGCTTCGGCGCCCCCTGCCGTCCGTCCGTGGCCCCCTGGCCGTAGCCGAGGGAGACGGTGATGCAGTTGTCGGCGTGACCAAAGGCCACCACCACCGGAATCTCCAGCGTCTGCGCACCGACCTTGATGGTGATGAACGGCGCGTTCGCGTCACGACCCTCGCCGATCTCTGGCTTGGGGCCATTCTCAACACCGAAAATCTTGGACTCGGGTTGGAGTTGGGTGATCTGCTCGTAAACTCCCAGCGCCTTGGCCGTCCGCGGCGAAACCAACGCGGCGTTGTCCCAACAAATCTTCGAAATCGGATCCGGTGCTTCCTGCAACCAGCCGTTGTCGATGTAGCGACCGTCGTAAACCGATCCATCGGTCGCGAAGCTCAGCTCAAGGTTCTCAATCAAGGCGGGCGTCAGGAACAGCGCCGCGGCCACCGCCGCGGCCGTCTTCTCCTCGTCGAGGCGGATTCCCGCGCCGAGATCAATAGTCTTGTAGGCGCTGTCCGCCACGAAGCCGTTCTTCAACGCTTCCTTCCAGGCGTCCT
Organism: Verrucomicrobiota bacterium; assembly: GCA_027619375.1. Lineage (GTDB taxonomy): Bacteria > Verrucomicrobiota > Verrucomicrobiia > Verrucomicrobiales > Akkermansiaceae > JAPKDA01. Next base: position 19,919 of record JAQCFL010000009.1, on the reverse strand, counting down.
CCCCTTCCCCGGCGATCGCCGCAACGGTCTTGCGCACTTCGAGATAGGCCGGGGAAGGTCCACCCTCGGCGTCCTCCCCGGTGATCAGGGCGGGCGCGGCTTCCTCGGCCTTCGCCTCTTTCCAAGCCAACAGCTGCGAGAGCAACTCCAGCTCCGAAAGGCCGCCGAAGAGCGGCAGGATCATCGGCTGCACGAGGCAATAGGTGCCTTGCGCGGTGCGCGAGTCGCTCCACGACTCCAAATAATGTGCAGCCGGCACGTGCCAGGTCGAGGCCCAGGCCGTGGCGTCGGTCCGCAGGCCGAGATGCACACTGTTCTTCGCCTTCTTGAGCAACTCACCGAACCTGAGATCGCTCGGCGCGTCGTAAACCGGATTGGCCGGGGTGAGCAGGATGAGCGTTTCCACCGCCCCGCTCTCCAGATCCGTGGCCAGCGCCTCGATCGAACCGAGCCCCTCGCGGCCGGTCTTCACCGGACGCAGCGGCTTGTTGTCACCATAGGCCTCCAAGGCAAAGTTCAGGGAGGTCACCAAGCGGTGCAACCCCTCGCTGTGCCGGCGACCGGCGAGAACCATGGCCTGACCCTTGTTGTCCCAAAGATCCTCCGCACAGGCGTTGATCCACTCGCGCTTCCAGGTGTCGTCACGCTCCGCGCTCTTCTCATAGACGAGCGGATCGATGTCGGCCAAAATCTTCTGCAGTTGCGCGTCCTGCGCCTTCAGATTGACCCGAATGGCGATCTCCGCCGCGAAGCGGAAAATCTCGCTCGGCGTGGCCCGCAGACGGTGATCCGCCAGGCCGCCGGTCATGCTGAAGGCCGTCTCCACCACGTAGAGGCGGTTCATCTTGTCCGCCGCGACCTCGTGGCTGTAGTCGTCACCGCCACCCTGCCGTCCCTTGAAGAACGGACCCACCTCCCCCTGCTGGTCGAGGCTGGCGAAATCGGCATCGAGCGAGAGGATCCGCTGGGCCTTCGAAAAGTCGGCCACCACCTCGGCCCCGTCCGCCCCAAAGGCCCCGTCCAGAGCCTTCTTGCGGCCTTCCCCGGCGAGTGGTTCGTAGCGGTAGAACTTCGCCTCGGAAAAGGCCGTGCCGAGCTCCCCCACCATCCGGGCGCGGGTCGGGCTGTCGTCTTCTCCAAAAACAAACCCAATCTTGCCGGAGCCCTTGGCGACCTCCGTCATCGCCGCCACGAATTCCTCGCGGCTGGCCTCCTCGCCATTCTTGAGAATGTCCCGCGACCGGCTCGGCGCATAAAGATCGAGCACCGAGGCCTGCGTGAAGGCATCCGTCCCCCCGCCATTCGGATGGGTGCGGTTCGGCTCGAGCTTCGTCGGCCGTCCCTCATGCGTGGTCACCACCAAGGGCACCGCGCCTTCCGAACGCGGCATGCTGGTCGCGTAAAACAACGGCTTGCCCGGGATGATCCACTCCGGCCCCTGCTTGTAGGGCACGATGTAGGCTTCCGGCCGGCGGCAGGAAGCGAGCGTCAGCCCCGCCAGCGCGGAGGAGGCCCCCATCAATTTCACAAAATTGCGCCGCGACATCTCCCGCTCCTCCTCGTCCATCTCGGCCGTCCCCGCAGGGAACTCGCGCTCCATCCAGGTGCGGAACTGCGGAGTGTTCTCCAGCTCTCCAACGGAGCGCCAGACTTCCGTTCCCTGCTCGGAAGCGGGAATGTCGGGGTGTTGCCAGATGCGTTTGCTCATCTCCGGAAAATTTAGCGGTGGCAGGTGGTGCAGCTCTCCTTGGGCCTGATGTTCCAGTGCTCCTTGAGGTGCATGCCAAAATCAAGCTGCGTGGTGATGCGGTTGCCGTCCTTGTCGAGAATCTTGTTCTCCTTCAAATAGTCCTCCGCGATGTAGTCGAGATTGTAAACCTCCTCCAGCGGCCGCAGGTGGTTCTCCGGAGCGCGGTGACAGTCGAGACAGAAACCCATCGAATGGCTCTTGTCGTGCCAAACGACCCGCATGTGGTTCACGTTGCCGTGGCAACTCACACAACTCACCCCGCGGTTCACGTGGGCGGAGTGATCAAAATAAACGTAGTCCGGTGCGCGGTGTACCCGCACCCACTCAATCGGATGGCCCTCGCCCGCTTCGCCGGTCAGCTCCTGGTGGTCCTCGTTGACCCCCATCGCGCTGCGCAAGGCGGCCAGCTTCGGACTGCCTTTCGCGACGTGCTGGTGACAGTTCCAGCAAACGTTCGCCGTCGGCACGTTGGCATGGCCGGAATGCTCCACAAAGCTGTGACAATAGCGACAATCGAGCCCCAGCTGGTTCACGTGCAACTCGTGATCATACGGGATCGGCTGCGAGGGTTGATACCCCACCCGCTGGGCCTTGGGAGTCGCGTAGTAGGCAAATCCTGCCACTACCGCTGTCCCCAATGCCGCAAGACACACCGCGATCTTCAGGGGCAGGAGGTTCGTCCACCGAGGGAAAAAATTGGCCATCAGCTGAGGAGTCAGTAAACGCTTGTGAAATTTTTCACAAGGCCTTTGTGAAATTTTTCACAAGCAAAGTTGCTTGAATAGCCCGCGTCCGATGCGAGGTTGCGTGGGTCTAAGTCCGAGGCCCCTTTCTGGCAACATCAATTTGCCGTTTTTCGTTCTTTTGACGGCACTTTTTTCAAGCGCTCCTGCACCCGCCGCATCTCCGCAATTCCATCCTCATGCGCCGGCCAAAATTCCTCGCTCCCCCTCCCCTCTTTTGGAGCCAAAAACACGAGGCTCAGGGCCCTGCTCCGCAGAAACACGGCACCATCCACCTCGATCGGCCCCTCCGCCAAAGAATCCCGCAAGCGCAGCCGCCCGTCCTCCCACCGATCCCCCACCACCCAATGCAGACCCCCGGTCTCCTCCCGAATCTCCAAAATGAGCACCGGTCGTCCCGCTCCCAACTCCGCAACCACCTCATCCGCAGCACCCGACGCCGCAGGATCCAGCAAGCGATACCCAAATCCATCCTGCTCCACGACCCGCAACAGATCCGGATGCAGGGTCCCCCGCGTGCTCCCCATCCCCGGCACCGCGGTCAGATCGACAGATCGACCCCCAGCCGAAACCGCAGCCGCGACCGCTCCGGATCCCGTCCCCAGGCCCGATACAGCGCCGCCAAGGCATGATACCCACAGGTGTGGCTCTCCACCGGCAAGTCCGCCACCACCTCCCCCGGCAACTCCCGAAACTCCCCCGCATCGCCCTTCCCCGGGTCGTATTTCCCCGAAATCTCCCCCGATCCCAGCAAATACACCGCACAGCGGATCACTAGCCCGCTCGCCAACACCAACAGCACGATCGCCACCAAACCACAGCCCCGCCCCCGCCGCATCGCCACCGGATTCTCCTCACTCACCAAAAATCCTCAGTCCTTCTTCTCCTTCTCCAAATCCGCCTTCTTGGGCTTTCCGTGCTGATCCACCTCCAACGGCGGCACCCTCCGTCCCTGTTCCTCGACAGGCTCCCCGGCCGGTCCCACTGCACCCTTTGGCGCAGCACCCTCCACAGGCTCCGCCGTCGGCGGTTGCGCGGCGGGCACCACAGGCACCACCCCCTCCTCCTCCACCGGCACGGCCGGAATGGCCACCCCCGTGTGCTGGCCGTCCAAGGGCACCGCCTTGTCGTCCGAATTGCGGACGGACAGGCACAACAGGTTGTAATTGTGCCGCAATGCCGCCGGAAATCCGACCCGGCCCGGCTCGCTGATCTCTTCCCGCAGCAGCTTCGAGGTCAGGTTGCCGATCAAATCCGTCCCCACCTTCGCCGCCCGATCCATCCCCACCACCGAAGCTCCCGCCTTGGCCCCCCCCTGGATCAAGTCACTGGAAATCTTCCGCCCCTGCAGCGCAATCGTGCTCCGCGCCGTGTCGATGTTGCTGTCCTTGTCAAAGGTCAGCTCCAGGCTGGCGTGGTCGTTGCTCGCAAACACTCCCCGCAAGTGATCGATCCGCACCGAAATGAAGACCCCTCCGTCCAACGTCGGCGAAATATGTGGCTTCCAGGTCCGATACTTCGAGCCGGAGATCTCATAGTCCGCCGCCTCATCGCCCTTCTGCTTCCATCCGCCCAGCATCTTCCCAAACACCTTCTCGTCGAGCACCGGGGCAGCCTGCAAGGCCCCGCTCAGGAGGCCGGCCATCAAAGTAGGAAGGATCGTTTTCATCATCGATTCGCCGCTAAAGCGTTCTCCGCCGACCCCCTTGTCTGGGACCGGCCACAGGATTACCGCACTCCCTAATCCCTGCGCCACACCACGCAACTCAAATCAGAGCCTGCCCCGAAAATGATAGCCAAAAGCAACGCCCCGCGCCCCGTCCGATCGCCTTAGACCGCAGGAGAAGGGAACAGTCCTCCAAGTTTCAGCCTCCCCGACCACAACCCATTGAGCATCAATCCACATTCGCGAACATTCGCATCGATTCGCGGTTCCAAATCTCAGTCCCCCAGCCACCGCTCCAGCCGATGCCAAAGCCCGCTCCCCACCAACTCATCCGCCGAGGAGGCCAGCCGCCGGATCAACTCCAGCACATCCCCATCCCCCGCCCAATGCCGCAGCACCGCGGCCTGATTCCCCGCGTTCACCAGCTGATTCAGCACAAAGGCCGCCAAGGCCAAGTCATCCACATAGCCCAGCGGCCCCAGAAACGCCTCTGGAAGGAAATCGAGCGGACTAATAAAGTAGCCAATCACCAACGACAACCGGGCCTTCAGCTTCAGCGGCACACTCCGGTCCACCAGCAGCGCACAGAGCAAATGGAAAAGATCCGGCGCAGCCAGGAGGAATTCCGCCCAGCGGTTCTCCCGCCCCGTCTGCCGTCGCGACCACCGCACCACCCGCCTGCGCAGCCGATGATAAAAGCCCACCCGCTCCTGCTCTCCCGGCAGGAGGACCTCGTCGTCCCATTTGAGTTTCAGGACGCCACCCTCCCCGGCGACCTGCCCAATGACCCCGCGCTCTCCCCAATCGAGGTCAGCCTGAGCGTCGAGGAATCGGCCGGCATGCTCTTCTTCGTCATCCTGAACTCCTCGGATCAATTGGACTGTAATATTGATGGCACCAGGCCGGTGGTGACCAGCATTTTCATCGAGGACCCCAACGACATCCTAGGCGGTGGCGGCTTAGGCCTGTTTGAAAGCGGCGTCGGCACGGCAGCCGGAGAGGGCGTCAACTACGACGATTCCGACGTAGGGGGCAGTCTTCCCGGAGACAACAATATCAGCTTCACCTCCACCTTCCATTTCGATCCCAGCTCTCCGCCATCCAAGAACGGCATTGATCCCGACGAGAGCGGCACGTTCAAGGTCGGCACCGCCGACGCGGCCACGGTCATGACTGCCATCGCCAACAACGAAATCCGGGGCGGCATCCACATCCAGCAGATCGGAACCAATGCCGGATCTTCCGCCGCCTTTGTCCTTGATGGCAACGCCGTCCCCGAGCCCAGTTCAGCCCTCCTCAGCCTTCTCGGCGCGGGTGCCCTGCTCCTCCGCCGCAAGCGCCCGTCTCTTCACTGACTGTTTCGACAGACATCAAAAAGGCGCGACCTGTGTGGGGCCGCGCCTTTTTGCGTTGATCCGGCCTGCCGACAGAAGACCTGTCCCTTGCTGAACGATTCGGGTCCTTGAAATCGAGCATTCAAAATGGGGTCCTGGATGGCACGCGGTTAAGCGCTATCTCGTTGATTTATTGCGGCCTGCTCGCGCTCCAGGCATGCCCTGCTTGGATGCTCAAAGGTAGGGGACGGTCGCTCCGCGCCGTCCGGCTGTTTCACCTCCCGTTGCGGCATAAAGTGTCGAACGACCGGGTCCCGAACGTGACCGGTTTCGAGTGCGCCTCGATGCGCCAACCCACCGGACGGCGCGGAGCGACCGTCCCCTGCCATGTGCCTCCGTCACATCGTGCCTCGTCAGCCTGTCCCCATCCCCCCCGTCCTCACCTCCACCCGACCGGGTTCCAGGAGTGCGGAGGCATGTAAGATTCCACCCATCTCATGCCGTAGAGGCTCCACGAACCCCGCTTTGGCAGCCCTGAGTTCCCACGCTGCTCGGCGGCTTTCGGACGTCCGGCCTTTTCCGCACCCACCCGACATGTCCCGTCGAGACAACCTCATGGCATCGATCCTTCTGGCCGTGTCCCTGGCGCCCTGCACCACCACTGCGCAGGCCGCGGTGCCGCCGGAGGCCCGGCCCGGGGAGCCCTCCCGGATTGAGTTCAACCGCGACATCCGTCCCATCCTCTCCGACAACTGCTTCGCGTGCCACGGCTTCGACGGCAAAAAGCGCAAAGCGGAACTGCGTCTCGACACCCCGGAGGGGGCCTTCGCCATCCGGGACGGCACGCAGGCCATCAAACCCGGCGACCCGGCGCAAAGCGAGGCCTGGCATCGCGTCGCCAGTACCGATGCGGACGAGATGATGCCCCCTCCAAAGAGCAACAAGCAACTCACCGCGGCCGAACAATTGCTCCTCAAGCGCTGGATCGAGGAGGGGGCCGCCTACCAGCCCCACTGGGCCTTCCTCCCGCCACACAAGGACACCCCTCCGGAGCCTGCCATCCCCGCGCGGGCAGCGAACCCGATCGACCGCTTCGTCCAGGCCCGCCTCGCCAGAGAGGGCCTTGCCCCCGCCCCGGAAGCCGACCGCCTCACCCTCATCCGCCGCGTCACCCTGGACCTCACCGGCCTGCCGCCGACCCCGCCGCAGATCAAGGCCTTCCTGAACGACCCCGCCCCGGGGGCCTACGAACGCCTGGTCGACAGGCTGCTGGCCACCCGCGACTACGCCGAACGACGCACTCAGGACTGGCTCGACTTGGCGCGCTACGCCGACACCCGTGGCTTTGCCGATGACAGGCCCCGCCCAATCTGGCCCTACCGCGACTGGGTGATCCGTGCTCTGGACGGCAACATGCCTTTCGACCGTTTCACCATCGAGCAGCTCGCCGGGGACCTGCTGCCCGCGGCGACCGACGAGCAGCGTCTGGCCACCGGATTCCACCGCAACGCCCCCCAGGCCCGCGGCCAAACCTATCCGGTGGAGGAATACCGCCTGAAGGGGGTGACTGATCGCGTCAACACCACCGCCAAGGTCTGGCTGGGACTGACCATGGAGTGCGCGGAATGCCACGACCACAAGTTCGACCCGATCAGCCAGCGCGACTACTACTCCCTCTTCGCCATCTTCAACAACATCGAGCATCAGGGCTCGGGAATGGGTCAGGGCGGCCCGACAATGCCCTACCCTCCCCCACCCGGTGCGACGACCACGGGAAAACCCGTCGCCGTGCCTGTGATGCGGGAGCTTCCCGCGCCCCGCGAAACCTTCATCCACCTGCGCGGCAACTTCCTCAACCGGGGCGACCAGGTCGGCCCCGCCGCCCCGGCCGTCCTCGTCGCCGCCGGGGAACCCCAGCCCCGCAACCGCCTGGACTTCGCGCGCTGGCTGGTCGATGGCCGGAACCCGCTGGTGGCGCGGGTGGTGGTGAACCGCTTCTGGCAGAGCTACTTCGGCCACGGCCTGGTGCGCACCCCGGACGACTTCGGCGCGCAGGGAACCCTGCCGACCCACCCGGGCCTGCTCGACTGGCTGGCCACCGAGTTCGTGGAGAGCGGCTGGGACATGAAACACATCAACCGCCTTATCGTCACCTCCGCCACCTACCGGCAGTCCGCCCGGATCAGCGCAGCGCTCGGCGAGCGTGACCCACACAACCTCCTTCTCGCCCGCATGCAACGCGTGCGCCTGCCCGCCGAACAGATCCGCGACCAGGCCCTCGCGATCAGCGGCCTGCTCCAGCCCTTCACCGGCGGCCCCCCCGTCTTCCCCCCGCAGCCCGACCGCTACTGGGAGGATCGCGACCTGCCCGGGAAATGGGCCAAGAGCACCGGCCACGACCTCTACCGCAAGAGCCTCTACACCTACTGGCGCCGGATGGCCCTGCATCCGACCATGGAACTCCTCGACGGCCCCGCCCGAGTCGTCTGCACGGTGAAACGCAACCTCTCCAATCTGCCCACCCAGGCGCTCGTCACCCTGAACGCCCCGGTCTTCGTGGATTCCGCCAAGCACCTGGCCCGACGACTCCTCGCCGAAGCGCCGGACGACCCCGGCCTCCGCCTCGAACTCGCCTTCCAACTCTGCCTGGCCCGCCCGCCCGATGCGACCGAACGGGATCGCTTTCTGAGCTTCCTCGACACCCAGGTGATCCGCTACGCGAAGGCCCCCGCCCCCGATCTCGCCGCTTGGCAGAGCGTGGCCACAGTGCTCCTCAACCTCGACGAAACCATCACCCGCCCATGACCCCGCCGCTTCAACCCTGCTCCTCCGCCGCGCTGACCCGCCGCGCTTTCCTCGGCCGCTCCGCCGGGGGGATCGGATCGCTGGCCCTCGCCTCCCTCCTCAATGACCGGGCCTTCGCAGAGCAGGGCAGCCTCCCGGGCCTGCACCACGCCGCCAAGGCGAAACGCGTCATCTTCCTCTTCATGGCCGGGGGCCCCTCGCACATCGATCTCTTCGACCCCAAACCAAAGCTCAACGAACTCGACGGCAAGGCCATCCCGCAGGAGCTGCTGAAGGACCACCAGCAGTTTGCCCTGATCCGCGGCACCCCGAACCTCAAGGGCTCCCCCTACGCCTTCCAACACCATGGCCGGTCCGGCACCGTCCTCTCCGAGCTGCTGCCGCACCTGGCCGGAGTCGCGGATGAGCTGACTGTGATCCGCTCGATGCACACCGACACCAACGTGCACGACCCCGGCGTGAACTTCATGAACTGCGGCACGCTGCTCGGCGACCGCCCCACCCTCGGCTCCTGGCTCTCCTACGGCCTCGGCTCGGTGAACGAGGACCTGCCCGCCTACATCGTCCTCACCTCCGGCGTGAGCGACGGCCAGCCGCTCCTGCAGAGTTTCTGGGGCAACGGCTTCCTCGACTCCCGCCACGCCGGCGTTCCCTTCCGCAACAGCGGTCCGCCCGTGCTCCATCTCGACAACCCCGACGGCATCACCAGCGGCGACCGACGCCGCGAACTCGACCTCCTGCAGTGGATGAACCAGCGCCAGCACCAGACCCTCGGCGACCCGGAAATCGCCGCCCGCATCGCCTCCTACGAGCTGGCTTTCCGCATGCAGGCCTGCGTCCCCCAGCTCGCCGAACTGGACGGGGAGCCCGACAAGATCCTCGACCTCTACGGTGCCGACCGCGTCAAACCCTCCTTCGCCCGCAACTGCCTCATGGCCCGCCGCCTCGTCGAGCGCGGCGTGCGCTTCGTCCAGCTCTACGACCGCGGCTGGGATTCCCACAGCGACATCGACCGCGAGCACAAGCGCCAGTGCGCCGCCGCAGACCGGCCGATCGCCGCCCTCATCGCCGACCTCAAGCAACGCGGGCTGCTCGACGACACCCTCGTCCTCTGGGGCGGCGAATTCGGGCGCACCCCCGTCGCCCAGGTTATGGGCCGGACCTGGGGACGCGACCACCATCCCCACGGTTTCACCATGTGGATGGCCGGGGGCGGAATGCAGCCCGGCCTCACCTACGGCAACACCGACGAGTTCGGCTACCACTCCGTCGAAAACAAGGTCCACGTCCACGACCTCCATGCCACCATCCTCCACCTCATGGGCATCGACCACAAACGGCTCACATTCCGCAGCCAGGGCCGCGACTTCCGCCTCACTGACGTCCACGGCGAGGTGGTGAAAGACATCCTCGCGTGATCCGCCCCCTCCCCCGCGAAACCGGAGGAGCCGGAGGAGCCGGAGGGCCGCCCTGCGAACATTGCCCCGCCCTTCCCGTTGCTGACCCCAGAGAGGTTCGCGCTCTGCAAATTCCTCGGGAGTGAGGGGGAAATACTCTTCGTCCCTCCGGGACAGACTGTACCCAACGACAGGGCACCCTCTTCAAATGAACCCTTCACGTCCCTGGGAAAACGACCGGTGCCGCTCTTGCGGTGCTGGTGATCGTTTCCGCAGCGCGAAGGGCAAGGGTATGCTCGATGTTGAGCTGGTCGAGCTGGGCGACGAGTTCTTTGAAGCACTTGGCGTTCTCGATGTCCTCGCGCAGTTGAGGGACCTCTTCGACTGGCACGCGTCTGCTGACGTTGCGGCCGTTCCTCCAGAACTGATGCTTGAAGTAAGGGCCGAGCTTTCTGGCGCTCTTGCCGCCGGAGGCCGGAGAAAGACGATATTCCTCGGCAAGGGTTCCAGGAAGCATCGTCTCGATGGCCGCAATCTGGTCCATCAGAGACTGCCGGAGAGCAGCGGCGGGTTCGGGCGCGGAGTTCATCACGGAAAAAATGTCTAGAATCCTAGCCAATACGCAACCTCAAAAAAGGGCAAAAAGAGGCATGATTTCGAACCTTTTTGCCCCTCAACCGATAGTTTGCACAGGCTGGGGGAAGTATTTAGATCTGGCGTCGGAATCGCATTCGCCAAACCCACCATCAAACCCTATTACATTTTTCATGCAACCCACTTCCACACACCGGTTTCACTGCCTCGCGGTCCTGTCCTTGCTCGCGCTCAACGCTGGCGCAGACGAACCGGCGCTGCGCGACCAACTTGGCAGCTCGCATTTCAAACTCGTCTGCGAAGGCTACGTTGACCAAAACTGGGACCTGTTCGTGATGAACGCGGACGGCTCGCAGCGTGAAAACCTGACCCACACGCCGGACATCAGCGAGCTTTACCCGCAGGCTTCGCCGGACGGGTCGAAGATCTCCTTCATGGTGGACACGGGCGAGGGGCGCGAGACCATCCGCAGCGCGTGGGTGATGAACGTGGACGGCTCGGACCGCAAAAAAATCGCGGACTACGCGCGGCAGGCCTTCTGGGGTCCGGACAGCAATGTGGTCGCGTATCTGCCCCAGGAATACCCGAAGTTCAACGTCATTGATTATTTCACGAAGGGAATCATGTTTTACGACCTCTCGACCGGCAAGACGACCCCGCACCCCAACAACGAGAACCTCCGGCATCTCTACAATCCCGGCTTCTCGCCCAACGGAAAATGGATCGTCGCCACCGTTCACGCGGGGATGGGGTTCAGCCACGCCAACCTGCTCATCGAGGCGCATGGCGACCGGGTCATCAACCTCGGGATTCCCGGCTGCCGCCCGACGATCAGCCCGGACGGCAAGTTCGTCGCCTGGGGACCCGGGGATCATGAGGTTGCCACCGCTCCTCTCGATACCGATGCCGACGAACCCAAGGTGGGCGACAAGATTCTGCAGGTGTTCGACGAGAAGAACAAGGTGTACCACATCGACTGGTCGCCGGACGGAAAATTCGTTTCCTGCAGTTGCGGTCCCAACGGAAAAGGGGACATTTCCCAGCCCCACACCTACGCCTCAGCCAGTGAAATCGTGGGCGTCTATGCGAAGGGCTGGAATATTTACGTCGTCCCGGCAAACGCAGGAGCCGTTCATCTTGATCAGCCCGACCCAAAAGCGCTTGCGCTGACCACCGACGGAGAGAGCCACAAGGAATCGGACTGGTTTCAACCGAAGAAGTAATCTTGTGAATTATTCATTGACAGGCCCATTCGGGCTCGCAGTCCTGCTCATCCTCGGCGCTTGCTCCCGGGAATCGGACGACACCTCCGGCGGCTCGGATGGATCCAATTCCTCCTCCGCCGCTACCGTCAACTTTGTCACCGCCTCCGGCGTGGAGATGGTTTTCCTGCCGGGGGGCACCTTCAAGATGGGCTACGACAGGGGCAATCCCGACGAGGCGCCCGCGCACACCGTCGAGCTCTCCGCGTTCGCGATGGACAAGACCGAGGTGACGCACGCCATGTTCGCCAAGGTACAGCTCCCGAACCCCTCCCACTGGCAGGACAACGAGGCGAATCCTGTCGAGCGCGTGCGCTGGCGGGACGCCAAGACCTACTGCAACGAACGCTCGCTCCTGGAAGGTCTCACGCCGTGCTATGACGAGAAGACCAAGGAATGGGACTGCGATTACAATGCGAACGGCTACCGCTTGCCGACCGAGGCGGAATGGGAATACGCCTGCCGCGCCGGCTCCGACCAACCCTACTCCTTCGGCAACGCCGACCGCTTGCGGCAGTATGCGTGGTATGACGAAAACGCCCGCGAGCGGACCCATCCCACAGCCGGGCGCAAGCCGAACCGCTGGGGCATCTACGGACTTTATGGAAACGTCTCCGAATGGTGCGAAGACGTTTACAGCGCGGATTACTACTCGAATAGTCCCGGAACGGACCCGACCGGTCCGGCCGATCCCGGCCTGGACGTCAAGCGCGTCATGCGCGGCGGGTCCTGGAAATCCAGCGCGGACATGTGCCGCGCGAGTTTTCGGCAGGGCCAGCGCACCGGCAACACCGACGCATGCTTCTACACGGACTATTGCGGCTTCCGCTGTGTCCGCCGGGTGACCGCGGAAGAGGTGGCCGCGCTGACGAAGAAAACGTGACGGACATAAATCCCGCCGTTCCATGCTCTTCCACACCTGGCCATTCCTGATCTTCATGCTGGTCGTGATGCCGGTATTCCTGGCGTTGCGACGAACGAACTTCTGGATTCACTGGCTGCTGCTCGCGTCCTACGTTTTCTACGGCTGGTGGAACCCCTACTACCTCGTCCTGGTCGCGTATTCGACGGCGCTGGATTACTTCATCGTCCTGCTCATGGACCACTGTCCGCGCGACGGCACACCCGTGGACCTGCGCGGCCGGCTCACGCGCCTGCGGTTTGACAACGCGGCGCTGAAACGCGCCTACCTGATCTGTGGTGCCGGCGCCCTCGCCAGCATCGGCGTGGGGATCTTCGGGGAGGCCACCTTGCGCCCGATGATGGCCGGGCTCGCCCTGATCTTTCTGTTGATGACCTGGGGCGCGTTGTTCAGCCACCGCAAGACCTGGCTTGTCGTCAGCCTGATCAACAACCTCTCGCTGCTGGTCTTCTTCAAATACGCGGAATTCTTCACGGACAACCTGAATTACATCCTGCACAACTGGCTGCAAGTGACCGCGGGCTTTCCGGAGCCCTACACACTCATGCCCTTCGGGTTCGACTACCTGCTGCCGGTCGGCATCTCCTTCTACACCTTCCAGTCGATGAGCTACACCATCGACTTCTATTTCGGGAACATCCACCGCGAACGCAGCTTCGTCCGCTTCGCCTCCTTCGTGTCGTTCTTCCCGCAACTCGTGGCCGGACCGATCGAGCGGGCCAGCAACCTCCTGCCACAGTTCAATTCCGCGCCGCCCATCCGCCGACAGGACGTGGCCGACGGCCTCTCCCTGTTTCTGGTCGGGCTCTTCAAGAAACTGGCCCTGGCAAACTACCTTTCTTACTACGTGGACCGCGTTTACGACGACCCCGGATCGTACAACGCCTCAGCCCTCGTCCTGGCAACGGTCGCCTTCGCCTGGCAAATCTATTTCGACTTCAGCGGTTACACGGACATGGCCCGCGGCGTGGCGCGGATCATGGGGTTCAAGCTGATGTTGAATTTCAACAATCCCTACCTCGCCACCGGCCTCGGCGACTTCTGGTCGCGCTGGCACATCAGCCTTTCAACGTGGTTTCGCGACTACGTGTACATTCCCCTCGGCGGCAACCGCGGCGGCAAGCTGCTGACCTATCGCAACCTCTTCCTCACCCTGCTCATCTCGGCAATCTGGCACGGCGCGGCCTGGACCTTTGTGATCTGGGGCGCGCTGCACGCGGTCGGCTGCGTCGTCACGCGCGAACTGGAACGTTCGGAGTTCTATCGCGAACGGGTACCGCGTTTCGCCAAACAGCTGATGGTCTTCGCGTTCGTCTGTTTCGCCTGGATCTTCTTCCGCGCGCTGTCGCTGGACGACGCCCTGCTCGTCGTGGAACGGATCTTCACCACGGCCTGGAGCGATCCGTATTGTCCGGCGTTGATGCTGGGATTGATGGCGGCAATCTGGCTCTACCAGTTTTTCTACGAGTCGCACTGGCGGCCGTGGCTTCAGCTCAAACCCGTCCGCGTGGGACTGGCCGCCGGGATGATTCTCTACCTGCTTCTGTTCTCGTCCGAAGGCGGCGCCTTCATCTACTTTCAATTCTGAGCAACCGACCGCCGCGACATGAAACAAACCGCCAATCCCAACGCCGCCCGGAACGAATCAGCTGCCGGTAGGGCCGGTGAGGCCGACCCGCCCTACTTCGCCACGAACACGGTCCGCCTCAATCTCCGGCAATGGGCGTTTGTGGGCGGCCTGATCCTGGCCATCGTTTTGGCGACGCCGTGCTTGTGGAAACGCCTCGAGCGTTTTGACATCGGGACCGACTACCGGATTCCTTACGACCTGAGCAAGGACTACTGGCTCTACCAACGCCGCATGGAGCGGCTCGACAATCCGGAGCAGGTCGTCGTGATCGGTGACTCCGTGGTGTGGGGCGAGTTCGTTTTGCCCGACGGCACACTCCCCCACTTTCTGGATCGCGAAACGGACGCGACCAACCGCTTCGTCAACGGCGGGGGGAACGGCCTCTTCCCACTCGCCCTTGAGGGCCTGATCGGGAGTTACGGCGGGCCGATCCACGACCGGAAGGTGATCCTGCACTGCAACCTGCTTTGGATGAGCAGTCCCAAGGCGGATTTGCAGACCGAGAAGGAGGAGAAGTTCAACCACCCGAAACTCGTGCCGCAGTTCTCCCCGCGGATTCCCTGTTACCGCGCCGACGCGAACGTGCGCCTGAGCAACGTCCTCGAACGGAGGGTGCCGTTCTTCGGCTGGACCGAGCATTTGCAGACCGCCTACTTCAACCAGAACAGCCTGATCGACTGGACCCTCGCGGACGACGGCGGGCTCCCCCCGAAATTTCCCAACACCTACAAGAATCCGGTCTCACAGATCACCATGGTCGTGCCCGCCGCCCCGGAGGACGATCCTCTGCGCGGCCCGGCCAGTCCCCGGCACAAGCCGTGGTCCACCACCGGAGAGGGCACCTCGCGGTTCGAATGGGTGGACCTAGACACCTCCCTGCAATGGGGCGCGTTTCAACGTCTCGTGAACCTGTTGCGTGAACGCGGCAACGACATCTTCGTCGTCATCGGCCCGCTCAACGAACACACCATGATTCCCGAAAACCGCGTCGTGTTTCGCAAGCTGGTCGAGGGCGTGCGCGAACGGCTCGATGCGGAGCAGGTCTCCAACTTCGCTCCGGAAGTCCTGCCCAGCGACTTCTACGGCGACACCAGCCATCCCCTCACCGAAGGCTACGCCCTCCTCGCCAAACGGCTTTTCGAAGAACGCCAATTCAAGGAATGGCTGGAGGCCGGGGCCGAAAGCTCCCCTTAGTTCCCAACGCCCCTCTCCGCTCAAGCCTTCGGCTTCACCCAGGCCGCGTTGTTCTGCGAGGAACGCACGGTGGCCTCAATGAAGGCCATCCCCGCCACGCCGTCGTCCACCGTGGGGAAATCATAGCCGCCTTCCGGAGCGGACTTGCCCTCCAGCTGATCGGCAATCGCTCCCGCCGCCGCGAGGTAGATGTTGGCAAAGGCCTCGATGAAGCCCTCCGGGTGGGCAAATGGCGTCCGGCTGTTCGCCGCCGCGGCCGAACCAAGATAGTCGTTGCCCCGCCGGTAGGTTTTCCGCGGCGCGTTGGCATACTTCACGATCAGCTCGTTGGGATCCTCCTGATGCCACTCAATGGACGCCTTCGTTCCATAGGCCCGGATGCTCAACGCATTCTCGTCACCGTTTGAAATCTGGGAGGCAAAGATGAGGCCCTTCACCCCGCCCGTGAAACGCACCAGACAGTTGCCGTCGTCATCCAACTCCCGTCCGGGAATGAAGGCGGTCAGCTCCGCGGCGATCTCCTCGATCTCCAGTCCGGTGATGTAGCGCACCAAATTGTGCGCATGGGTGCCGATGTCCCCCATGCAGTTCGAGGCCCCGGCCACCTTTGGATCGGCCCGCCAGTTGGAAATCTTGCCCTGCCCCTCCCCTTCCACATCGCCCACCGCGTAACCCTGCGGGTACTCCGCCACCACTTTCAAGAGACGTCCCAGCTCCCCGTCCCGCACCATGCGCCTGGCCTCCTTCACCATCGGATAGCCGGTGTAGTTGTGCGTCAGGCAAAAGACCTTCCCGCTCTTCGCCACTATCTCACGCAACTCCAGCCCCTGCTCGAGGGTCAGGGTCATTGGCTTATCACAGATGACGTTGAATCCCGCCTCAAGAAACGTCTTCGCCACCGCAAAATGCAGATGGTTCTGCACGACGATGGTCACGAAATCGATCTTGTCCTCCCGCGCCGCCTCCTTCTCCGCCATCTCGGCGTAGGACCCATAGACCCGCTCGGCATCGAGGAAAAAATCCTCTCCCGACAGCTTCGATTTCTCGGGATCCGAGGAAAAGGCCCCGGCCACCAGCTCAATCTGGCCATCCAGATTGGCGGCCATGCGGTGCACCGCTCCAATGAAGGCTCCGCGACCTCCTCCAACCATTCCCATGCGTAATTTTCGCTTCATTGCCATCGTCTTCTGTTTGGGTAAAATGTTTCGCTAGAGCGCCACCGGAGCTCCCGTGCGGGCCGACTCATAGACCGCGTCGATCACCTGCATGAGCCGCAAACCCTGCTCGGCGGTGTTGAAGGGCTCTTCCCTGCCCTCCAGGGCGAGGATGAAGTTCTCTGCCGAGCGGACCCTGCCCATGTCCTCACATTCCTCGGTCACCACCTTGCGGTTCACCGCCCGTCCATTCTCGTGCGTATAGAGCTCACAGCTGTCGATGAAGGTCTCGTCGAGCCCGTCCACCCGGAACAAACGCTCCACCTTGCCTCCCGCCTTGGTCCCCTGGAAAACCACCGAACACACCTCCCGATGGTTCATCTCCGCCCAGGAACACCGCAAACTCAACACCTGTCCGGTCTTGAACTTCACAAAGCCATGCGCCGCAGCCTCCACATCGGTCACCCCGCCCACCCGGTCCGGAATTCCCCAGGGACCCTTGAAGGTCTTGTCGGTGATGTGATCATCAAAGGTCTGCCCCATCACATACTCCGCTTCCGGGTATCCCATGAAATACATGGCCAGATCGATCATGTGCAGCAGGTCGATCAGCGGCCCACCACCCGCCAGTTCCTTGGTGGTGAACCATCCCCCGAAACCGGGAATCCCGGTCCGCCGAATCCACTGGGCCTGCGCCGAGTTCACCGTCCCCACATCACCATTGCGGATGTAGTCCGCCATCGCCAGCGACTCCGGTCGGGCCCGGTTGTTGAAGTTGAACATCAACCGCTTCCCCGCCTTGTCCGCCGCCGCGATCATCTCCGCAACCTCCGGAGCACTCAGCGCCGGGGGCTTCTCGCAAAAGACGTCCTTGCCCGCATTCAGACACTGGATCGCCACCGGCCCGTGAAACTTGTTCGGCACGATCACGCTCACCGCATCCACTCCGCCGTCCCTCAACATCGCCTCAACGCTGCCAAAGGCCTGCGGAATGTCCCACTTCGCGGCCGCCGCCTTGGCCGCCGCTTCGTTCACATCCGCCACCGCCACGATCTCCGCGCCGGCCGCCCGAAATCCCGCCGCATGATACTGCAGCATGCCGCCCGCCCCCACTACTCCTACTTTCGTTGCCATGGAAGTAGTCTCTAGCGCTTATCCGCTTCAAAGGCAGCATCAAACATCGAAGACTCGTTCCGGGGAAAATCGAGGCCCTTCACGTAGGCACAGCTCTCGGCCGCCCCATGAAAGCGCTCCATCCGCCCGTCTTCCCACTCCACCGAGAGCGGGCCCCCGTAGCCGATGTCGTTGAGCGCCACGATGATCTCCTCAAAATCGATGTCCCCCCGCCCCACCGAGCGGAAATCCCAGAAACGCCGGGCGTCACAGAAGTCGGTGTGCCCGCCGAAGACGCCCACCGAGCCATCACCGTGACCCCACCACACGTCCTTCATGTGCACGTGGTTGATGCGGTCCGCGAAGGTGCGGATGAAATTCACGTAGTCCACCCCCTGATACCCGAAGTGGCTCGGGTCGTAGTTGAAGCCGAAGCGCTCATGACCGTTCAGGGCATCGATGGCCCGCTGCGCGGAAACTATGTCGAAGGCAATCTCGGTCGGATGACACTCCAGACCGAAGTAAACGTCCTCCTTCGCGAAGGCATCCATGATCGGCTTGAAGCGGCGTCCAAAGTCATCGAAGCCCTCCTGCAAATACTCCTGGCTGGTCGGAGGAAAGGCATAGAGCGCGTGCCAGATGCTCGATCCCGTGAAGCCGTTCACCACCGCCTTGTGCGCGCAGGCCGGTTGCTGGCCCGCCATGTAGTCCTTCCCTGCGTCCAAAAATTTCCGCAAGGCCCTGCCTGTGTCGATCATCTCCTGCGCGGCCCGCTGCCGCACCCCTTCCGGATCCCCGTCTCCCCACACGTGCGGCGGAAGGATCCCCTTGTGGCGCTCATCGATGTTGTCGCAGATCGCCTGCCCCACCAGGTGGGAGGAAATCGAGTAACAGGACATGCCGTTCTCCTTGAGCAGCGCCCACCGCCCCTCCACGTAGCCCTCCTCCTTCAGGGCCGCCTGCACATCGAAGTGGTCGCCCCAACAGGCAAGTTCCACCCCGTCGTAACCGAGCGATTTGAGTTGCGGCAAAAGCTCGGCGAGCGACAGATCGGCCCACTGGCCGGTGAACATGGTGACGGGACGTGGCATAAGGAGTGGTATGTTGGCTGATTGCGAGGTGCCTTGTTAGGCTCTCAGACAGCCCCCTGCAAGGCCCGAGCATAGGCTTGCTCGAAATCCTCATAAATTTTGCAGGAAACATCTTTTGGCAACACTCGCCGTCCGGGAGTCGTCGCGCAGAACTTCTGCTCCAACTCCCCCAACGGCACGCCACACGCCGCCACTGCCGCCTGCATGGCCGCCCCCACCCCCGCCGACCCCGTGACGCTCAGGCGCTCCACCGGCTTCCCGAAAACATCCGCCGCGATCTGGGCGATCCCGTCATTCTGCGAGGCCCCCCCGGTGAGCAGGATCGTCTCCGGCTCCACCCCCAGCCAACGGGAGTGCAGCCGCATATTCATGAACTGCGCCTCCAGAACAGCCCGCACCGTCGAAAACCCATCCCGTTCCCCTTCCCACCCGAAATACCTGGCCCCACCTGTATCCATCCGCGGGGTGATCTCCGGCTCAAAGAACGGCAGCATGACCCGCCCCTCGTTCCCGGCGGGTGTCTTGGCCAGACCCTCCGGCCCAAAGTCCTCCCACGACAGCCCGAACTCCTCCTTCACCCGCTCCCGGGCCAGCGAGCCGTTCTTGAAACAGATCAAACTCATGTAGCCCCCCATCGGATTCCCGAAGACATGCCCAAACCCATTCGGATCGGTCTTCGGCTCCGGCATCGCCGCAAAGAGCGTGTCACTGGTCCCCAAACTCACCACCACCTTCCCCGGCGAGGAGGCCCCCATTCCCACCAGACTGCAGGGATTGTCCCCCGAGAAGAGCACCACCTGGCAAGCCGCCGAGAACCCATACTTCTCCACGAAATACCCCGCCATCCCTCCCACCACCGTCGAAGTCGGGGCCAGCGGTGGCAGCTTCTCCGCCAAATCCGGCGCGGTCGCCGCCACCAACCCCGCATCCCAATCCCCCGTCGCCAAATTCATCAGGTTCATCCCCGCCCCATCCCCGTGATCAATCGCCACGCTCCGACCGGCCAAAATCGACGCCATGAAGGAACTCACCAAATGCACCACCCCGGTCCGCGCCCAACCCTCCGGATCCGTCTTCGCAAATCGCCGGATCTGCGGCCCCGTAAACCGCTCAATGGCAATCGAACCACTGCGCCGGCACACTTCCTCCGTCCCCCCCACCGCCGCCGCAATTTCCGCACACTCCACCCTGGTCGAACCATCCATCCAGATCGGTGAGGTGGCCCGCGTCAAATGCGGCGCAATCTGCTCCGCCAGAGTCGATT
>JAQCFL010000199.1 GCA_027619375.1 Verrucomicrobiota bacterium | reverse complement strand
TGGGTGACGGTGCTGTTGGGGGTGGTCTGGGCGCTCTCGCTCGGCTACAGCAGCCAGACGGGCGAGGAGACCATGGCGGCGGGGACGGGGCCGGTGTATGCGGTGTTTGTGGATCGGGAGTTGCGGGCCCTTGAAGCGGCGGAGGGTGTGACGGGTTGGCGGCGGTGGGCGTTGGGGTTTGATGAAGGGGAGGAGGACGAAGCGCTGGTTCTCGAGGAGTTGCGGGAAACGTTGAATGAGGGGGCCAGGTTGGGGGCGCTGGATGAGGGGGGGCATCAGGCGCGGATGGTGCTGGCGCTCCGGGCGGACGACGCCGAAGCGGCGCGGGAAGCGGATGTGGCGGAGGCGGATGATGGATCGGCGGCCTATGGCGTGTTGCGCAACGTGCTTGATGGGGAGGAGCCCCGTGCGTCGGAGATGAGGGTGCTGAGTGATTTGGTGTCCAGTGGGGAGGCCTTCGCGTGGGAAGTGTGGTTGCTGAGGCGGGCCGATGAGCTGACCTTGAGGGATTGGGGGAGCGAGGGGGTTTATGATCGCTATGAGGATCAGAACGAGCGGTTTGCGGATCGGGTCGTGCTGGTGACGGGAGGGGTGGTGGCGGTCACATTGTTGGGGCTGGCGGTGTTTCCGGTGGTCTGGTGGCAATGGCGCAGTCGGCCGGGGCGGCGGGAAGTGCGGTTTCTTTCGACGTGGGGGGTGGCGACGGTGTTGGGGGTTTACTTCGGGGTGGAGTTGGTGTCGGACTTGGTATTGGAGGTGTTTTGGACGGGGCTGACGTGGAGTCCGGTGGAGATTCCGGATTGGTATTGGAGTTTGATGATGATGTTTGGCGATCTCCTGTGGCGGGTCCTGCCGGTGGTCTTTGCGACGGTGCTGCTCTTTCGTCGGCCCTCGCACATGGTGCGCTCATTCCGCCTGGCTCCGCAGGGACCGTTGCTGTCGATCCTCGCGGTGTTCGGGTTTCTGTGGATTTGGAACGGAGTGTTGATGGCGCTGACGGGGGATGGCGTGGTGACGGATCCGACTGATTTTTTGGACGAGGCTGAGATGGGGCTTGGTTTGATGGCGTTTGGGATTCTCTCGAGCTGTGTCTTTGCGCCGATCACGGAGGAGTTCACCTATCGAGGGGTGTTGTTTCTCGGACTGCGGCGGCACATCGGGCCGTGGGCGGCGTTGGCGGTGTCCTCGGTTCTCTTCGGGGTTGTGCATTGGCAGTATGACTGGGTGGGGATCCTGGGGGTGACGATGATGGGGATCTCCTGTGCTGCGCTGGTGTGGCGGACGGGATCGTTGTTTCCCTCGATGGTGCTGCATGGGGTGTTCAACCTCATCATTTCGGTGCAGGCGTATGTGCTGTATCAGTGGCCGATGTGAAGGTGGGGCTTGCTAGGCGGGGGGGGAGAGGAGAGCATGCCGGGACGCGGTGATTTCATTGACGACCATCCTGCAGGCGGTGTTGCCGATCTATCTTCTTGTCCTGCTGGGGGTGGCCCTACGGAGGGCGGGGATTCTGACGCCGGAGACGGACACGGGATTGTTCAAGATGGTGGTCCATTGCTTTTATCCGTGTCTGATTCTGGACAAGACGCTGAGCAATGAGTTGGTGCGGCAGCCGGGGGTGGTGCTCTCGGGGATCGGGGTGGGCTTCGGGATTGTGGTGACGGGATTTTTGGTGGCGGGTTTGGTGGGACGGGGGATGGGGTTGCAGAAGGGCAACGGGCGGCGGACTTTTGGGTTGGCGGCGGGGATTCAGAATTATGGTTACACGGCCATTCCGTTGCTGACGGTGCTCTTTGTGGGGGAGCAGACCTTGGGGATTCTCTTCGTGCACAGCCTGGGGGTGGAACTGGCGCTGTGGGGGGTGGGATTGATGATTCTGGCGGGGGGGCTGAAGGGATCCTTGCGGCCGTTGATCAATGGCCCGATCATGGCGGTGGCTTTTGGGTTGGGGCTGGTGTATTCAGGGGCATGGAGATTTTTCGAACCTGGAGTGGAGGGTGGGCCTCTGGTGGGGCAGGTCATCCGGCAGGGCATGTCGTGGTGCGGGGCTGCGGCGGTTCCGCTGGGGTTGATCCTGATCGGGGCGGTCATGTTCGACTTTGTGCTGAAGGAGCGACCGTCGCTGAAAATCGGGACCGGAGCCCTCTTGGTGCGGGTGGTGTTGATGCCGGCGGTGATTCTTTGCGTGGCACGCTATCTGCCGGTGGTGACGGAGTTGAAGCAGGTGTTGGTGGTGCAGGCGGCGATGCCGTCCGCAGTGACTCCGGTGATCCTGGCCCGTCAGTATGGGGGGTGTCCGGGAGTGGCGGTGCAGGTGGTGATCGTCACCTCCATAGCGGCGCTGGTGACCATGCCGCTCATCGTGTCGCTGGGGTTGAAATTTGTGCTGGGGATCGGATCCTGAGCAAGGAGCCCGGAAACGGGGGGAGAGGTCTCATGAAATACATCGGAAAGAGACCCCGTATCGGGAGGAGCAAAGGCGCTGACAAGATGAGAAAACGGGAAACAACCAAGGGTCGATTCGGGTGGGGAGCATCCGGGAAGAGGGCATGAGAAATTTGTTGACACTATTCCTCTTGGCGGGCAGCGCATTGCACGGGGGGACGGAATTCTCGGCGGAGGACATCACCTACTTCAGTGAGAAGGTGCGGCCGGTGCTGGAGGAGCATTGCTTTCGTTGTCATGGAGGATTGGACAAGGAGGGGAAGGCGAAGGTGCGGGCGGGGCTGCAGTTGATCAGCCGCAAGGGGATCCTGATGGGAGGGGAGCATGGTCCGGCCTTTGACGAGGCGGACTCCGCGAAGAGCCTGATCCTGCACGTGCTGAGCTATGAGGATGACGATCTGAAGATGCCGCCGAAGGGGAAATTGGAGCCGGAGGTTGCGGCGGTGTTTGCGGAGTGGGTGAAGCGGGGTCTGCCCTGGACGCCGGAGGACGCGGATTATCTCGTGGAGGTGGAGGATGAGCACGGGGAGATCACCACGATCAACGAGACGACGAAGAGTTACTGGTCCTACAAGCCGATGGTGCGTCCGGAGGTGCCGGTGGTGGACGATGCGGCCTGGTCGGGACCGATTGACGCGTTCATCTATGAGGGGGTGCGCAAGGCGGGGTTGATGCCGAATGAGGAGGCGGACCGGGCGGAGTTGATCCGGCGGGTGCAGTATGACCTGACGGGATTGCCACCGAGTTTGGAGGAGGTGCGGGCCTTTGAGGAGGACCAGTCTGCGGATGCGTGGGAGAAGGTGGTGGATCGTCTGCTGGCCTCGCCGGCGTATGGAGAGAAGTGGGGGCGGCATTGGCTGGATGTGGTGCGCTATGCGGAGACGAATGGCTTTGAGCGGGACTCCGACAAGCCGGAGGTCTGGCGTTATCGGGACTACGTCATCGACGCCTTCAATTCGGACAAGCCCTACGACGTGTTTTTGCGGGAGCAGTTGGCGGGAGATGAGCTGCCGGAGCCGAGTCTGGCGTCGATGACGGCGACGGGTTATCACCGCCTGATGCAGTGGGACGACGAGCCTGCGGATCGCAAGCAGCACTACTTTGACGTTTTGGACGACAACGTGCGGACGACCACGGAGGGGATGTTGGCGATGACGATGGGGTGTGCGCGATGTCATGATCACAAGGGCGACCCGATTTCGCAGGCGGACTATTACAGTTTCCTGTCGTTTTTCCGGGGGATCGCCCCGACGGTCCGGGGAAAGGGCGCGACGGAGAGTGTGCGGGCCACGGAGCCGGATGGGGAGTTTCGCCTGGCGCAGGAGGAGCAGGCCCGGAAGAGGCATGAGGTGGAGCGGGAATTGCGGTTGGTGGACGGGCAGTTGCGGCAGGAATTGGCGGCCGTCTATCCGGATTTGGCAGCGGAGCTGAATGGGGAGGGTGTGGCGTTTGTGCCGTTGTTGCACGATGCGCGTGCCGATGAGCCGACGCGTTGGCACTACACGACGGAACGGCCTCCCAGCAACTGGTCGGAGGTGGGGTTCCGGGCGGAGGACGACAAGTGGCGGCAAGGGATGGTGGGAATCGGTTCGGGCGGGCCGAACCAGGTCGTGCGCACGGCGTGGGAGGGCGCGGAGATCTGGCTGCAGACGACGTTTCAACTGGAGAAGGTGCCGCAGAGTGTCCGCCTGAGCCTGTATCATGATGATGACCTGGAGGTGTATTTGAACGGTCAGCCGGTGCTCGCGCTGAGCGGGTTTGTGCAGGACTATCTGGATCTGTCGGCGGAGAAGGAGTTTCTCGATGCGTTGCAAACCGGGCGGAACGTGGTGGCGGTGCATGTGCGGCAGCGGG
Organism: Verrucomicrobiota bacterium; assembly: GCA_027619375.1. Taxonomy (GTDB): domain Bacteria; phylum Verrucomicrobiota; class Verrucomicrobiia; order Verrucomicrobiales; family Akkermansiaceae; genus JAPKDA01. The sequence continues at coordinate 2,651 of JAQCFL010000199.1, read as the reverse complement.
CGGGGTCGCAGTATTTTGATTTGGGGATGTCGGCTTCTGATCAGAAGTTGCTGAGTGTGGAAGAGGTCCTGAAGAAGCGAGGGAAGGCGGCGAGGGAGAGTGCCCTGACGAAGAAACGGCGGGAGTTGGAGAAGGCGCTGACGGTGTTGCAGGCCAAGGCACCTGCCCAGGGAGTGCAGGTGCTGACGGTGTCGGAGAAGGGGAAGGAAGTGCCGCCGACCTACGTGCAGATCCGGGGCAATGCGAATGCGGAGGATGAGGATCGCGAGGTGCAGCCGCGGGTGCCGGGAATTTTCGGGGGGGAGGAAGTGATCAGCACGTTGCCGAGCAACGGCCGGAAGTCGAGTGGGCGGCGGACCGCTCTGGCGGACTGGATTTGCCGTGATGACAATCCGCGGACGGCGCGGGTGATGATGAACCGGGTCTGGCAGCATCACTTCGGGCGGGGGATTTGTCCGACGCCAAACGACTTCGGTTATCTGGGCGAGAAGCCGACCCATCCGGAGTTGTTGGATTGGTTGGGGACGGAATTTGTGGCGAAGGGCTGGAGCCTGAAGGCGATGCACAAGGAGATCCTGCTGTCGCGGGCCTATCGGATGTCCTCGCGGGGGACGGAGGAGGGGTTGGCGAAGGATCCGGACAACAACACCTTTTGGCGATTTGAGATGCGCCGGTTGACTGCGGAGGAAGCGCGGGATTCGGTTCTCGCGGTGACGGGGACCTTGGAGCGCAAAATGGGCGGGCCGAGTGTTTATATTCCGCTGCCGCCGGAGGTCATCGCGACAGCCTCCAACAAGGGAGGGGCGTGGGGCAAGTCGTCGCCGGAGGACGAAGTGCGGCGGAGCGTCTATGTGAAGGTGAAGCGCTCGCTGGTGCCGCCGCAGTTTGCGGACCTGGATGTGGCGGACACGGATGCGAGTTGTCCGGTGCGGTTCACGACGACGGTGCCGACGCAGGCGCTGGGATTCCTGAACAGCGCCTTCATGAATGATCAGGCCAAGCTCTTTGCGAAGCGAATGCGGGAGGAGGCGGGGCCGGAACGGAAGGACCGGGTGCGCCTGGGGTTGGAGTTGGCGCTGTCGCGGCCGGTGTCGGAGCGGGAGATGGACTATGGGAACGAGGTGTTTGAAGCAATGCGCGGCGCCCACGGGCTCAGCGAGGACGAGGCACTGGAACGATTTGCGCTCCTTGTGTTGAACCTGAATGAGTTTATCTTTTTGGACTAAGACGATGAAGAGACCACACAATACATTTTGCGGCCGGGTGGATCGGCGCGAGTTTATGCGGAACATCGGCGGGGGATTCACTTCGGTGGCGCTGACGGGGATGTTGACGAAGGAGGGGTTTTTCAATCAGGCCAATGCCGCGGTGCCGGATTCCTATGCGAACCCACTTGCGCCGAAGGAGCCGATGCTGCCAGCGAAGGCGAAGTCGGTGATCTTTTTGTTCATGTATGGCGGGCCGAGCCACATGGATACCTTCGACTATAAGCCGACACTCTATCCGCTGGATGGGAAGTCGATCGCCATCAAGACCTTCGGACGGGGCGGAAAGAAGAACGAGGGGCGCGTGGTGGGGCCGAAGTGGAAGTTCAAGCAGTATGGGGAGAGCGGGAAGTGGGTTTCGGACCTCTTTCCGAATGTGGGGGAGTGCGTGGATGACATTGCCTTCATTCATTCGGCGACGGCCGATTCGCCGATTCACGGGTCGGCGATGCTGATGATGAATTCCGGGTCGTTGATCAGCGGGAAACCGTCCCTGGGGTCGTGGGTGAACTATGGTCTGGGGAGCACGAACGAAAATTTGCCGGGCTACGTGGTGATGTTGGACAAGACGGGTGGGCCGATTTCGGGGGCGAAGAACTGGTCGTCAGGGTACATGCCGGCGAGTTATGCGGGGACGGTCTTCCGTTCGCAGGGCGATCCGATTCTGAATCTGGAGAATGCGCACGGCATGCCGCGGGATCAGCAGCGGACCTTGATCGATCATTTGAACGGGATGAACCGGGAGCACCTCGGGATTCGGGGGAGCGAGAGTGATCTGGCGGCGCGGATCGCGAGCTATGAGCTGGCCTATCGGATGCAGGCCACGGCGCCGGAAGCGATTGAGTTGGCGGCGGAGCCGGAGCATGTGAAGGAGCTTTACGGGATGGATGGAGGTCGCACGGAGGATTTCGGGCGGAAGTGCCTGATGGCGCGGCGGCTGGTGGAGCGGGGGGTGCGGTTCATTCAGATTTATTCGGGAGGGGCGCACAACGATGACAACTGGGATGCCCACGGAGATTTGGAGAAGAACCACAACTTCCACGCGGGGAACACGGACAAGCCGATCGCGGGGCTGTTGAAGGATCTGAAGCAGCGCGGGTTGTTGGACGAGACGCTGGTGGTGTGGGGCGGGGAGTTCGGGCGTCAGCCGACCGCAGAGTATGCGAAGGGGACGGGGCGGGATCACAATGCCTACGGCTTCACGATGTGGATGGCCGGCGGGGGGATCAAGGGCGGGACAAGCTACGGGGAGACCGATGAGTTGGGATCCGCGGCGGTGAAGGACCGGGTGCACGTGAAGAATATTCACGCGACGATTCTGGATCGGATGGGGCTGGATCCGAATCACTTGAGTTATTTTTATGCGGGGCTGGATCAGAAGCTGGT
>JAQCFL010000198.1 GCA_027619375.1 Verrucomicrobiota bacterium | reverse complement strand
TCTCAATAATATCCAGAATCTTATCCAAATGCGTCGTCTTGCTCACAAAGGTCACCCCCCCGCGCTCTGACTCCCCGGTCGGCGTGTTCTCATCCTCCTCCACCAGCGCCGTCAACATCAGCGTCGGCACCCGCCTCAAGCGCGGCTCCAGCTTCAACGCCGAAACCACATCCCCCCCGTCCATCCCCGGCATCACCACATCCACGAATATCAGCTCCGGCGCAAACTCCTTGGCCGTCTCCACCGCCTTTTTGGGGTCATTGACCACCGCCACCTCGTAATTCCCAGCCTCTTCGAGGTTCTCCTTGAACAGAGCCGAAAAATCCGGTTCGTCATCCACAATCAAAATTCGTGTCTTCGCAGCCATGGTTCTATCCCAACCTTAACCCGCCTGCCGATCGGGACAAGATATTTGCGTGGGGTCGGGTAGGTTCCCGCAGACACCCTATTCCCCCTCCACCGCCGCCATGTCCAGACTCGGCTTGAAGGTGATCGTGGCCCGCGCCCCGCCACCCTCCCGATTGGCGATCTCCAGCATCCCCTGATGCAGCTCCACGATCTTCTGCGCCACGGAAAGCCCCAGCCCCGTCCCCACTCCCGTCGACTTCGTCGTGTAAAACGGATCAAATATCTTCGCCATGTTCTTCTCGTCCAACCCCTCCCCGGTGTCCTCGATGTCCACCGCCACAAAGCGCTCCCCGTTGCGCATCTGCACCCCCGTCCGCACCCCCTCGTTGCGCTCCACACCCTTGATGATCCCCGTCCGCGTCCGCACCGTGATCTCCCCGCCCTCCTTCATCGCATGCATCGCATTGATCAACAGGTTCAGCAACACCTGCTCCACCTTCGTCGCATCCATCGACACCTTCGGCAAATCCCCCCCCCCAATCCTCCACCACCTCCACCCCGCCTTCCGAAAGCTGATAGTTGGCCAGCGCCAGCGCCTCCTTCACCACGTCATTGATCGAACACTCCTCCAACTGCAATTGGTGCGCCGAGGAAAAATCCACCATCCCCTTGATGATCTCCTTCGCCCGGTCCACCCCCCGCCGCATCCGCTCCACCGCACTGAAGAGCTTCTCATCATCCTTCGCCCGCCGCGCCACGATCTCCAGCCCCATCCCGATCATCGCCAGCGGGTTCTTCACCTCATGCGCCACTCCCGCCGCCAGGCGTCCCACCGACTCCATCTTCTCCGCCTGGATCAACTGCTCCTGCGCGGCCCGCAACTCCGTGTTCGCCCCCATCAGATCATCGTTCAACTTCCGCAAGGCCTCCTCGTGCCGCTTCCGGTCGGTGATGTCCGTCGAGACCCCGCCCACCGCGTAAATTTCCCCCGCCAGATCCCGCAGCGGAAATTTCAGGGAAACGTAGGTGTGCGGCCCATCGTCCAGCGGCACCAGCTCCTCCACCTGGATCGGCTCCCCATCCTCCACCACCAGCACATCATTCTCCCGAAACATGTCCGCCGCCTCCGGCGCAAAGACGGCATAGTCATTCTTCCCGAGGATGTTCTCCCGCTTCACATGGAACAGCCTCTCGAACTCCCGGTTGATCAACAGGTAACGCCCCTCCACGTTCTTCAGATAAATCACCGCCGGGCTGTTGTCCACGATGTCCTGGATCTGCCGCTCACTCTGCAACAAGGCCTCCCGCGCCTTCCGTTGCTCGGTCACGTCCCGCCCCATCCCCACGATCGCATACGGCCGGCCGTCCTCGTCCAGCAAAGGCACCTTGCTCATCACCAGCACCCGCGTCTCCCCCTGCGCATTCACCCGCTCCACCTCCCGGTTCAGATCCGCGGTTCCCGTCTCGAAAATTTCCGCATCCTGCTCCTGCAATTCCATCGTCAGCGACGGCGAAAACAAATCCCGATCCGCGTGCCCCTGCAAGTCCTCCGGTCCCTCCGCCCCCACGAACTTCGCAAAGGCCTGGTTCACCACCCCGAAACGCCCCTCGGCGTCCTTGATGTAAACATGGTCCGGCAAACTGTCGACCAGGGAACGCAGCGTGTTGCGTTCGCGCTCCAGGGCCTGCTGGGCACGCACCAGCTCAGTCACCTTGTTCGAGATCCCGAAGGTCCCGATGATCCGACCCTTCCGATCACGGAACGGCATTTTCGTCGTCAACACCCACGCCTCCTCGCCATTCGGCAGCAACTCCCGCTCCACGTAGCCCACGATCGGCTGCCCCGACTCGATGATCTTCCGCTCGTCCTCCAGCGCATCGTCGGCGTGCTCCTTCGCAAAGAAATCGTGGTCCGTCTTGCCGATGAAGTCCGATGGATCGCCACGCCCCAGCCACGTCGCCTGCGACTTGTTCACCCGGATGAACCGCGACGAGAGGTCCTTGAAATAGATGTTCGCCGGCACGTTCGCCATGAGCGTGTCCAGATAGTGCTCCAGCTTGTCCCGCTCCCGCTCCACATGCCCGATGTTGCGCCGCAGTTGGGTGTTCTCTTCCGTCAAATGATCGGCCAAGGCCCCAAAGCCCTCCGCCAGGCCCCCCTCCCCGCTGCTGGCCACCACCCGGCGCTTCCCACCCGACCCTGCCTCCTGCCGCTGCGTCAGGACCAGCATCAAGCCACTGAGCGCCGCCAACGATGCCGCCGCCAGACGCACCCCCGCCGGGGCTCCCTCCGCCACCACCAGCCAGAACACCGACCCCAACAATAAAATCAGGGCGGCAATCGAGACGATGGGCGGCACTTTCATCAATGATCCGGAAGCCTTCTCCCTCCTCGCATTTTCGCAAATCCCTCCGCTTCTGCACAGGCATTTCGTTCCTCATGGCCTGCCCGGCCTCACTGAAATCTTGCCAAGCCGCACACCGTATGCAGCTTTACCCCTGCGCCCCGCGCCCATGCCCATGAAAATGCTCACCATCCTCGCCGCCACCATGCTCGCCAGTCCCGCCCTCCTCGCCGGGGACGATTGGGTCACCTACGAAGGCAAGGACGGCCCCGGCAAGGGCAAGCACATCGTCCTCCTCGCCGGCGATGAGGAATACCGATCCGAGGAAGCCCTCCCCATGCTCGCCGCCATCCTCGCGGAAAAGCATGGATTCAAATGCACCGTCCTCTTCTCCGTCAACGACGCCGGCGAAATCGATCCCGACAACGGCGGCAGCCTCAGCAACCCCGACGCCCTCGACAGCGCCGACGCCATCATCATGGGCCTGCGCTTCCGCCATTGGGCCGACCCCGCCATGGAAAAATTCGAGGCAGCCTGGAAACGCGGCATCCCCATGATCGGCCTCCGCACCAGCACCCATGCCTTCAACTTCCCCAAAGACAGCAAATGGACCCGCTACAGCAACGGTGCCCCCGAGTCCGCCGGTTGGCCCGGTGGCTTCGGCCGCGAGTTCCTCGGCGAGAAATGGATCTCTCACCACGGCCACCACAAGGTCCAGGGCACCCGCGGCGTCATCGAGGCGGCCAATGCCAAAAGCGAACTCCTCCGCAGCGTCAGCGATGTCTTCGGCGACACCGACGTTTACGGTGCCAATCCCCCCGCCGATGCCACCGTCCTCCTCCGCGGCGCGGTCACCGAATCCCTCGACCCGGCCTCAAAGCCGATCGACGGTGAAAAAAATAATCCCATGATGCCCGTCGCCTGGACCCGCACCTTCAAGAATGAAGCCGGCACCACCAACCGCATCTTCACCACCACCATGGGCTCCGCCACCGATCTCCGCTCCGAAGACCTCCGCCGCCTCGTCATCAACGCCGTCTATTGGGGCCTCGAAATGGAGGTCCCCGCCAAAGCCGAAGCCGGCCTCGTCGCCCCCTTCGAGCCATCTCCCTACGGCTTCAAAGGCTACAAAAAGGGCATCAACCCCTCCAGCCTCGCCCGCCCCTAAGATCCGCCTCCCCGAACGCAGCTCCCCGGAGTAGCCATCAACCCGTCCGACCAGTCCGACCCCGTCCGACCCGTCCGCCCCTCCCTCACTCCTTAGGATACTCAAACGCCTTGTCCGGCCGCACCGGCGCCGGCGGCACCTTCCTTGGCTCCTTCTCCATCTTCTCCTTCAAATACGCGATCGCCGCCTCCAACTGCGCGTCCTTCCCGAGAAAGGTCTCGTGCGGCAGATTATCCACCAAAATATCCGGCTCCACCCCGTCCCCCTCGATGATCCACGCCTGCGTCGGATCATACACCCCCGTCTCCGGACTCCGCGCCATCCCCCCGTCCACCAGTCCGGTGTTCCCCCGCAACCATACCCCGCCACCCCACGTCCGCGTCCCCACCAGCGGCCCCAATCCCAACCGCCGAAACCCCTCCGCAAACGCCTCCCCGTCCGAAATGGTGTAGGCATCGATCAAACACACCATGTGCCCATCGAACGCATACTGCATGTTCGCAAACGGCTCACCCGTCCGCGTCTTCCAATACATCCACGGCTTCCGACTCAAGCGTCCCAGAATCCAACTGTCGATGTTCCCGCCATAGTTCTGGCGCATGTCGATCACCAACCCCGCCCGGTCATACACCGGATAGTAGCCCTTCACAAACTCCGCGAAATTCCCCGAGCCCATCGCGTTCATGTGGAAATACCCGATGCTGCCCTTCCCGCGCTCCTCGGTCTCCAGCCGCCGCGTGTACTCCCAGTTCGCCATCTTCAACGCCCGGAATCCCCTCGCATCAATCGGCTCAACGAGCACCTTCCGCACCGCCGCTTCCCGCGGCTGCCACACTTCCAGCAAGACCTGCCGACCCGCCTTGTCCGCCAGCAATTCCCCGATCCCCGCCAACCCCTTCGTCGAAACCCCATCCACCGACAGGATCACATCCGCCTCCTTCACTTCCACGCCCACCCGCGAGAGCGGCGCAAAATCCTCCGGATAGTCCGGATCGGTCCGATAAACCTCATCCACCCGCAACCCCCGCTCCACCGCACTCAACCGCGCCCCCAAATACCCCAGTCCCACCCCTTCCGATCCACTCCGCATGTCCCCCGCCTGAATGTCAGTGTGCATGGTCGCCAACTCACCCACCATCTGCCCGATCAAATCATCCAACTCTCCCCGACTCGTCACCCGCCGCAGCAGCACCTCGTGCTTCTTGCGCATCGCCAGCCAATCCACCTGATGCATCTCCGGATCGTAAAAGTAATCCCGGTGCATCCGCCACGCGTCCGCAAAGATCTGCTGCCACTCCTCCTCCGGACTCACCTTCACCGATAGCCCGCCGATATCCACCTTCGCCTTCCCCAAATCGTCCGGCCCCTTCCCGTTCGCCGCAAAGACATACAGCGCGTCGCCCTTCTTCACCAACACGCTCTTTCCATCTCCCGAAATCCGGTAGACCTTCACATCCTCCAACACCGTCTTCAGCGACCGCTTCTCCGCCTCCCGGCTGATCGGATAGCTCAGCAAATCATTCCGCCGCTTCAGATCCAACGGCGTCCGGGCAAAATACAAATGCCCCTTCGTCACTTCCAGCCCCCGGTAGTTCCCCGCATCCAATGGCACCACATGCAACCGCTCCGCCAATCCCGCCAGCTTCCAAACCACCGCCGCTTCCTCCTTCTCTTCCTTCTCTTCCTTCTCTTCCTTCTCCTCCTCCTCATCGTCCTCCTCATCGTTCTCCTCATCGTCACTCTCCACCAATTCATTGTCCGCCTCAAACGGCGAACGCTGCCCACCCACCAGATCCAGCATGTATATCCCCGTCGTCCGATCCAGATACGGCTCCGGCTGCCGCGCCCCCCACGGCGATCCCTGCACCGAACGAAAGGTCCGGTCCGACAAAAAATACAGCCACTTCCCATCCGCCGAAAATGCCGGGCTCGCACTGTCCAGGCGCTCCGTGGTCACCGCCACCGGTGGCCCCACACCCTGCGTGTCATAAACAAAAATGCGCTCCACCGTGTTCGGCGCAGTGTCCACAAAGGCGATCCACCGGCTGTCCGGCGACCACACCAGATCAATCTCATCCCAGATCCGCCCGTTCTTCGACCGCGCCACCTCGCGACTCATCCCCGTCGCCACGTCCATCACCCACAGCACCTGATCACGATCCGCATGGGCCAGCATCTTCCCGTCCGGCGAGACCATCCCCTCGTAACGCATCGTCGTCCCACCCGTCGAAACCTGCCGCGGCTCATCCAGCCCGTTCGCCGCCTGCCGCCAAAACTCGAACTCCCCGCTCGCATCCGACAACACCACCACATCCTCCGTCCCCGGCAGGAACACCAGCGCCTTGCGCCGCGTCGCCGGGGCCTGCGGCAAACGCACCAGACGCCCGGGCTTCACCGGCACCACATAGCTCCGCCCCCGCACCGTCACCCCCACCCGGTCGCCATCCTCCGAGATCGCATAATCCTCCAGATACCGCAGCGGATCCTCAATCCACCGCTCCCGCGTTTGATCAAAGTCCGACCCCAGCCGAATCGGCACCTGCCCCACACGGTCCTTCTCAATGTCATAAATCCATAAGTCCGCCTGGTTCTGAAACACGATCCGCCCGCCCTCCTGCCGCGGCCCCAGCACATCCCAGCCGATGAACCTGGTGTGCTGCCGCAAATCCCCTCCCTGCAAATTCATGGACCACAAGTTCATCGTCCCATCCCGGTCACTGGCGAAATACATCCGATCCTTCCACGGCATCGGCGCCCGACTCGTCCCCCGATACTCCGCCGTCAAGGCCACCGCCTCCTTCGCCTTCGGCGCAAACTTCCAGAGCTTTTCCACAAAGCCCCCCCTGTAGCGCTTCGCAAAACTGCTCTGCCGCGGCAAGCGCGTGAAGTAGAGTACCTCCCCCGCCCCGTAAGTGCCGTCACTGGCCTGCTCCAACGGCAGCACCGTGCTCACCCCACTCGCCAGATCCAACACCGCCAGCTGCGGTATGTCCCGCCGCGCAAAAGTCCACGTCGCATACACCAATGCCGTCCCCGACTTCCACGATACCGGATACGGCGCACCCCGCCCCCCCAGTCCCTCATGCGTCCGCCGCGT
>JAQCFL010000197.1 GCA_027619375.1 Verrucomicrobiota bacterium | reverse complement strand
GGGGAAGGGGGGGGGCGGGGTGGATCGGGTGGTGGTCTTGAGCAGTTGCCGAGAATCGGAAAGGGGGGAGGTTCCATCAAGAGATGCGGTTGATAAGAGAAAATCTGCGAAGCATCTGGAGGGAGCCTGAGGCAGAGTGCCAGTGGGGTGGAAGCCCCGATGAAGCCATGAAAATCAAAGCGAACGAGAGTAGCGATGGGGTCGATGGATGTCGGCTCGTGGGCGGTCTGGTGGTCTTGGTCCTGATTCCGATGTTGTTGGGCTGGGCACCTTTGCCGGTGGCCAATGATCCCTTGGTGCGGATGCCGGGGACGCAGTCGGGAGACGCCGAGTTGCCGAGCATCAGCGCCTGCTCGAGTTGTCATGCGGGGTTTGATCCGGTGACGGAGCCGATGCATGCCTGGCAGGGATCGATGATGGCGCAGGCCACGCGGGATCCGCTCTGGCTGGCGTGCATGACGGTGGCGGAGCAGGATTCCATCTGGGCGGTGGGAACGCCGAATGCGGGTGACCTGTGCATCCGCTGCCACACGCCGCAGGGGTGGTTTGGGGGGCGGAGTGATCCGCCCAATGGCGCCAACCTGAGCGTTGCGGCCGGGGACTTTGAAGGGGTGAACTGTGCGGCGTGTCACCGCCTGATGGACCCCTTTCCGGGTTTGGGGCAGCCGGAGCTGCCGCCGGAAACCGACCCGGTCCTCATTGCGGAGGCTGCCCTGACACGGGCCGCGGATGTGAATGTGCTGAAGACGCACACCTTGTTCAACGGGAGTCCCTTCTTTGACGAGGCCACCGGTCTGCCGGTCCACCATGGCCCTGCGGAGGTCGCCGCACTGACGGCGTATATCGAGGCGGGGTCGGGGCAGATGTTTGTGGAAAGCGGGGTCCAGAAGGGAAATTTCCGCGGCCCGCGGTCCGATGCGGACACGAATGCGAAGCATAGCGTCTATTACGCCCGCTTCCATCAGAGCCAGGCGGTCTGCCGGACCTGTCACGATGTTTCCAATCCGGTGCTGGCCAACTTGGTGGTCGGTCCGGGGACCAGTGAGCGGCAGAGCGCGGCGTCGTATTTCCATGTGGAGCGCACCTCGAGCGAGTTCGAGCTGAGCGCCTATGCCACGCTGGGTGGGGCCGAGGTGGAGGGGCCGCTGCGGGACCGGGGGATCACGCGGGCCAGCGATTGCCAGGACTGCCACATGCCGCGGGCGGATGGAAGGTTTGCGAAGCAGGGCAGTCTGCGCAGCGGGGCGACGGGGGTGGCGACCCATGCCCTGAGCGGTGGAAACGCCTGGATGACGCGCATTCTGGCCACGCTGGATGCCGGGGCGGCGGTGCATGATCCGATCAACGAGGCGATCCTTTCCGGGAGCAGGTATCCGGGGGCGTCGATCGAGTTGGCGGGGGTGCAGGGGAACGGCGGGGCGCTGCTGGACGGCGAAGGGCGGGCGCTGGGGATGTTGCGGAGCGCGGCCACCGTGCAGGCGGTCTCGGACAGCGAACGAAGCGCGGTGCTGCGGATCGTCAATCACACCGGGCACAAGCTGATCTCCGGATTTCCGGAGGGTCGGCGGATGTGGCTGCATGTGGAGTTTCTCGCCGCCGATGGATCCACCATCTCGGAAATCAATCCCTACGAGCCGCTGGTCATCACCACCGATGGCGGAGGGTTTCCCGTGTATCAATCGGGGGGTGACCTCACGGTGACCGAGGAGGCCTTGGTTTATGAAACGAAGATGAGCAGTTCGCTGACGGGAGAGTCGAAGACGTTCCACTTCGTGTTGGCGACCGATCGCCACAAGGATAACCGGATTCCGCCCAAGGGGTTTCTTGTGGCAGGCGCGACGGATCGACTGGTGCAGCCGCAATGGGAGGGGGCTCCGGCGACCGACTATTTCTCCGCGGAGGAGTATGCCGGAGGTTACGACGAGGTTGTGGTCAACAAGCCGCCGGGGACGGTGGGATGGAAGGCGACGCTCTACTATCAGACGACCTCGAAGGCCTACATTGAGTTCCTGCGGGATGAGATCAATGGCACCGGAGCGACCCTGTCGAGTCCGACGCCCTCGTCGGAGCCGGAGGCTTACATCGCGCAGAGTGACCCGTTCTTCGCGACGCAGCGTGACTGGGGTGATGCGATCTGGGAGCTGTGGCTCCACAACGGGGGTGCGGCGCCGGTGCCGATGACGCAGGCCATCAGCCCTCCGAGCGGGTTGGAGGTTCTGGTGGGGACCGGGGGTGTCGCGCTCCGCTTTCCGGGGATCCCGGGGCGGGTCTACCAGGTGGAGGCCAACGAGGATCTGGATCCCGCCCACTGGCGGGCGGTGGGGGAGGAAGTGAGCGGCACGGGCGGGCTGATCACCGTCCCAGATCCTGATGCGGGGGCGGCCGATCGTTTGTTCTATCGGGTGGTTTGTTGGGAAGCGGGGGAGTGAGTCCGTCGGAGGTGGGGAGAGGTGGCTGGACGTCTGTGGTGACCTAAACGCTTAGGACAGATCCTGCATGAGAGTAATTTTCCACTCTGCGAACTTCTCAGCTTTCAGAGACTCGAAGAAGGATGTGTAGTCCCTCGGCGAAAGAAACTTGAAATGATAGCGCCACGGCTCGTTGGCCTTGGCAAGGGATGCGTTCAGGGTCTTGAAATGCTGCAAGCCATCGCGGTACTTCGCCTTGTTGCGATTCGAGTCGTCGCCGTCTTTCTTGATTTCGACGCAAAGGACATCCTTCGACCCTTTCAGCTTAATAAAAAAATCAGGATTGAACTGTTCATTCGTGGTGTGAGTTTTCCCCGCATTGGAGGGTTTGTAAGAGTATGGGAATGAATAAAATCCGCGATCGGGGATCTTGATGAAAGACTCGACCCGGTCGGTGTTTTCGAACAACAGTTCGCTGAATTCCTGCTCCGGCTTATGGCTGGCGTAGTGCAGGTTCACCGGGGTGTTGAACTTGGTGCGTTCAATTGCCCGGACGCGCTTTGCGATTTCTAAGGCTTTCTCGCTCATACTGTCTTCCAAACCTGCTTCTACCGCACTCACCGATCTACAATATTGCTCCCATAACGCCCTGTCGCGGGCATCCACCGCTGCGGCGTCGCCCTTGACGTGATAGACTGCGCCGTCCTCGCACAGGCGTCTTTGAAAGGACGTTCGGAGTTGAAGGAACGGACGAGCTGCCAAGGGGCGGCGGGCGTTTCCGCCAGCACCTGCTCGCGCTTCATTTTCCCCGCGTATTCGAGGCGGTATTCCTTGCCGATCTCCACGCTGTGCGGGGCCTCGGGAAAGAGCCTGCTGCGCCAGACGCTCGGGATTTCCTCACCCGCCTCGATCATGCGGGCAAGGGTCTGGCGTTCTGCGGCGGTAAGGGACTTGGCCATGCGTGGGTCAGGCGGCGGCCTTCGTCGCGGTCTCCAGAAGGCGCAGCGACTCGGTTTCGTAGCGCTCGTACTGGGCGGCGAGTTGGGGCTTGAGGGTTGCGAACTTGTCGCGCCAGGAGGCCTGTGGCCAGAGCCGCTGATGGAAGTAGAGGAGGGTGGAGATGCCTTCGAGCTCCCTTGGAGACTTGCCGTTCAGCTCCGAAGCCCAGGTCAACCATTCGGCTTCCTCCGGGTTTGGAAGTTTCTCAAGCAATTGCAGGAGCTTCGCGGTGGGTTTGACGGTGAAGGAAGGGAATTGTCCATTCACCTCGGGTTCGACGATCAGCTCTTCGCTTTTGAAGGCGTCGAGCTCGCGGCGCAGCTCGGCGGAGTAGGCACCGTAATGGTGGTAGTCATAGCTTTCGGGAAAGGGAGCGCCCATGACCTGGAGGATATGGACGATCTTTTGGAATTTTTTGCGGGTTTCGATGGTCTCGACTTTTTTCAGGAGGAGTCCGATACGGACGATGGGATGGTCAAGCATGGCAGGCAGGGATGTTATTCAGGGTTTCAGGATCTAGTTCAAGGGGCAATGTGAGCTGGGGGCAATGAGTTCGAAGACCCGGTTGAGGGGGCGCTGGCCGCGCTGGATGAGGGCAGGCGTGATGAGGGCGCGGTTGTCCGTCTCGACAGGGATGGTGCTGTGGGAGAAAGGTTCGCCATCGGCGAGGAAAATGCCTTCCGAGCCATCTTCCATGGGGTCTCCGTCGGTTCCTTCGTGGACAACGGAGCTGCCGAAGTCCTTGTAGCCTTTGAAGCTGGCGTTGTCGTGGTGGTAGTCGATGCCTTCGACTTTGTGCTGATCCTTGAGACTGAGGAGTTTCTCATAGGAGGCCTTCATGGGATCCTTTTCGGGGATGTCGGTGGTGTGGAAAAGCTTTCGCCGCTGGAGGAATGCGGAGGCCAGCCCGCCCAGACGGATGGCGTCGGCCTCGGTGCTCTCTTGCTCGGTCCAGACATGGAGAGCGGCGATCATTTGGGGTTCATCGAACGAAAGGAAATCCCCATGAGAGATGGCACCACTTTCGCTGAAGAATCGTGAGACTACACGAGGGGTGGCCGGAGGGAGTTTGCCTTCTCCGGCCATCTCATGAGCCAAGCGGAAGAGGCAAAGCATGTGGGCTTCCCAGCCTCTTGTGACTCGATGGTAGTAGACCTGGTAGCTCATGTGCATTCGAGCAACGATCAATTGTTCGGCGGCATGGACCCCCGTGATCGGTCCAAACAAAGGCGAAGATGATTGGGATCTGTGGAGTTTTGGGGTTGGATGGGGTCGAGCCCAAGACAGAGGGCGTGAATGATCCACTCGGCGTCGTAGCGGCCGTATTCGACGCCAGTCATCAGGGCGTCGCGCAGCAAATAGTCCATACGATCGGCGTCCAACTGGCTGGAGACGATGTCGCGCAGGAAGTGAACCGGAAAGGTTCCGTCTATGATGGACCGGACCTCGTCGGGATCGATTTCGTGGGTTTTGAGTACTTCGGCAACCCTGGATGCGGGGTCAGTGATCACGAGTGCCGTCCGTTGCTCATGATTGGCCGTGGATTTGAACGATCATTCAATCATGTGGGAGAACGGACCGTGACCAGTGTCGTGGAGGAGGGCTGCTGCCTTGACGGTTTTGGTGTGTTGCTCAATCAGGCGTAGGATATCCAGGTGACGGTGATAGCGCAGTTTCAGGTGGTCGAGAATGCGCCCCGCAAAGCACAGGACGCCCAGGCTATGGGCAAAACGGGTGTGTTCGGCACCCGGGTAGGTGATGTTGCTGACTCCGAGTTGTCTGATCCTCCGAAGACGTTGGAATTCGGGGGTGTCAATGAGATCGAGGAGATAGGCTTCATCTGCGCGAATCGGGATCAATCCATGAACCTGGTCCCTGATGACCTTTCCCCGCGCGTTAAGAAATTTCTCGGTGGGCTCCATGAGCGGAATGGAATCTAGGCTGGCAGCATTGGTGGGTAGTGGCAAGAAAAATGATCATATGAACACTTGTTGGATAGGGTCGTCTTTTTGCCTGCTGGGACGTCTTTTGGGGGAGTCGGCGACGGGCGCAGGGAGGCCGAACTCGTCGAGCGGCCCCATGGCCCCCCTTGGCGCCGTTTCGCGGCGAGGCGGCGGCGGGCGGCCTCGACGAGGTTGCGGCGCATGGCCTCGGCGGCGGCGGCGAAGAGCTGCTTGCGGTCCCGCCACTTCTCCGCAGCGGATTATTGCAGGCGCAGCCAGGCCTCGTGGATCAGGGCGGTGCCGTTGAGGGTGCCGCCCCGGCGTTCGATGGCCATGCGGCCGGCGGCGACCTTATTCAGTTCGGCATAGAGGCCCGCAAAGTGGTCGTCCACGCTTGATTCGTCGCTCACGCGTCGAGGAATCGGTGGGGGGCGGGTTTCCGGGGGCTGAAGCACCCCGGCTAGCATCGGGGACCCCGTTGGGGTCGGGGAAATGCCCGTGGCTTTGGGGCGGGGTGTTGGGGAGGGCGGGCGGTGGAACCGCCGGAACATCCCAGATGTTCCGCTACGGGGGTGAGGTCCCGGTCGCTCCGGTACGGGGAGATCGATGCGAATGCGTGGCCGGTCTGCATTGTCTTGTGACGCCATGGCGAAGTTGGTCTTGTCGGTGGAACGGCGGGGCGGGAGAGTGGGGCCATGGCACACGATCATGCCGAGGCGGGCTCCGACCCGCAGTGGCCCTTGTTGCTGGGGTCTGCGGTGGTCTGCGGGCTGGCGACGGTGGGGGGGATCATCGCGCAGCGATATCCGGGGGCGGAAACAATCGCGGTGGCGCTCTACCTGACAGCCTATCTGGCGGGGGGGTGGGATGCGGCGCTGGACACCTTCGGCAAGCTGAAGCGGTTCCGGCTGGATATTCATTTCCTGATGATCGCGGTGGCACTGGGGGCGGCGTTCATCGGGGCGTGGTGGGAGGGGGCGGCGCTGTTGTTTCTGTTTTCGCTGAGCGGGGCGCTGGAGGCGATGGCCATGGCGCGGACGGAGCGGGAGATCCGCAGTCTGTTCAAGGACGCGCCAAAGCAGGCGCTGGAGTTGCTGCCGGACGGGACGACGCGGGAGGTGGCGGTGGAGTCGCTGAAGGCAAACACGCGGGTCCGGATTCTGCCGGGCGAACAGTTTCCGGCGGATGCGTTGGTGCTTTCGGGTGACAGTGCGGCGGATGAATCGAGTCTGACCGGGGAGTCGGTGCCGGTGAACAAGACGGCGGGGGACACCGTGTTCAGCGGGACGATGAACACGTGGGGCAAACTGGATGCGCGGCTGCTGCGTCCGCCGGGGGAAAGTGCGCAGGCGCGGATCATCGATCTGATCCGCGAGGCGCAGGCGAGCAAGGCACCGTCGCAGCGATTCACGGATCGCTTCGGGAGCGGCTACACGATCGGGATTCTCGGGCTGTCGTTGGTGATGTTCCTGGTCTGGCATTTCGGGATGGGAGTGGCGGCATTCGAGGACAGCGAGGAGTCGCGATCAGCCTTTTACCGGGCCATGACCTTGTTGGTGGTGTGTTCGCCGTGCGCGCTGGTGATTTCCATCCCGAGCGCGATCCTGACGGGGATCGCGGCGGGGGCGCGGCGGGGGATTTTGTTTCGCGGGGG
>JAQCFL010000196.1 GCA_027619375.1 Verrucomicrobiota bacterium | reverse complement strand
CCTTCCCCCAATCCAAATCCCCTCCGCCAACCTTTGATGGAACCGGTTGTAAACACACCCGCCTCCCACCAACAGCGCCCCGGTCACTCCAAAGGCCACAATCCGCCAGAACGTCTCCTCCAGATCCACCCCCCAACAAGCGCAGGATCAAAGAACGAATCCGGGACATCCCCACCGTCACTCCTCCTCGCCGGGCATCAGGACTGGGATGACCTTGTTGCCGTGACGACGATAGATGAGGAAGTCGCTGTCCAAGGTGAAGATCTTACCACGAGGATGCAACTCGGACAGGCGGACCAGGCAGGCGTCCGCCAGCGACATGGGACGGTTGCGATAGCGTTTCAGGAGGGGCCGCAGGTCCGCCAGCTGATCCTGAATCCCAAAGGCGACCCGGATGATCCCGCGCTCTAACAGTTCGAACACCGAATCGGGATCAGCCCCTCCACGTTTCAGGAGAAAGGCGGTCTCGGTCAAGACCGGTTCGCAGGTGAGCAAGGGCGGACGCAGCCGCTTCCACTGGGCGACGACCTAGTTAGAGTGCTCCTGTTCGTCGCTGAGAAAACCCACCAGCGGTCCGGTATCCAGCAGGATCGGTCCGGTCACTGGCCGAGGCCCTCCAAATGCTCGGGATTCGTGGCGAGGTCGGCAGGCAGCCCCTTGAGCGAACCGGCCAAATCGCGGCCGAGTTCATAGCAGGAGGGATCCTCCGCCACGCGGTTGCCCCCGAGGGCTCTCTCAATCCCCTCGCGCACGAGTTCCGACTTCGTCACTCGCCGCACCCGGGCTTCCTCCTCCAGCCGGGCAAGAAGTTCGTCGGGAAGTTTCAGCGAGATCGTTTTCATGAGACAATGGTAATACCTGACGAGATGGCGCGCAATACCAGTTTCGCTCAGGTTTTTAAGCTCTTTCAAGGTTCCGAGGTCCCGAAAACCCAAAAGCGCGGCAGAATAGGGGTCGAGCGCTGCTATCGATCTCCAAGGTATTCCTGCTCTCTGCGGTCCAACCGTCGGACGGCGCGGAGCGACCGTCCCATACCCCTTCCTCCAATCCAAATCCCCCTCCGCCAGCCTCTGATGGAACCGGTTGTAAACAGACCCGATCCCCACCAGCTAGATTCGAGTTATTCCTTTCGCCGTATAATTTTACATTATACGCTATTTATAATATTGATAATTCATACTCAATGGCGTATATCACTCCCTGTGAACTCCCTCGCCCGCGACCCCAAACAGCTCGGAAACCTGATCCGCCGGGTTCGCAAAAAGCTGGGCCTCAGCCAAACCGACCTCGGAACCCGGACCGGTTTGCGCCAGGCAACCATCTCCTCGATCGAAACCGGCAACCCCTCCACCAAGCTGGAAACCATCCTCGCAATCCTCGCAGCCCTCGACCTCGAATTCCAAATCAAGCCTCGCTCCAAAGGCTGGAGCGAGGACATCGAAGACTTACTCTAAATGCCACGCAAACTCCAACACGCGCCTTTGCGCGTTCTCATGAACAATCGCCTCGTCGGCCACCTGATCAAGACCTCAGGGGGAGCCATCGAATTTCAATACGACGAAACCTGGCTGGCCGGGAACAAATCCTTCCCCGTCTCCCTCTCCCTTCCCCTCCGGGAACATCACTACAAGGGTGCCCCGGTAGCTGCCGTCTTCGAGAACCTCCTGCCCGACGCCATCCACATGCGCCAGCGCATCGCCGAGAAGGTCGGCGCGGAGGGCACCGATGCATACAGCCTTCTCTCCCGCATCGGACGCGACTGCGTGGGAGCCCTCCAGTTCATCCCCGGGGATGATCCTGAGGATCAACCAGAGTCGGGAATCGATGCTGAACCGATCAACGAGACAGGAATCGAAAAGCTCCTCTGTAACCTCGTCCAAGTTCCCTTGGGCTTGGACCGGAATGAGGATTTTCGGATCTCCGTAGCGGGGGCCCAGGAGAAAACAGCGCTGCTCTGGCATCAGGACCAGTGGTGGAAACCGCGCGGAACAACGCCGACAACCCACATTCTCAAGACCCAAATCGGAACCCTGCCGAACGGCCTCGATCTCTCCAACAGCGTCGAGAACGAATTCTACTGCCTGAAACTTCTGGAAGCATTCGGTCTTCCGGTGAATACCGCCAGAATTCAGACCTTCGGCACCACCAAGGCCTTGGTCGTCGAGCGTTTCGACCGACGCTGGACGAAGGACGGACGATTGCTTCGCCTGCCGCAGGAAGATTGCTGTCAGGCCCTGTCCGTTCCGCCCACGAGGAAATACCAGAGCGAAGGCGGCCCCGGCATTGCGGACATTCTCACCCTCCTCAAAGGCAGCGACACACCGGCAGATGACCAGAAGCAGTTCCTCAAGGCACAAGTCTTGTTCTGGTTAATCGGTGCCACCGATGGCCACGCCAAGAATTTCAGCATCTTCATCGGTCCCGACGGACAATTTACTCCAACTCCGCTCTACGATGTTCTGACCGCGCAACCCAGCCTCGACGTCCGCCAGATTGAGAGAAAACAGATGAAACTGGCCATGTCGGTGGGTGGCAACCGTCACTATGTCCTCGATCAAATCAAGGGACGGCATTTCCGACAAACCGCCCAACGGGCCGGACTTGCAAAGCCCCTCGCCAGCGAAGTCCTCCAAGAGGTGGCAGACCAAGCCAACGCAGCCCTCGAAGCGTTGGAGAAGCTACTCCCGGCGAACTTCCCCGAGCGCCTCCACACCTCAGTTTGCCGCAGCCTGCAATTACGCCTCGCTCACCTCTAAGCGCCCCCTACCCCTTCCGCCAATCCAAATCATTGTCCGCCAACCTCTGGTGGAACCGGTTGTAAACATACCCGATCCCCACCAACAGCGCTCCGGTCACTCCAAAGGCCACGATCCGCCAGAAGGTTTCGTCCAGATCCACCGCAAACAAGCGCAGGATCGCACAGCCGATCCCCACCAACCCGATCACCCGATACCCGCGCAGCCCGCCCCAGAACCCCGCCGCCAACAGCGCCACCGCACCCACCGCCCAAAACGCCGTCGTCGATCCCGTCGCCTCTCCCTCCAGCACCAAGCCCACCAGCACACTCACCATCGCCAGGATTCCCCAGATCACAGAGGCCGCCTTGGGTTGCGCCAACTGCTCCTCCCGCCCGCTCCGCGCCATCACCAACCCATTCACCACAAAGAGCACGAACAACACCGCCACCGAAACCTCATGCCAGGCATCTGGCACGTGATCCTCCACCATCACCTTGAGCGCCAACCCCGATCCCACCAATCCAACCCACGCCAAAGGCACATCCCGCAACCGCCACCAAAGCCCCACCATCACCGCACCCAACACCGCATGCCCCATCACTTCAAAGGCCCCCTCCAGCGTCAGGTTGATCGCCGTGAACAGCACCAAGCCCATCACCACTGCCCGCACCACATCAAACCACTGCGTCGCCACCCCCTTCTCCTCCGCACCGCGAAACAACACATCATACCCCCAATAGAGCAGCACCGCGATCACCGCACCAATCAGCACCCCGTTCTCAATCTCCCCATCCCTGTGCAGCAGCATCAGGAACCCACCCAGCAGCGCCGGCAGCACCGAGAGAAACTTGAGATCGGAAATCGGCACCCGCAGATGCGCCACCCTCCACAGTACCGCCAAGCCCAGCAGCACCACCATACTCCACTGATGCCCTAAATACTCACTTCCCAGGAGCACCACCCCCCCGATCGACACCAACATCATTCCCGTGCTCACCACCTGCCGCGGAATGGTCCGCGTCAGCCCCAACCAGGCACAATACCCCCACGTCGCCCCCAGCCAAATCAGCAACTGCATACCCACCCCCTCCACCTCCACCTCCAACCGACTCCCGTGCAGCGACGCCCCTTGATTGGCCACCAGCATCAATCCCGGCAGCAAAAAGACCACCCCGAGCAGATCCGTCTGCCACAGCTTCGCCACCCGACCCACCCCGATGAAAATCGCCGCCCCGATCAACCCGGCCAACAAGGCCCATTCATGATCCACCCGCAACATCGCCACCCAACACACTCCCATCGCCAACAAGGCCACCACTTCCGCCGCAACCTTCTCCCGAATTTCCGGATGCTTCTCGCCCCGTGCAAAGAACGCCACCAACCCCAGCGCTCCGAACAGGAACCCCAGCACCACAAGCTCACCCGTCCCCCATATTGGCACACTCCCGTCCGTCAATTCCCGCTGCACATAAAACCACCCCGTCAACACCGCCAACAGCGCACCCACATCAAAGACCAACCATCCCTTCCGCCGCGCCAAAAACGCCAGACTGCCCGCCTGCGCCAACAGCCCATAGGCCCGCACCGGACCATCAAACTTCGCGATGAGAAACAACGCCACGAAGACACTCGCCTTCGCCCACATCACCTCCCACAGCGCCTCTTCACCCTTCCGCCACAGCCAACCCACCACCAGCAACAACACCGCAAAGCTGGCATAGTACCATTCCCAATCAATCTCCAAGGCCCACGTCACCACCGCCCCCACCAGAACCCCCGAGCTCGTCACCAACGGCAGCAGATACTTGATCATCGACTCCCCCTTCAACCAACGCACATACACCCCCGCGACCAATAGCACCGTCAACAAACAGGCCGCCCCCAGCCCCACCACATCCGTCGGTCCCCCTTCTTGCGACCACCGAAACACCGCCAGCAGCATCAGCCCCAACGAACTCCCTGCCAACCCTCCCAGAATACCCGACCACCATCCCCGCAGCGCAAACAACGCCGCACCGCCCGCCGCCAGCACCAGCAGCGAAATCAAAGGCAACGGCTCCACCCCCTCCTGATAGGAAAACCAACTCGTCACATACCCCAGGGCCAGAGCCAACCCAAAGACCCCTTCATTGCGCCTCCAGAGTGCCCAGCCCGCCATCAACCCCACCGCCACCACCTGCGCAATCGCACCCACCAGCGGCGCCTCGATCACTTTCATCGCAGGCAATCCATACGCCGCATACGCCGCCACATAGAACAGCGCCAACCCACCCGCCGACAAGGCCCGCCCAAAGGCCCCCAGCTTCTTCTCCATCCAGAATCCCCCCGCAAACAAGCCTCCCGCCACCGCCAACAACTCCACCAAGCGCACCAAGGGCACCGTGTTCTGATTCACATACAGTCCGAAAAACACCGCCGCGATCACCCCCAGCACCAAACCGGCCCTCGTACTCCACCAGGCAATCAGGTGCGCGCCCTCCTCTCCCGGAAGCGGCGGCTTCAATCCCACCTTCTCCAACCACTCCATCAGCGGATTCGGCCCCGCCACCACCGGCGGCGGCGAAGGCGGAGATACCGCCGCCTGGCCTGCCTCTCCCCCTCGCTGCTCCCACGATTGCACCCCCCCGCTCACCGCCTCCTGCCCCACAGCCGGATTCGGCAACGGCGGAGGCACTGCCCCGGGATGCGCTTCCACCGGCCGGACTTCCTGCCGCTCTTCACGCGCCTTCTCCTTGGCTCGGGCCAACACGCCCTGCTCAAAGATATCCGGCGCAGGCTCCGCCACCTGTGCAGGCCCCCCGTCCTTCCCTCGCTTGAGTTCTTCCTCCGCCTTCCTTACCCTTTCCTCCAACTCCCCCATCCGCTTCCTCAGGTCAAACACCATGAACGGCAGTGCCACCACGAAAAAGACGATCAGCACAATGAGGAGCGGAAGCAGTTCGTCCATGACACCCATCTAACCATTTTCTCACCCCTCCCGTCGAATCACTTCGTTATCTTTCATGATCGACTCGATCAATGATACAAGTCTCCCTCCCTTTAACTTCCTGCCCCATCCATTAACACGTGATCACCGCCAAAATCCCCCTCGCCACACCCGACGTGGCCCGTCACTACGACGAACTCGACGAGTTCTACCGCGACGTCTGGGGCGACCATGTCCACCACGGTCTCTGGGACGACAGCCACGACGACCACAGCGTCGAGGAGGCCACCCTCCACCTCCTCGAACGGGTCACCTCCCGCCTTCCCCTCAAACCGGGCCACCGCCTCGCCGACATCGGTTGCGGCTACGGTGCCTCCTCCCGCTGGCTCGCCAACCACCACAACGTCCACGTCACCGCCCTCACCCTTTCCGAACGCCAAGCCGCCCATGCCCGCCTCGCCCCACCCCCTGTCCTCGGCTCGGTCGAGTATCTCGTGCAGGACTGGCTCGAGAACTCCCTCCTCGACGCCTCCCTCGATGCCGCCATCGCCATCGAGTCCCTCGCCCACATGACCGACAAGCGCCGCTTCTTCCAACAACTCCACCGCACTCTCAAGCCCGGTGCCCACGCCGCCCTCGCCGTCTGGACAGTCGCCCCCGATCCCAACTGGATCGAACAACGCCTCCTCGAAAAAATTTGTGAGGAAGGCCGCCTCCCTGGCATGGGCACCCTCCAGGAATACGAAGAACTAGCCAAAGACTGCGGCTTCCACATCACCGAAGCCACCGACCTCTCCGCCCAAGTCGAGCGCACCTGGTGGATCATCGCCCGCCGCGTCCTCCTCGGCCTCTTCACCAAACCCCGCTACCTCCGCTTCATCCTCAGCCGCGCCTTCCGCTAACGCATCTTCGTCCTCACCCTCCCCCGCCTCCTCTTCGCCTACCGCACCGGTGCCATGCGCTACGGATTGCTCACCCTCGAAAAACGGTAACCACACCCGCTCCACGGAAACGCCGAAAGGAGCACAGACGTCCCGCCAACAGTGCTCGGCATGGATCGTGCTATAACAACCTGACGGGGTGCTCCGGATACAAGGTTGAATTTCCACTGGCCAATTTCCAAATAATTTCCAATCACCAGATTCCAAGTCGGAAAACGAATCGAAGGAGAGGCATCAACTCGGCCTCTCGTGGTTGTCATTCGCGATTCCGGATGTGGCAACGAGCTTCAGCAGTTGAGATTTGGTCTTGGATTTGGAATTTATTTGGAAATTGTCGGTTGGAAATTCTTGGAAGGTATCCTCGGCGAGAAATGGCCCCGCTTTCATTGAGGGCCATTACCAGTTC
>JAQCFL010000195.1 GCA_027619375.1 Verrucomicrobiota bacterium | reverse complement strand
GAATATCCACGAGTATCAAGCCAAGGAGTTGTTCGACAAATTTTCGGTCCCGAGCCTGCGGGGGACGGTGGCGGGGACGCCGGAGGAGGCCGTGGCGGCGGCGAAGGCGATCGGAGGAAAGGGGCTGGTGATCAAGGCGCAGGTGCACGCGGGTGGTCGGGGCAAGGGGACGTTCAAGAATGGTTTCAAGGGGGGGGTGCATCTGATCGACACGCCGGAGCAGGCGGGGGAGTTCGCCGCGAAGATGCTGGGGGAGACGCTGGTGACGAAGCAGACCGGGGAAGGGGGGAAGCTGGTGCGCAAGGTGATGGTGGCGGAGTCGGTGGACATCGCGCATGAATACTATCTGGCGATCCTGATGGACCGGGCCACGGCGCGGCCGGTGATCGTGGCCTCGACGGAGGGGGGGATGGACATCGAGGAGGTGGCGGAGAAGACGCCGGAGAAGATGTTGCGGGTGTTCATTCATCCGCTGGCTGGTTTGCAGGCCTACGAGGTGCGGAAGCTGACGGCGGGGCTGGGACTTAAGGGCGCGCAGGCGAAGGCTTTCGGGAAACTGCTGACGAACCTCTACAAGCTGTTCCTGGACTGCGATTGTTCGATGGTGGAGATCAACCCGCTGGTGGAGACGCCGGCGGGGGAGATCCTGGCACTGGATGCGAAGTTTGGTTTCGATGACAACGCGCTCTATCGCCATCCGGACATTGTGGCCTACCGGGACACGGACGAGGAGGACCCGCGCGAAGTGGCGGCCTCGTGGGCCGGGCTGAACTACATCGGGCTGGATGGGAACATCGCCTGTCTGGTGAATGGGGCGGGGCTGGCGATGGCGACGATGGACATCATCAAGTATGCGGGCGGGGAGCCGGCGAACTTTCTGGACGTGGGGGGCGGGGCGACCAAGGAACAGGTGGTGGCGGCGTTCCGGATCATCACGGGCGACCCGAAGGTGGAGGCGATCCTGGTGAACATTTTCGGCGGGATCATGGACTGCAACGTGATTGCGGAGGGGATTGTGGCGGCGACGAAGGAAGTGGCGCTGAAGATTCCCCTGGTGGTGCGGCTGGAGGGGAACAACGTGGCGGAGGGGAAGAAGACGCTGGCGGCAAGCGGGCTGAACCTGATCGCGGCGGACGACATTCTGGATGCGGCGAAGAAGGTGGTGGCGTCAACGAAGTAAACTTTAAGGAACGATACAATGGCCATTCTAGTAGATGAGAACACGAAGGTCCTGGTGCAGGGCATCACGGGCGGATTTGGTGGGAAGCATGCGCAGCTGAGCTTGGATTACGGGACGAAGCTGGTGGCGGGAGTGACTCCCGGGAAGGGTGGACAGGTGTTCGAGCACGGGGGGCACAAGGTGCCGATTTTTGACACGGTGGAGCAGGCGGTGAGAGAGACCGGGGCGACGGCATCGGCGATTTTTGTGCCGCCTCCCTTTGCGGCGGATGCGATTTTGGAAGCGGTGGATGCGGGGATGGCGTTGGTGGTGGCGATCACGGAAGGGATTCCGGTGATGGACATGATGCGGGCGAAGGAGGCGATGTGCGGTTCGTCGTCGCGGTTGATCGGGCCGAACTGTCCGGGGATTGTGACCCCGGGGAGAGGGCCGGATTCTTCGGGCGGGTGCCGGATCGGGATTGCGCCGGGCTACATTCATCAGCGGGGGAAGGTGGGGATCGTGTCGCGTTCCGGGACGCTGACCTATGAGGCGGTGTGGCAGACGACGCAGCTTGGTTTCGGCCAGAGCACCTGTGTGGGGATCGGGGGCGATCCGATCAACGGGACCTCGCATTTGGATTGTTTGAAGCTGTTCAATGAGGACCCGGAGACCGAGGCGATCATCATGATCGGGGAGATCGGGGGCAGCGCGGAGGCGGAAGGGGCGCGTTGGGCGAAGGAGTTCTGCACGAAGCCGATTGCGGGATTCATCGCGGGAGCGACGGCGCCTCCGGGACGCCGGATGGGTCACGCGGGAGCGATCGTGGGAGGTGCGGAGGACACCGCGGAGGCGAAGAAGGCGATTTTGGCGGAGTGTGGGATCACGGTGGCGGAGACGCCGGCGGAGATCGGCACGGCGCTGGCCAGAGCGGCGGGGTGGTAGGGATTCATGGTGCTGTTCGGAATATTTCTGATTCCGGCGTTCATCGGGTTGCAAAGTGTGTTCTACGGGCTGACGATGGTGGCCTACTTCCCGCAGTTGGTGAGACTGCGGCCTGCTGAAGAACGGCGGCGGGCGCGGGAAGGGTGTCATCATGAGAAAAGAAGCGGACAAGGAACCTGAGGGGCCGTTGGTGTTTGGTTGGCGGGAGTGGATCCTGTTTGAGCGGAAGCGGAAGGCGCTGCGGGCCAAGCTGGACACGGGGGCGCGGACCTCGTGCATTCACGCGGAGGACATCCGGACCTTTGAGCGGGAGGGGAAGAAGTGGGTGAAGTTCACGGTGTTCGATCCGAACCGCGATGCGGGGAAGGTGCACTCGGTGCGCTATGAGTGCCCGGTGGTGCGGACGGCGCGGATCCGGAATGCGGACGGGCACAAATCGGAGCGCTTGGTGGTGGAGTTGCATTTTTGGATCGGCGGGGTGCAGCGGGTGGGGGAGTTTTCGCTGAACACGCGGGACGACATGATCAACCCGGTGCTGATCGGGCGAAAGATCATACGGGCGATGGGTCTGGTGGACTCGGGGAGAACGAACCTGATGGGGCGGAAGCCGAAGCAAAAGCCGGAGCCCAAGGAGATCGAGGCGCTGCCTCCGGAGGAGGACGATGAGGAGGACTGATCGGGTGCCGGATGGATTTTTGGATTCGGCTTGTCGGGGTGGATGGAGGGCCTTAAGAGCGATGGAGTAATGAAGATCGCAATCCTCTCCAGAAACCGAAAGCTCTACTCAACGCGCCGACTGATGGAAGCGGGTGAAGAGCTGGGGCATGAGATGCGGGTGATCGACTATCTGAAGTGCCACATGAACATCGCGACGCATCGGCCGTCGATTTATTTGGGGGACGAGGAGTTGAAGGATTATGACGCGGTGATTCCGCGGATCGGGGCGTCGCACACGTTTTTCGGGACGGCGGTGGTCCGGCAGTTTGAGATGATGGGGGTTTTTCCGTTGAACGAGTCGGTGGCGATTTCGCGTTCGCGGGACAAGCTGCGGAGTGTGCAGTTGTTGGCGCGGAAGGGGGTGGGCCTGCCGGTGACCTCGTTCGCGCACGATCCGAAGGCGACCCAGCATTTGATCAAGACCTGTGGTGGTGCGCCGATCGTGGTGAAGTTGCTGGAAGGCACGCAGGGAGTGGGGGTGGTGTTGGCGGAAACGGCGAAGGCGGCGGAGTCGGTGATCGAGGCGTTTCGTGGATTGAACGCGAACATCATGGCGCAGGAGTTCATCAAGGAAGCGGGGGGTGCGGACATTCGTTGTCTGGTGGTGGGCGGCAAGGTGGTGGCGGCGATGAAGCGGCAGGGGAAAGAGGGCGAGTTTCGTTCGAACCTGCACCGCGGCGGCTCGGCCACGGTGATCAAGATCACGCCGGAGGAGCGGAGCACGGCGGTTCGTGCGGCGGGGGTGATGGGGCTGAATGTGGCGGGAGTGGATCTGCTGCGTTCGAATCACGGTCCGGTGATCATGGAGGTGAATTCCTCTCCTGGTTTGGAAGGGATCGAGACGGCGACGAACAAGAACGTGGCGGCGACGATCATCAAGTTCCTTGAGACGGACGCGAAGGAAGGAAAGACCAAGACGCGGGGCAAAGGCTGATGTGGGGGGAGTTCAAACTCGGGGGGCACGTCATCGCGCCGGGGCATCACGCCTTGGTGGAATTGCCGGTAGCGAGTTTGTTGTCGCATGCGCCGGTGAAGCTGACGGCGCGGGTTTGGCGGGGGAAGCGCCCGGGGCCGTGTCTGATGGTGACGGCCTGTTTGCATGGGGACGAGGTTTGCGGAGCGGAGGTGGTGCGACGGGTGATGATGGCGCCGACCTTGAAGCGATTGCGGGGGACGCTGATTGCGGTGCCGGTGATGAACATGACCTCCTTCATGGCGGGGACGCGGTATTTGCCGGATCGACGTGATTTGAACCGGTTGTTTCCGGGAGCGGCGGCGGGATCGCTGGGGGCGCGGTTGGCGAAGGTGATGACGGGGGAGTTGTTGCCGCTGGTGGATGCGGTGATCGACATGCATTCCGGGGCGGTGAACCGGGGGAATCTGCCGCAGGTGCGGGTGACTTCCAATGACCGGGCGTCGATGGAGTTGGCGAAGGCCTTCAATCCGCCGGCGATTCTGGTGTCCTCGACGCGGGAGGGGTCCTTTCGGGAAGCCTGCCGGGTGGCGGGAAAGCCGGTGGTGCTTTATGAGAGTGGGGAGGCGCTGCGATTGGATGCGGCGACGATCCGATTTGGAATGCAGGGTGTGTTTTCGGTGATGCGGCATTTGGAGATGTTGCCGCCGCGGAAGAAGGGGGAGGTCCGGAAGACGCCGACCGTGGTGTGTCGGCGGAGTGCGTGGGACCGGGCTCCGCTGGGAGGATTGTTCACGCCTTTGGTCGGTTTGGGGAAGGCGGTCAACGAAGGGGACATGCTTGGGTTTGTGGGCGATCCCTTTGGTCTGCGGGAAGTGCCGGTGACGGCGTCGCTTTCGGGGTTTGTGATTGGACGCAGCAATGAGGGGTTGGTGGGAGAGGGGGATGCGTTGTTCCACATTGCGATGACTTCGGATCCCACCGAGGCGGAGGAGGGGATTGTGGAGAGCGGGGAGGCGCTGCCGGCCATTCCGGACGAAGGGGACGATCACCCGGTGCACGGGGATGTGTTTTCGGAGAATCCGTAGGGGTGCTCAGGGGCAATCCACGGAGGCGATGGCCATGGCGGCGATGCCTTCCTTGCGGCCGACGAAGCCCATCGTTTCGTTGGTGGTGGCCTTGATGCCGATTTGTCCGGTGGAGATGCGGAGGGCGGTGGCGATGTTTTCCTTCATGGCGGCGGCGTGGGGGAGGACCTTGGGGGCTTCGGCGATGAGGGTGGAGTCGATGTTGTTGAGGGTGGCGCGGTGTTCGGCGAGGAGTTCGCGGCATTTGGCGAGGATGTCGAGGGAGGAGATGCCTTCGATGGAGGGATCGGTGGGAGGGAAGTAGTGACCGATGTCGGGGAGGCCGAGGGCGCCGAGGATGGCGTCGGCGATGGCATGGGAGAGGACATCGGCATCGGAGTGGCCGGCGAGGCCGTGGGTGTGCGGGATGGTGACGCCGCCGAGGATGAGGGGGCGGTGTTCTGCGAATTGGTGGACGTCGTAGCCGATGCCGGAGCGGGTCATTTGGAATGCGGAAATTGGATTGCGGAATGCGGAAATATCAGAGGATTTCGTGGAGGGGGATCTTGCCGTTGGAGGCGACGATGGACCAGGCGTCCTCGGTGCCGGGGAGGGGGGTGAGGTCGACCTTGCCGCCGGCGGCTTCGACGAGGAGTTTGCCGGCGGCGATGTCCCAGAGGGAGATGCGGGATTCGATGTAGGCATCGAGTCGTCCGGAGGCGATGTAGGCCATGCCGAGGGCGGCGGAGCCCATCATGCGCATTTTACGGGCCTTGAGGGAGGCGCGTTCAAAGCGTTTGATGCCGGTGGCGAGGGCATCCTCGGTTTTGCCGCAGCCGACGAAGATGATGGACTCCTCGAGTTTGGTGCGGGGGGAGGCGTTGATTTCCCTGCCGTTGAGGAGGGGTTTGCCGCCTTTCTCGATGGTCCAGAGTTCATTGACCATGGGGTCGTAGATGGTGCCGAGGATGATTTCGCCGTTTTCGCGGAGGGCGATGGAGATGCAGAAGTGGGGGATGCCGTAGAGGAAGTTGACGGTGCCGTCGATGGGATCGACGATCCATTCGAGAGGGGAGTCCTGGTTGCCGGCGATGCCTTCCTCGCCGTAGATGGCGTGGTCGGGGAAGGCCTTGAGGATGATGTCGGTGATGAGATCCTGGGACTCGCGGTCGAGGGCGAGTTTGACGTCGTGGTGTTCGGCGGCGTCGATGCTGAGGTCGGTGCCGAAGTGATCGCGGAGGAGTTGTCCGGCGGCGCGGCAGGCGGAGATGGCGGTGTCGAGGTGGGTCACGGGGTGGGGATGGGGTTCAGGGAACCGGGGCGGTATTGAGGGTGTATTTTTTGGAGCCGCCGAGTTTGTCGATGGCGTCCTGGATGGATTGTTGGATATCGGGGCTGCCGTAGTTGGGACCAGCGGAGGTGCTGGAGAAGGTGCTGGCGAGGACGAGGCCGGATTTGGTGACCCAGAAGAGGGGATGGGAGCTGTCGCCGAGATTGACGATGCCGTGGTAGGAGGAATCGACGGCGGGTTCGCCGTTGGGGCCGTAGGACCAGGAGAGGGAGTTGGCGGTGGCGGATTTGAAGCGGACGGGATGGACGGAGCGGGTGCTTTTCCATTGCTGTGCTTCCTCGGGATCGGCCGGGTTCTTTTTTGGAACGGGGTCGCGCCAGTCGGTGGCGAGGAGGAGGGGAAGTTGCCCGGGGGGGAGGTTGCCCCAGGAGGCGCGGAGGTCGGCGGACTTGGGATCGGGGAGGGCGTAGATTTTGGCGCCGGCGGGGGCGGGGCTTTCGAGGCGGCCGACGCGGACGTCGTTGGGGAGGTTGAGGAGGAGGACGAGTTTGTCCTTGCCGAAGGCGAGGGCGCGATGGCCGAGGTATTTGCCGTTCTTGTCGTAGAAGTGCATACCTTCGACCTGATTGTTGCCGTAGTGGGCGGCGGAGAGGACGTGTTCGGGGGTGACGAGGACGCCGGCGCGGTCGGTGCCCCAGCCGATGCCGGTGAACTGGTCGAAGCCCAGCGAGGCGGCCCAGCAGTTGGGATTCCAGGAGGAATCCTCCTCCATCTTGAATTTTTTGAAGAGGTTCATGTCCTTGCCGGGGGATTTGACGAGGGGGAGGAGGACCGTTCTGCTGTAGGCGGCGGTCTCTTCGGCGGGGGGGTCGCCGGGGGCGAGGGGGGTGGACAGGAGCAGGGCCAGGAAGAGGAGGGAGGTCGATTTCATG
>JAQCFL010000194.1 GCA_027619375.1 Verrucomicrobiota bacterium | reverse complement strand
CCTGAATCTCCTGCGGCGGCTTCTTCGTCATCTGCGACACCACGATCGTCACCACAAAGTTGAACAACATTCCCAGCGTCCCGATCCCTTCCGGAGAAATCCCAAACCACCAGTTCTCTTCCACGTTCCCCGCCGGATTCCAGAACTTGAAGTACCAAATATATATGCCCGTGAAGGCCAGCCCCACCACCATCCCGCTGATCGCCCCTTGCATCGTCGTCCGCTTGCTGAAGATCCCCAGAATGATTGCCGGGAAGAACGAGGACGCCGCCAAACCAAAGGCAAACGCCACCACCTGCGCCACAAACCCCGGCGGGTTGATCCCAAAGTAACCCGCCACGATCACCGCCGCACCGGCCGCACAACGCGCCCAGACCAACTCCGCCTTCTCACTCAACTCCCTGCCCATCATCGGCGCAAAGGTCTTCTTCACCAAATCATGCGCCACGGAGGTCGAAATCACCAACAACAGCCCCGCCGCCGTCGACAACGCCGCCGCCAACCCACCCGCCGCCACCAAGGCCACCACCCAGTTCGGCAGCTTCGCAATCTCCGGATTCGCCAGCACCATGATGTCCTTGTCGATCGTCAACTCGTTCGCCGCCAGGCCCATCGCCTCCGCGTTTTTCCCGGTGTATTGGATCAAGCCATCGCCATTCTTGTCGTCAAAGGTGATCAGCCCCACGTTCTCCCACTTGTGGAACCACTCCGGCACCTCCGCATACGGCGCATTACTCACCGTGTTCAGTAGATTCGTCCGCGCAAAGACGGCAATGGCCGGTGCCGTGGTGTAGAGAATCGCGATGAACATCAACGCCCACAGCGCCGAACTCCGCGCCGCCGAGGCCTTTTTCACCGTGTAAAATCGCACAATCACATGCGGCAGTCCCGCCGTCCCGCACATCAACGCCGCCGTGATGAAGAACACGTCGATCGTCGATTTCTCTCCCGCCGTGTACGCCGCGAAACCGAGCTCCTGGCTCAACCCGTCCAACTTATCCAGCAGGAAGCCGTCCTCCCCGCCTCCACCAAATCCCAACTGCGGAATCGGTGTCCCCGCCATTTGAATCGACAGGAAAATCGCCGGCACCATGAAGGCAAAAATCAACACGCAATACTGCGCCACCTGCGTGTAGGTGATCCCCTTCATCCCCCCCAGCACCGCATAGAACAACACCACCACCATCCCGATCACCACCCCCGCATTGATCGGCGTCATCCCCATCACCGTGTCCATCTCGCTGAAGAGCATCTTCGAAAACACGATCCCCACGCCCCGCATCTGGCCGGCCACGTAGGTGAACGATACGAAAATCGCACAAATCACCGCCACGAACCGCGCCCATCCCGAGTAGTAGCGGTCCCCGATGAAATCCGGCACCGTGAACTTCCCGAATCGCCGCAAATAGGGAGCCAGCAACAGCGCCAACAGCACATAGCCCCCCGTCCACCCCATCAAATACACCGCCCCGTCCCGCCCCATGAACGAAATGAGCCCCGCCATCCCCAGGAACGACGCCGCACTCATCCAATCCGCCGCCGTGGCCATCCCGTTGGCCATCGCCGGCACCCCTTTACCGGCCACATAAAATTCACCCGTCGATTTGGCCCGCGACCAGATCGCGATCCCAATGTAGAGCGCGAAGGTCACGCCAACCAGAATGTAGGTCCAAGTAGTGACGTCCATGGCGGATTACTGCGAGTCCTCCCCGACCAATTCCTTGTCCAACTTGTTCATCACCACCACATACACCGCGATCAACACCAGAAACACATAGATGCTCCCCTGCTGCGCAAACCAGAACCCCAGCTTGAATCCCGTCCCCGGGATGCGGATCGCGTCCAGCTGATCGACCCACAGAATCCCGCACCCATACGAAACCAAAAACCACACCGCCAACAAACTACCCAGCCACGTCAGGTTCTTGCGCCAATAGCGGGCCCGGGCTTCGGGCGATGGGGTCTTGCTCATGTTCCACGGGGGTCTAACAAAGCTCCCACCGGGCTGGAAAGCACATTCCCGAGAATCCGTTTTTCAAAAAAATCCCCGGCGCTTCGTTCCTTTCGTGCTTCCTTTCAGAGACCAATCTGCAACCTTTTCCCCGCACTCATGTCAGCCGGATCCACACAGTTCATCGGCCTGGAACGCCTCCCTGCCGAGGGCTCCCTCGTCGTCCCCGGTCGCCTCGGCTACCGCGAACTGCTCACTCTCGAAAAGCGCTTCGCCGGACGCCCCATCACCTGGCTGGTCGAGGAAAATGCCCTCGTCGAACCCCAGACCCGCGACCACCTCTCCCGCGCCAACGTCCTCGCCGCCGCCTTTTCCGAGGATGACGCCTCCCCCCCCGAGGTCGGCACCGCCCTCCTCTCGAAATTGCAAAACGGCGGCCTCCTCATCTTCATCCCCGGCGACGCCATCGCCCGCCCCGGCACCGCCTGCCACATTTCCACCAAACAACTGCGTTTTCTCTGCGATCTGGGCCTCCCCATGACCCCCCTCGCCGTGCACATCCCCAGCGAGTGCGCCCTCTCCATCGACCCTCCCTCCAAGCTCCCCTCCGCCATCATCGCCCCGGGCCATCCCATCCCCGCCGGACAGGCCACCATCGCCCGCTACCGCGAAAGCCTCCTCGAGGCCGCCGAACGCGCCTTCTCCTCCCGCGACTTCCTCAACGGCTCCCTCGCCGAAGCCCTCCTCGCCGGCCTCAAAAAGTGGGGCGGCTCCAGCGCCCTCCACGACGGCAGCGACGACAGCACCCTCTCCTACGACAAACTCATGGGCGCCGCCATCGCCCTCTCCAAGGAGATCAAACTCGCCACCAACAAACCCCGCGTCGGCATCATCCTCCCCCCGGGCAAAGCCGGCATGCTGGCCAACCTCGCCGTCCTCTTCGCCGGCAAGGTCCCCGTCAACCTCAACTTCACCGCCTCCCGGGACGCCGTCGAGTCCGCCATCCGCCAGGCCGACCTCGACCGCTTCATCACCGCCGATCCCTTCGTGCGCAAAGTCGCCAGCTTCCCCTGGCCCCCCACCCGCGACCTCCTCTTCATCGAGCGCATCCTCCCCGGCATCAAAAATCAGATCATCAAGTGGGCCATCCTCGGCAAGATCCTCCCCCTCGGCCTCCTCTCCAAAATGCTCGGCCTCGGCAGCCGCCGCGGCGATGACGAAGCCATCCTCCTTTTCACCTCCGGCTCCTCCGGCGAACCCAAGGGCGTCCCCCTCAGCCACCGCAACATCCTCGCCAACGTCTGTCAGTTCGGCGCCCCCCTCGCCCTGCCCAACAAACACGCCAGCATCCTCGGCTGCCTCCCCCTCTTCCACTCCTTCGGCTGCACCGTCACCCTCTGGTTCCCCATCATCGAGGGCATCGACCTGGTCACCTACCCCAGCCCCATGGAAACCAAACGCCTCGCCGAACTCATCGCGCAGCACCAGGTGTACCTCCTCCTCTCCACTCCCACCTTCCTCCGCGGCTACATGCGCCGCATCGAACCCGAGCAACTCGCGTCCCTCCGCCTCGTCGTCACCGGCGCCGAAAAACTCCCCGCCAGCCTCGCCGAGGCCTTCGAGCAGAAATTCGGCATCCTCCCCCTCGAAGGCTACGGCCTCACCGAAACCTCCCCCGCCACCAACGTCAACCTCCCCTCCACCCCCAGTGCCCACGACGACGACACCCCGCGCCTCCTCCAACACCGCCACGGTACCGTCGGCCACTTCCTCCCCGGCATCGCCGTCCGCATCACCAACGCCACCACCGAAAAACCCACCACCCTCGACAAGTCCGGCGTCATCTGGATGAAGGGCAGCAACATCTTCCTCGGCTACCTCGACCGCCCCGACCTCACCAAGGGCGTCATCGAGGACGGCTGGTTCAGATCCGGCGACGTCGGCCGCATGGACGACGACGGCTTCCTCATCATCGAGGGCCGCATCTCCCGCTTCTCCAAAATCGCCGGCGAAATGGTCCCCCACGAAACCGTCGAAGCCACCATCACCAAGGTCCTCGGCCTCGACAGCGAAGCGGAACGCAAAATCGCCGTGGTCGGCGTCCCCGATGACAAAAAGGGCGAGGCCATCGTCCTCCTCTCCTCCATCGCCAGCGACACCCTCCAACAGGAAACCGTCGACCTCCGTTACAAGCTCATGGACACCGGCATGCCCTCCCTCTGGTGCCCCCGCGAAATCATCTCCGTCGAGGAAATCCCCGTCCTCGCCTCCGGCAAACTCGACATCAAAGCCTGCGAACGCATCGCCCGCGGGCAGTAGCCCCCCCCGTAGCTGCCGGCGTCCCGCCGCAGGCCGTCCCCCCGGCGTCCCGCCGTCGGGGTCCCCCTCCCGTCAACCCCTCCCACATGCTACACTCCTAACCCCGGCGTCCCCCATCAGTGGCGTGACCGTCCCGGTCGCAAGCCTGCCAAAAAGCTCCCCATTCACAACAAGCTCCTCACCCAACCATGCCCCGCAAACGGCTCATTATCGCTCTGCTCCTCCTCGGTTTCACCGCCGGATGGCTGACCCGGAGCATGATGCGCCCCTCCTACCCCGACCATTGGAACCTTCTCCAACTCGGAATGACTGCCCAACAAGCGAAGGGAGCGGTCCCGACCTTGGATCGATCCCTCCGCGATGCAAAGGGATTTGACCAGACCGGAATCGACTACGGAAAGAGCTACTGGCAACTCCAAGTCAGCTACGACGACGAAACCCGCGTGTCCCGTATCGAAAAAAGCTACGTCAATCGAGGTTTGGGATTCTTCAACAAGTCAGTAGTGACAGACTCCCCTTAATTCCCACTTCCGCACTCCCATCCGGCCCTCCCCGTCCCTGAACATTCCCCTGACCTGCGACCTGCGACCTTCAGACCTGCGACCTCCCCCTCCCATGTCCACTCCTCCTTGGATATCCTCCCATCTCGACGCCGACGGCCGCCTCCGCTTCGACCGCTTCATGGAGCTCGCACTCTACGATCCCCAGCACGGCTACTACACCACTCACATCACCAACGTCGGCCGCTCTGCCGACTTCTCCACCACCGCCACCCTCTCCAACACCCTCGGCCAGGCCCTCGCCCACTGGATCCAATCCCACCGCCTCCGCCACGTCATCGAAATCGGCGCCGGCAACGGCACCCTCGCCCACTCCATCCGCCGCGCCCTTCCCTTCCTCACCCGCCTCCGCCTCCATTTCCACATCGTCGAGCGCTCCCCCGTCCTCCGCAAACTCCAGCAGGAACTCCTCGGCAGCAGAGTCACCTGGCACGACACCCCCGCCTCCGCCCTCGATGCCGCCCACGGCGAAGCCCTCCTCTACTCCAACGAAGTCCCCGACGCCTTCCCGGCCCGCATCTTCCGCGCCACGAAATTCCACGACGCCTACGAGGAACTCTTCCTCCTCCCTCAGGGCGGCTCCCTCGCCGAAACCTGGCTCCCCGCCCCCCACCTCCCCGACTCCACCCTCTTCGCCCACGCCTGGCAGGAAGGCCAGCGCCTCGAAGTCCTCGACAGCTACCACACCTGGCTCACCGACTGGATCCCCCATTGGAAATCCGGCACCATGCTCACCATCGACTACGGCGACACCCCCGCCGAAATCTACCACCGCCGCCCCGGCGGCTCCCTCCGCGGCTACCTCCTCCACCAACTCGTCACCAGCCCCGACACCTACGCCAACCCCGGCCGACAGGACCTCACCACCGACGTCAACTTCGACGACCTCGAATCCTGGGGCTCCCAACTCGGCCTCCGCACCCTCTCCCGCCAAACCCAATCCCAATTTCTCGCCCCCCACGCCCGTCCCACCCACACCGACACCTTCCTCACCGACCCCAAAGGCGTCGGCGGCGCCTTCAAAGTTCTCCAACAAAAACCCCTCTGAAATCTCCCAATATGGAGCGCGGGTTTCCAACCCGCCCCAATGCCCCGACCCATCCAACCCAACGGCTTGCAATCCAACTATGTTCGGCAGAATAATTGCGGCCCTGCCAACGGCCCCCACCAATAGAGTGACCACTGCTTGGCGAAGCCGCCGCTCTTGAATTTCCACGCACCAATTTCCAAATAAATTTCAAATCCAATACCAAATCTCAAGCGCGGAAACTCATTTCACCAGCCAGTATCGCGGATGACATCCATGCGAGTCCGAGACGATCCCTCTCCCTCGTGTCGTTTTCCGATTTGGAACCTGATGATTGGAACCCATTTGGATATTGGTGCCTGGAATTTCAACCCTGTATCCAAGCCAGCCTGTCAGATTGTCAAAGCATGATCCATGCCGAATACTGCGGCTTTGCAACCCGCTGCCCACCCCTCCCGGCCCTCCCCTCGACTCCCCACTTCCTCCCAATTCCCCAATTCCTATCTTTTTCCCATTTCCCGTCTATTCTCCCCCCCAATAACTGATAACCGATAACCAAAATGCGCAGCATTTTCCTCCTCCTCACCCTCACGGTCTGTTCCTCCGCCTTCGAACTCCCCCGCCACTCCACCCAAGCCGTGGTCGGCCTCACCAGCTCCTGGGACTCCTCCACCATCACCGTCCTTCTCTACCAAAAGGACGGCGACACCTGGCAAAAAATCGCCGGCCCCTGGACCGGTCGCTGCGGCAAAACCGGCCTGGCCTGGGGCAAGGGCATCCACCCCTCCCTCAAGGGCACCACCAAACGCGAAGGCGACTGGCGCACCCCCGCCGGCGTCTTCTCCATCGGCGGCGCCTGGGGTTACGACGCCTCCATCAAAAAACATCCCAAACTCTTCTACCGCAAGGTCACTCCCCGCGACCTCTGGGTCGAGGACCCCGCCTCCCCCCACTACAACCGCCACCTCGTCCTCGACCACGAACCGAGCGCCGCCTGGGAGAAAAAGGCCCAGATGAAACAGGACGACTACCCCCACTCCCTCAAACTCTTCATCGCCCACAACGCCCCCCCCAAACCCACCCCCGGGGCCGGCTCCGCCATCTTCTTCCACATCTGGCGCGGCGGCGGTGCCAAACCCACCTCCGGCTGCACCACCCTCCCCGAACCCGCCCTCCGCCAACTCGTCTCCCTCATCAACCC
>JAQCFL010000193.1 GCA_027619375.1 Verrucomicrobiota bacterium | reverse complement strand
GCCCCAATCCCCCCATTGCAGCAGGACAACTCCACGAAACGCACCCCCCGCTCCACCAGACGACGTGCCATCAAACACTGCCGGGCATACTCCGCCTGCTGGGCATTATCGCTGTTGACCCCATATAGCTCCTTCGTCGCCTCGCTCTCCCCGCTGATATCCGTCAACTCCGGAACGGCCTCTTGCATCAGATAGGCGGTCTCCGCATTCTGCACCGAGGCCATCACGGCATCCTTCGCCGCAACCCGATCAGCGAAGCCCCGGTCAAGCTGCCCGATGAAATCCAGCGCCCGGCGTTGCTCGCTCTTGAGCATGCCGGGGGAGATGTTCGGCACGGCCTGATCCCCCGAAATTTTGAAAATCGATCCCTGCGTGGTGGCCGGCAGAAAGCCATTGCCAAAGAGGCTCACTCCGCCATGCGGTGTCCCCGCCTGCTTCGACTGCAGGACGACATAGCCGGGAAGATTCGGATTCGCCGATCCACAGCCATAGGTCACCCAGGCTCCCGCGCTCGGATATCCGAGAAACGGAAATCCGGTGTGCATGAAGAAATTTGCTTGGGCGTGCTCGCTGAATTTCGCGGTCATCGAGCGGACAATGGCAAGGTCATCGGCGCGGGCCGCGATCTTTGGAAACATGTTCGTCATCTCCAACCCCGACTCGCCGTAGCGGCCGAACTCCCAAGGCGAGGCCATGATGTTGCCATTGGCATCAAACTGGGTCCGCTCCAACTCCACCGGCATCGGTTGGCCGTGCCGCTCCTTCAAGAGCGGCTTGGGATCAAACGAATCCACATGGGACACCCCACCCGACATGTAGAGCAGGATCACGGACTTCGCCCTGGCGGTATGGTGCAGTTTGGGTTTCGTCGCCCCCCACGCCTGACTCCCGTTGATCAGGCTGGACAGCGTCACCGCACTGACCCCGCATGAGGTTAGCTTCAGAAATTCCCGGCGGCTGGACTGGTCAATGGACATAGATCAATTCTTTGGAGTTCAAGAGCGCATGGGCGAGACGATAGTAGGCATCCCCGGTGGCGGCCGTGGCCCCTTCCCGCGCCGCAAGCTGACGATCCAGCTTGGCAATCGCGGCTGTGAGAGAGGCGATCTTCGCATCAAGGGCGATGAGTTTGGTGCGCTGGGAATCGCTCAGGGACTTCTCCACCATCCCGCTGTCCACCAACTCCATCAAGAACCCGGATTCGGCCGTGACGACCTCCTCCGCAGTGAGGGCACGATCGTAGAGCCGGGCTTCGAAAACCCGCCCCGTCAGCATCCGGTCAACCTGCGGCTCCCCGCCATGACGCAGGCCAAAGACTACTTGAGCCTGGCCCTCCCCATAGCGCTGAAGAACACTCTTCCGGTAGGATTTTCCGTAGCGCTTCCCATCCCGATAGCCTTCGATGCGCCCATCGGCGTGGTAAACGATCACGATCCGCACCGGCCGCTCACCGGCCTCCTCTTCCCGCGCCCCGCCAAAGGACTCCGTTCGCGCAAAGCCGTTGCTCCCCGCCATCCACTCCCCGGCATCCTGCTCCGCAAAAACCACGCTGTCAAAGACTCCTCCGTCCAGCATCTGCACCGTCATCGCCCCTCCGGCCCTCTGCGTGATCGGATCGAGCTGCACCAGCAACTCCAGTGTTTTCTCTCCAAGGTTCTGCGGAAGCGGCGAGGTCATCATGCACCCTCCTGCCAACACCAGGGCCCCATCCTCAATCTTCGCCTCTCCATGAAGCGTCCCATCCATCCCACCAACCGCGTCTCGGGCATCCCCCGTGAAATCCCAACGCCCGATCGGCTTTAAATCCACCGGCTTCCGGTCACGAGTCGCGGCGGCATTCCGCCCATCGACCTCCATCTGCAATTTGGCCCTCACCGGAGCCAACATCTCGGCTCGTTCCTTGTTCAAAGCCACCAATTCCGCACTCTGCTCGGCGTGCTTCATGCGGAGCGGCCCGGATTCATCCGGCGCTTTCCCGTCCAGAAAGGCCAGGCAGGCGGCGCGCTCCTCGGGACTCGGAAGACGGGCGTAGGCCTGAAGAAACAGCTGCTCCACCCGCTCCTCCGGTGTCGCACGATCCCGGACCACCCTCTGACTCCATTCCTTGGCCGCCTGTTCCACTTCCTTCCCATTCATCAAGGCCAGCGCCTGCGCCGGCACATTGGTCAGATCGCGATCGCCCACTGTGCTGGTCGGAACCGGAAAGTTGAAGGTGCTGAGAAAGGGATAGAGTTCGTTGCGGATCACCGGGCGGAACATGGCCCGCCGCACACCTCCCCCCTTCGCGACAAAGTTGATGGTGTCCAGGATCGCCTCCGCGTCCAACCGGCGCGGGGTGAAATAGGCAAGCTGCAGGTTCTCGGGATCACGCCCCCCATTCGCGGCCGGCGCGGCACTGTCGGAGCGGAAAGTCCGACTCATCACCAGATCCTTCACGAGCCGCTTCATCGCCCATCCCCCATTCCGAAAATCAATGGCCAGGGAATCGAGCAGCGCGGGGTGGCTCGGCTCCTTGCCCAAACGCCCGAAATTGTCCGCCGAGGCCACCAGCCCACGACCAAAGACATGATTCCAGAGCCTGTTCACGATGACCCGGGAAGTCAGCGGGTTGTCCTCGCGCAAAATGTCCTCCGCCAGTTCACGGCGCCCACTCTCGGATTTCGAATACGGATCGCCGCCAAACGCCTCCAGAAATGCACGCTCCACCGACTCCTCCTCCTTGTGGTAGTCCCCCCTCGTCAAGAGAGGCTGATCCCAGACCTCCCCTTCCATCACTCCTGGGGCTCTCTGTGGTATCCGAATCTCACCTTCCAAACGACGATAGCGATCAACCTGCTCCCGCAGTCCCTCCGGCAAGCCCGCCAGTTCGTGGGAAAGAAACCCCCGGCTGACAAAGGCATCAAGGAACAGGGCCTGCTCATCATTCAGCGAGCCCTCCCGCCACGCCACCACCGTCTCCCTCAACGATTTCCGGTAAAACTCAAGCAGACTCGCCCGATCAGTAATCGACTTCATCGCCCCCGGCAGACTCATGATCGGCGCGCCGACCTCCCTCAGCCCCTCGTCACCGGCATACACCTCCAATACTCCAAACCAAGACCGCCCTCCGCCCGGCCGGTTCGTGCTGTCCGGCCCGGTCGTAAACTGAAAATAACCCTGTTCTTCATTCCAATAGTCATACTTGCCGAGACCCACCCAACCCAGCGTCGGCTTCATCTCCGGAGAAGGGTGCAGACCACCGTGACTCAACGCGTAGCTCCGCATCACAAAACGGGACAAGGCCTTCGACCCGGTCACCCTCACCGCCGCCTTCGATCCTTTGGCCAAATGAAACACCGAACTCAGCGTGGCGTTGTGTTTGTCCGAAATCAGGTGCGTGTAAATTCCCGCCGGATAGATCCCGGTGATTGCCTTCGGCCCCTCAACCGAGATCGCAAAAGAACCCGCCGGACTCGGCGTCGACCCCAATCCGCTGCCATTCCTGAACCACTCCTTGTAAGTCCCCGGATCGCGCAAATCGGCATAGAACGTCGCTGCAGCCTTCGCCTCCTCGTTGTGCTCAAGCGTCGCCAGGTGCTTATCACCAAGCCCGGCGAGCTTTTTGGCGAGCCCCTCCTCATCAAGATCCTTCAACAGCGCCCAGCCCGCCAACGGATCCGTCTCCGCAATCTTCTCAAACGCCCCCCCCTCCATTCTTTGAATTGCCTCGTCCACCTGTCCGAGCCAATAACTCGAAAAACCCTTCCTGATCCCCACCTTCAGTGCCGCGAGCTCCTGACGATGCAAATCCTGCAAGGCCGGCGCATCCACATTCACCACGGCCGGCCGGCTGCTGATCATGATGCCGTAGAACTTGTAGTAGTCCCGCTGGCTGATCGGATCAAATTTATGATTGTGGCAACGCGCACAGGACACCGTCAGTCCCATCATCGCCTTCGACACCACGTCCACCTGGTTGTCGGTAAAGCTCACCTGCTCTCCGTAGGCATCCGTCACCCCGAACCCGTGCGGCACCATCCGGAAGTGCCCCGGCCCGATGGCCGATTCATTGAGGCCCAACTCCTCATTGATCCGCGGATGCTCCAACAAGTCCCCGGC
Organism: Verrucomicrobiota bacterium; assembly: GCA_027619375.1. GTDB lineage: Bacteria > Verrucomicrobiota > Verrucomicrobiia > Verrucomicrobiales > Akkermansiaceae > JAPKDA01. The sequence goes on along the minus strand of JAQCFL010000193.1, from coordinate 2,960 downwards.
AAGGTGTTCGCGGATCAGTTGGTCGTAGGGAACGTCCGCATTGATGGCGCGAATCAAATAGTCCCGATACTGGCTGGCATAGGGAACCGGCGGGTCCCCCTCGCTCCCATGCGTCTCCGCGTAGCGATACCAATCCATCCAATACCGGGCCCAGCGCTCGCCGTAGGCCGGCGAAGCCATCAAGCCGTCAACCATGCGCTCGTAGGCCGCCATGCTCGGGTCCGCCACAAAGTGCGCGACCACCTCAGCACTGGGTGGCAGCCCGGTGAGAATCAAATGCACCCGCCGCACCAAGGTCTCCGGTGAAGCAACGTTCTGCGGCACCAAATCATGCGCCTGCAGACCTGCATGGACAAAGCGATCGATCTCATTCCCGTCCCACTCCGGATCATCAGTCCGCGGGGCCTCGGTCTTCCGCAGCGGCTGAAACGCCCACCATTCCTGACGTCGTTCGCGGACCGTTTCCCAATCCACCTGCCGCTCCAAATCCTCTTTCGTCGGCTTCTCGGTGCGCGGATCCGGTGCACCCATCCGCACCCACTCCTCAAAATTCTTGATGATGACGTTGGCCAACTGCGGCGCCTTGGAGGGCATCGGCTCGTAATCATCGCCCTCATGACGAATCGCGATGATCAGGGGACTCTTGTCCGGATCACCCGGCACGATGACCTCCGCCTCCAACACCGCATCCCGATAATCGAGCGCCAGATCTCCCTTCTTCTTGTCGACGCTGTTGTGGCACTCGTAGCACTGCTCCGCCAGAATCGGCCGGATCTTCTGCTCGAAAAACTCCACCTCCGCCGGTGTCAAGGTTGCCCCGGAAAGTGCCCCCGCAAAGCCGACAACAATCGTGGAAAGGGCAATGGCGGTTCGGATCATCACGGGTGTTCTTAAAACATACGGGCTTAACGGTGGCAAGCATTCAGAAAATGCGCCCTATTCCGACGCCCTCCCGCCCCTACCGCCCCTCCTCGTGCAGCCCCACCCGCACGAACCAATCCTCCACCTTCTTCCGCGCCCACGGCGTCTTCCGGAGAAAGGTCAGACTCGACTTCACACTCGGGTTGTCCTGAAAGCAGCGAATCCGGATCCGCATCCCCATCTCCTCCCAGCCATACTGCTCCTGCAACTTGGTGACGATGGTTTCCAGCGTGATCCCATGCAGCGGTTCTTTCGGGGGTGAGGGTTTCTCCGACATCGTTTACTCCGCCGATTTTTTCGCGCCCTTCTCCCGCTTCGTCCGCGTCCCCGGCTTCGCCAAAATCTCCACAAAGACCGCCTCCCGCCCTTCTCCCACCGCCGCATCGATCCCCTTGGTCACCTCCTCCAGATGCACCGCCACCGCCGACGCTTCAGCCCCGCCCACCCGGCAGGCGAAATCCCAGAAGTCCACCCCCTCCGGCAGCTTCTTCTTCCGCTCCCGCTTCACATACTTCCGCACCTCATGCTTCACCCCCTCCACCACCCGTGGCGGTTGCAGGCCCTCGACTTCCAGCGGAAAGGTCTTCCTCATGGCCAGCCTTGTCGCCGTCGGAGGGCGCTTTGTCTAGCGAGCTGTCATAAAAATCACTCCCTCCCCCATCCCGTCACTCCTTCGGCAGCACCCAGATGTTGCGATAAAACACCGCATTCCCGTGCGCCTGCAGAAAGAGCGGCCCGCCCTCGTCCTTCAATTCCCCCCCGATCGGCGCGGCGGTCGTGTTCAGCTTCGCCAACTCCTGATCCTCGTGCACCACCACCCCGTTCAGCTTCACCGTCATCCTCGCCCACGCCGTGCGCTTCCCGTCCCCGTCAAACTTAGGCGCGGTGTATTCCACATCGTAGGTCTGCCAGCTCAGCGGCGGCAGGCACATGTTGAGCCGCGGTTTGGCAATCTGATAGATCCCTCCGCACTCATTCATCTCCCCGGTCAGTCCAAAGGAATCCAGCACCTGGGTCTCCCAACGCCCCGCATAGTAAATCCCGCTGTTCCCCCGCCCCTGGCCACGACCACTCGGCTTGTAGGGAGTCCGGAACTCGACGTGAATCGTGCAGTCCTTGAAGACCGGAATGCTGGTCGTCCCCGTCGAGGCCAGCAACCCGTTCTCCACCTCCCCGTTCTTCCACTGATCCGCATTCGTGCCATCAAACAACACCACCGCCCCCTCCGGAGCCTTTGCCCCCAGCGTCGGACTCTTCCGCTCCACCCGCGTCATCGCGTAGGTCTGCCCCAACCAGGTCGCCTGCAAGGTCCCCCGCCCGAACACCGCCACCGGCTCCGCCTTCTCCGGTCCCCCGTCCTTGGACTGTCCGAAGGTCAACAAACCACCCTCAACCCATTCACCTGACACCTTCACCCGCTGCTTCTCGCGCGTCCACCCCTGCCCCGGCAGACCACCTTCCAGAAAATACGCGTCAAATTTCCCGTCCCCCAACGCCACCACCTGCACCGCGAACGGCGGCTTCTCCGCCTCCAACGACCCATATTCCCCTTGCACCAGGAAATCCGGATCCTCCTGCCCCGCCACCGCCGGATCGGTCCAAAACTTGCCCTGCTCCGCAGCCCCCGCCGTTTGAAAGGGAAGAGAAAGGCAGGCGGCTAGCGTGAGGGTGGGCAACGATGGTCTCATGGATGCCTTACAGTAAGCAGGGACAAGCCCCGGAATTTCATTCCCGGGCATTTTTCCCGCCACTCCCCCGCTCAAGCAAAACTGGACCGCCCCGAATGCGATGCTATCCTGCGCCCAGCCCAAACCGCCATGGACATCACCAACAAATCCCGCAAGCCCCTCAGCGTCCCCCTCCCCGGCGGCAAAAAACTCTTCCTCGGCCCCGGCAAAACCGGACAAGTCACCACCAAAGCCCTCGAGCACCCGCCCCTCCTCGCCCTCCTCGAATCCGGCGACCTCACCCGCGCCGATGGCCTCCACAAATCCCAGGAAGCCGGCGGCAGCAAAATCGCCCCCTCCTCCGGCTCCCGC
>JAQCFL010000192.1 GCA_027619375.1 Verrucomicrobiota bacterium | reverse complement strand
GTCGGAACATCGCCCGATCAACCAGCACCAATCCATTCTAACGTTTTAACGGAAAAAAATCCGCTTCCCATCTGAGGCCGGACTAAAACGTAGAAAAGGGTGCGCAGGAGCGCACCCTTTTCCTTTTGGTTCTGTTGTTAGGGGGGCGGCTCAATGTGCGGTAGTCTGCCTCGTCGTCGTGGTCGTTCCACTGTAGGGCTCATATTGGGTTGCAGTCGTCGTCCGCACGGTGTCCGGGGTAGGATCCTCTACGGTAACGGCGCAACTGCTGAGAAAACAAAGTCCCAGGACGGTTAGAGTGGCTACGATCATTGCTGTGGCTGTTGTGACATGCGTCTTCATGATGATGTTGTTGGTTCGGTTGTTGCTATTGGTTTATTGATGCCGGGATTCCGGGATGAAAGGGAGTGGCTCCTAGTGCAGGTAACGCCGTATCTGCTGGGGTGGGTGGAGCATCAAATAGACCGCCAGGCTCGTCAAAGCACCCGATGCAGAGATGCCCCAGATCACGGGCTTCCGGAGGAAGTTCTGCGCATCCGCGGTCGAAAGGGACCTTCGCTCGATCGACTCGTCGCTGTTGACATCTCGGAAACTGCCATTGCGGCGGTGGACTACTGCAATGTGTATCATGTTCTGCATGATCTTGGAGTCGCTGAAGTTTCAGTCCGTTAGGAATCGTTGTCCTCGTTGACCGTGACCCGCGAGCCGCCGCTGCCCCTCGCGTTGCCCGCCGCACCCATGAATCCCAAGCCCACAATGATCAAACAGCCAACGCCGACCCACACTGGTGGTGCGCCCAAGGTGATGGCCATCCAGGCTCCGCCTCCTGCCACAAGCAGTGTTCCGATGATGTAGAGAATGATCCGATTCATGGTGTTGATGGTTTGGTTGAGACAGAGACCAGTTCGGCTCTCTCCCTCCATCCACCCAGCAAGGTGCATGCCGATGAGGAAGAACGCTGAATATCAGGGCCTTACAGCCACACGCCTCCCTGGATCGCACCCGGGAAGCGCTCAAACTGCATCCCCAAGGCGCTATTATGCAATGCTCCGATCCCTGCCACCCTGCACGCCATCCTGCGTTTCACCGATCGGGTCTCAGCAGCTTCCCCATCCGCCGGGAGCCTCCGTCGTGCCTTCGCCTTCTTCGGACAGGATGCCTTCACAATACCCGCCTCCCAAGCGCTGCCGATTTGCGTCCCTCGCATCCATCATAGCGGAGGCCTCACCGATCTCGCTCGATGATTCCTTGACCCGCGCGGGCCGTGGGAGGCGTGCTCCGTTCTCCCAACGCGGGTTACATTGAAGCAAAAGTTGCTGTGGTATCGGGTTTGGCCAGATCGAGGATGAGGGTGCTCACGGGATGGGCCTCACGGTCGTCGGGATCCGGAAGATCCACCAAAACACCACTGGAGGGCATGACACTGCCCCGGCGGTGGGAGTCGGGATGGGACCACTCCACAGCGACTTCGAGCGAATTCACGCGATGCGCAGTAATTGAAAGATCAGCCGGATCGATGCTGAGCGGCGGCGAAAAGCCGACGCCGAGCCAGGCCATGGTCGAAATGCCGAGAGTGATGATGGCGACAGAAAGAATAGAGGTATTCATCGGGTTGGTTTCGTTCTCCCTCCGGTCCATGCAGGGCCCGTTCCAATTCACCGGGAGACTCGCGTGGTCCCATGCAACTCGTTGATAAATCGCTCTTTACAAGATCCAGACCTTCCTGCAGCAGGTCTCCCTTCCCTGTCCCTCAAACCAAAAAAGCACGCAATACGCACCCCGGTGCAGCTAAAGCTGCACCGTTACGGGGGCTATCGGAAAGAGGTTCGCACCGACCGACGGCCGGAGGGATCCGGAGCCATTGGCCGGTGGTTGAGGAGCGACGCGACGACACCACCGGTCAACCGGCTCACATGCTCCCGACCCTGGCAAGGGTCGCAGCCGCCGCGGGAGGTTGAGGGCGCAACGTCCGCTGCTGGCACCCCTGACCGGGGTGCTCTCTTCCGTCGAATCGCCTGATCCCGGGGTGTTCGTCACTCCGCACCTCGACCCCGCGCTCATCGCTCCGGATCCCTCAGGGATCGTGAATCGAAGTCTCCACGTGCCCTCCCTTCACTCCCTCATTCCAACTCCCCGCTCCCGGGGTCTGAGTTCCGGGCTCCGCACCCACTCCCCTCCGGAACCAACAGTGTTCGGCATGGTGAATGCTGCACTGGCAATGGCCCACAGCGAAAGAGTGACCACTTCTTGACTAGGTAATCGCTTTGAAATTTCCACACCCCAATTTCCAAATAAATTTCAAATCCAATACCAAATCTCAACCGCGAAAACTCACAACCCTGTCTCCAAGCCAACTCGGCAGTTTGTCATGGCACGATCCGTGCCGCACCCTATTGCTCCGAAACCCGCAACCACCCCAGCGCCCGGTCACTCATCACCCGCCAGGCCCCGTCTTCCGAACGCAGCCCGATCACCACCCGCGCCTTCCCCTTGGGCCCCGGATTTTGCTGCGCAATCTCCAGCTCCCCCTCCTCCACCTTGCTGACGATCGCCACATGCCCATCGATCTTGACTCCGTTCAATTCCCCCACCGCATCCCCGATCTCATAGCGCACCTCCTCCGGCCCGGGCAAAACCCTGCGGACGTAGACCACCGTGGCGACAATCAAAGAGCCAAGCACTGCCAGCAGCAGAAGGAGGATACCGATTCGCTTCACTTACCCACAACCAATAGCCATCCGTCCCGCTCCCAACAAGCCCGCAGCTCCCGAAAACTGGCTCGAAGCGCCAAACCACCTAACCGCCTAACCGCCTCCCAACTCCCAACTCCCAACTCCCAACTCCCAACTCCCAACTCCGAACAACTGATAACCGATAACCGATAACTGATAACTGATAACGGACAACCGATAACTGCCCCCCGCGCAACGCGCTCCCTACTCCGCCACCGCCGTCACCACCCCCATCTCGCTCAAGCGCTCCATGGCCCACTGCAAGCCTTCCTGAAACTCGATGTTGTCCACTTCCTCCGCGATGAGCGCCGTCCAAAGCGCCACCGACTCACGGAAAAATTCCACCGCCTCACCATCGTGCTCCGCCGACTGGGCGGCCACGCCAAGATCACCACTCAGGTAGGCCAGGGCGCGGCGCACCTGACGGGCGGAGGGATACCGACACTTGCCGTTGAGAATCTTCTTCAGTTGCTCATGCGCTTCCTTGCCGTAGGTCAGCTCGTCGGTGCGTTTGCCGAAGAATCCGCTCATCGTCGCCTTCTGCCACTTCAGCAGGGCCAAGCGGAACGGCGCAAGTTCATCGTCCTTGTTCTCGTCAAGCGCTTCGCTCACCAACTTGATTCCCTCGTCCACCGTGGCCAGCGCCCCATTCGCATCGCCCTTCGCATGCAGACAGGCCGCCACCACACTCTTGTGTCCTCCCAGCAACACCTTGGCCCGTGGAAAGTGCTTCCCACCGACCAGCACTTCGTCGCACAGCTTAATCCCCCGCAGCGCCAGTTCCCGGGCCGACTCCAGATCCCCGTCATCGAGATGCGCCTCGGACTGCGCGGCAAGCGCACCGGACAACTCGATCTTCACGGTGGGATCATCCGAGTTCTGATCGAGCATTGCCATCAACTCCGCAGCCGCCTTCTGCCGCAGCAGGATTGCCGCGTCGGCCACCCCGGCCCCTTCCGCTGTTTCCGCCGCCTCGGTGTAGCCTCGCACCCGCCACAGTCGAATCGGTCCATTCTGCGGTTCCGCCTGACAAAGCAGGTTCATGGCCTCGAAGGCCGCCCGATAGTGCTCCAGCGCCTCCTCCACATTTCCGGCCTGTCGTTCACTGCGGGCCTCCACCAGATGCAGCGCCGCAGCCAGCCGCTCCCGCTCCTCGCTCCCTTCCGACAACCCCTCGACGGCCTGCCTGGCCAGTTGCAAATCATCCTTGTCCACCGCGACGTCCCCCTCCTCCGAGGCGAGCAGACAGATCAACACCCGCGCCCGGCCCACCCGCTCACCCACCATCGTTCCGCCGTTGGGAGCGGCCTTCACCGCCGAACCCAGATACTTCCGCGCCTCCTCGATCTTCCCGCCGGCCACCAACACCTCCGCCAAGGCCAACTCGATGCGCCATTGCTGCCGCTCCATCCCCGGGCGCTCCGGAATCTTCCCCAGCAGATCGCGAAACGATCGCTCCAACAAACCCAATCGGCCGTCCCGCCCCTCCAAGGTCGGCAGGCGCGTCGCCCCGCGCTCCAGGGACCAGGCCAACAGCGTATCACTCAGCTCATAGGCCTGCGCCAAATCCTCCCCCATCGTCGCAAACCGCGTCTGCAGCCGTTCAGCCCGCTCCTCGGCCAACTCCTTGTCCTGTCGCGCCGCTTCCATATCCTCCTTCAACGCGACCTTCTCCGCCTCATGTGCCTCCAGCACACCGACAAACCCGCTCTGCTCCTCCTCGAGGTTCTTAATAAACGCCTGCTCCCGCTTGTTCGCCTCCTCAATCATCAGAAAGGCCACCCCGCCGAGACCCACCGTCGCCGCCAAACCAAGTCCCGCCACACTCCGCCACCAACGCTTCCGCCGCACTTCCACCACCAACCGCTCTTCCTCGTCCTGACGCTCCTCCACCGTCGCCTTGGTCGTCCCGATGTCGCGCAGCGCCTGCACCACATCGCGCATGTCGGTGTAGCGGTCCGGCGCCTCGAGATTCAAACACCGCTCGATGATCTCCCGACGCGCGGTGTCCTCCGGCGTCGCCGCCAAACCTCGCCACGGCGCCACCACACTTGCCTCCAACTTCTTTGCTAGGCGTTCGCAGTCCGCCTCCACCCCCTTGCGCCGTGCCTGTCCCGGTTCCGGCGCGACCTGCGCAAAGACCTCGTCACAACGCGGGAAGATGCCGTTCATCAACCGGAACGCCAAGACCCCGAACGCATACACGTCCCAACCATAACCCGCCCCCTCAAGGTAGCTTTCCGGATCGTTCAATTGCTCCGGCGGCGAGTAAAGCAACGCGTCCGAATACGACAAGGCCCGGATCCCCGGCATCAGCCCCTGCGCAAAGTCCGACAACAGCGGCATCCCCTCCGTGGTGAGAAAAATATTCCCCGGTTTCAGGTTTCCGTGGGCCACCCGCCGCCGGTGGAAATCAGCCAAGGCGTCGGCCAGTTTTCGGACCAGGTCCCAGGACTCCGGTTTGCCCAGATAGTCCAGACGCATCTGCAGGGTCCGGGGGACGTAATGCTCCCCGATCTCCTGCTCCACCCGGTCCGCTTCCAGCGATCCGAGGAGCAAAATTGGCTTCTTGCTCAGCGAATGAGCGATCAGGGGCACCGCCCCGTCCGGACACTCCGTCCGATAGAGTCGGTTCAACTGGTTGGCGATCAGCCCGGGGTTGCAGGAATCCTCGTGGAGGACCTTGATCGCGATCCGCGCCCCGGAAGTGTGCCGCGCGGCATACACCACCCCACAGGCCCCCTTACCAATCAAAGATTCGATCCGATATCCCGGTATTTTAGGTACGCTCATTAGGTCTGACTGCACGCACTGCCATGCGGCCCTCGGTTTGTCATGAAAGGGTCCTCCGGGGCAAGGCGTAAGCATTTCAACAGACTTAAGCACCTGCCCCTGATAGCCCTACCACTCTAACCCTCAACAGCTCCATTGACCATGAAAAAGCAGCGTTGTTCCGGCAATCCGCTCGCCCAAAATTTTTCACGGCGCGAGTTCCTCCACGTCGGCCTCATCGGCGGCCTCGGACTGACCCTTCCCCAGTTCCTGCGGATGGAGGCCTTGGGTGCTCAGAAGTTTTACGAAACCAAAGAAGCCGTCGCCAAAAGTGTTATTCACATCTTCCTCCCCGGCGGCATGGCCCATCAGGAATCCTTCGATCCCAAACCCTACGCCCCCTCCGAATACCGGGGTCCCTTCGGGACCATCGACACGGCCCTCAAGGGCATCAAATTCAGCGAAAATCTAAAGCACCTCGCCAAGGTCGCCGACAAGATCACCGTGATCCGCTCCATGGCCCACGGTGAGGCCGCCCACGAGCGCGGCACCCACAACATGTTTACCGGCTACCGCCCCTCCCCGGCGGTCGACTACCCCTCCTTTGGCTCGGTCGTCTCCCATGAGCTCGGGCCCCGCGAAAACCTCCCCCCTTACGTCTGTATCCCCAACGTCCCCAACGAGTTCGCCGGTTCCGGCTACCTCTCCTCCGCCTTCGGCGCCTTCGCCCTCGGCAACGATCCGGACCGCAAGGACTTCAAGGTGCGCGACCTCAATCTCCCCAACGGCGTCGATGAAACCCGCTTTAACCGCCGCCGCTCCCTCCTCGAAACGGTCGACTACCACTTCCGCTCCCTCGAAAGCTCCGACGAACTCGATTCGATGGATGCCTTCTATCAGCACGCCTACAAGCTGATCTCCTCCGAAAAGGCCCGCGAAGCATTCAACATCAACGCCGAGGAGGACAAGGTCCGCGACCGCTACGGTCGCACCCAGGCCGGACAACGCATGCTGCTCGCCCGGCGCCTCGTGGAAGCCGGCACCCGCTTCGTCTCCCTCACCGCCGGGGGCTGGGATCACCACGACAACATCAAGAACGGCATCACCACCAACCTCCCGCCGGTCGACCAGGCCATCGCCACCCTCATCAGCGATCTCGACGAACGCGGACTCCTCGACTCGACCCTCGTCATGGTCACTTCCGAGTTCGGCCGCACTCCCAAGATCAACCCCACCGCCGGTCGCGATCACTGGCCGCGGGTCTTCTCGGTCATGATGGCCGGTGGCGGCGTGAAGCGCGGCCTCGTCCACGGCTCCTCCGATGCCCTCGGCGGCGAACCGGAGGAGGATCGCGTGGAGGTCCCCGATCTCGCCTGCACCGTTTACAACCAACTCGGCATCACCTCCGACAAGGAACTGATGGCCCCCGGCGACCGCCCCATCGAAATCGTGGCCGGCGGACACGTCCTCGACGAAATTCTCGACAAGAAAGCCTGACCCCCAGACCGCGGCGAACGGCTCCCGCTGAGGGCCCCCTCCGTTGTCCCACCCCCCATCGCCGGCCTTCCAGCCCCGG
>JAQCFL010000191.1 GCA_027619375.1 Verrucomicrobiota bacterium | reverse complement strand
CGATCGCTCCCCCCGCTCCTCCGGCACATCGTATTCACCCCCCGAGTAAAACGCCACGAACGCCTCCCGCAACAAGCGCACCCCCAACCACCCCAGATACCCCGCCGCCGCCCAGCGCAGCACCAACTCCACCCTCCCCCCTTGCGACACCAGATAGGCCATCCCCCCGATCGCCACCCCCGCGTGCAGGCACAGCCCCGTCGAAATCCCCAGGGCCGTCCACCACCCCGCCGCCCGCCCCTTCGCCAGCGCCGTCCGCGTCAGCAGCAACATGTCCGGCCCCGGACTGAATTGCCCCAGCGCCATGATCCCCGCGAACACCCAAAGCTCCGCCATCAAGATCCACAGCTCAGCAGGACGGAGGAAGTAGTCAAACACGTAGCGGCCGCGCTGCGCAAGGTCGGCGGTTCCCCCTCCGCTTGTCCAACGCCCGTCCCGACACTTCGTTCACCGGAGCTCGATTCAATTCTATCGGTGATCGCACCATCACCAGCCAAACCACCGACCTCGCGCAGCGAGGCCGTTACGAAGTCGAATCTGCCCTACCGTGCTGCCGCTCTCAGATAATCCACCACCGCGCTCTCCTCTGCCTTCGTCAGCCCCGCATTCCACGCCATCCCGATCATCGTCGGATGCCAACTCGGATCGCGCGGATTCTCCGGCACCCGCGGCTCGTGGCATTCGCTGCACTTCCGCATGAACAGCGCATGGCCCTCTCCGAGATGCGCCAGCGACTGACCGGAGCGCCGCGCCATCGCCCGGCTCGGCGCAGGGACCTCCGGACTGGTCTTCAACACCCGCATCGCATCCTCCGGCATCGCGTCCGGTGGCTCCGAAGCACACCCCGCCAGAAATCCAATCCCCAGTAGTAGAATCGTCGTTTTCATCATCAATGTTGCAAATTCTCCCCGTGCACCGTTCCGTGCGCCGCCATCAGATAAACCAACAGATCCGACTCCTCGGCCTCCGTCAGATCCGCATATTTCGCCATGTGCGGGACGATCCCGCGCCAGTACTCCGGATCCAGCTTCCCGGGCAGGACCCGCTCGTGGCACCGGTTGCAGTGCGTCATGTAGCTCTCCCTCCCCCGCACCAGGCGAGCCTCCTCCACCCCCATGGCCAGCGCCATTTCCGGGGTGGGCTCCGGAATCGGCCCCCCCGGCCCGGCACAACCCGCCACGACAAGGATGGCCCCTAAAATGCTCGCGATCTTCCCCATGCCCCGATTCTGGGCCCGATCCCCGAAATCACCAAGCGCCAAGGCCCATCATTCTTTGACATTCCCTCCTCAATTCCTACCTTCCCGCCTCCACATGGCGGCGGATTCCATCCGCCAAGCCGAAGCTCAGCAGCACTCACCATCCCATGGACACACTCCGCACATTCACCACCGGCTCCGGCTCCGAAGGCCGGCTCTATTCCCTCCCCGCGCTCGCCGAACAAGGCTTCCCGCATCTCGCCAAACTTCCCGTCTCCATCCGCATCGTCCTCGAGTCCGTCCTCCGCAATGTCGATGGCCGCAAGGTCACCGAGGATGACGTCCGCAACCTCGCCAACTACAACGCCAAGAACCCCGGCGAATACGAAATCCCCTTCACCGTGGCCCGCATCGTCCTCCAGGACTTCACCGGCGTGCCCCTCCTCGTCGATGTCGCCGCCATGCGCGACGCCGCCGTGGCCCGTGGCGCCGCCGCCGAAAAAATCGAGCCCCTCGTCCCCGTCGACCTCGTCGTGGATCACTCCGTGCAGGTCGACTTCGCCGGCTCCCAGGCCGCCCTCGACCGCAACATGCAGATCGAGTTCATCCGCAACCGCGAACGCTACGAGTTCCTCAAGTGGGGCCAGCAGGCCTTCGAAACCTTTTCCGTCGTCCCTCCAGGCATCGGCATCGTCCACCAGGTCAACCTCGAATACCTCGCCAAAGGTGTCCTGTGGAAAGCGGGTTTGGAACCCGCAGCATCCGACCCAGCGGGTTCCAAACCCGCTCTCCCCATTTTCTACCCCGACACCCTCGTCGGCACCGACTCCCACACCACCATGATCAACGGCCTCGGCGTCGTCGGCTGGGGCGTGGGCGGCATCGAGGCCGAAGCCGGCATGCTCGGTCAACCGGTCACCTTCCTCGTCCCGGAAGTGATCGGCGTTCACCTCCACGGCACCCTCCCCGAAGGCGTCACCGCCACCGACCTCACCCTCCGCGTCACCGAAGTCCTCCGCGCCCACGGCGTGGTCGGCAAGTTCGTGGAATTTTTCGGCCCCGGCGCAAAAGCCCTCAGCCTCCCCGACCGCGCCACCATCGCCAACATGGCCCCGGAATACGGCGCCACCATGGGCTTCTTCCCCGTCGATGACGAAACGATCAACTACCTCCGCGGCACCGGCCGCCCCGAGGAACTCTGCCAAACGGTCGAAAACTACTACAAGGCCCAGGGCCTCTTCGGCATCCCCGACAAGGGCGACTGCGACTACTCCGACCTCCTCGAACTCGACCTCTCCACCATCGTCCCCTGCGTCTCCGGACCCAAGCGCCCCCAGGACCGCATCGATGTCCCCGCCCTCCGCGAAAAATTCAACGAACTCTTCACCGCCTCCACCGGCCACGGCGGCTTCGGCATGAGCCCCGACCAACGCGACACCAACGTCGCGGTGAAGATGCTCGAACCCGCCGGCTACGCGGTCGGCTCCCTGCTGGAACCAGCCAACGGCAATGCCGCCACCGACAAGGTCGAAATGACCAGCAACCGTCCCACTCCCGACACGGTGCTCGCCAAGGAGGCCTTCGATCCCATCGATACCAGCCTCCGGCATGGCAGCATCCTCATCGCCGCCATCACCAGCTGCACGAACACCTCCAACCCCAGCGTCATGCTCGCCGCAGGCCTGCTGGCCAGGAAGGCGAATGCCAGGGGCCTCACCATCGCCCCATACGTGAAGACTTCCCTCGGACCGGGATCGCGCGTCGTCACCGACTATCTGGAAGCCACCGAACTGCAGAAGGAACTCGATCAACTCGGCTTCGAAACGGTCGGCTACGGCTGCACCACCTGCATCGGCAACTCCGGCCCGCTCCACCCCGCCATCGAAGGTGCCATCAAAGAGGGCAACCTCGTCTGCGCTTCGGTCCTCTCCGGCAACCGCAATTTCGAGGCCCGCATCCACGGGAGCATCAAGTCGAATTTCCTCATGTCCCCTCCCCTCGTCGTCGCCTACGCCCTCGCCGGCCGCGTCGATGTCGACCTCACCACCGAGCCCCTCGGCCACGACCAGGACGGCAATCCCGTCTTCCTCAAGGACATCTGGCCCAGCCAGGCCGAAGTCACCGAGGTCCTCGCCTCCGCCCTCAAACCCGAGGTTTACCAGAAGCTCTACGGCAACGTCGACACCGCCAACCCCAAGTGGGGCGAGATCAAGGGCTCCACCGGCGCCACCTACGCCTGGGACGAGAACTCCACCTACGTGCAGCTTCCTCCCTTCTTCGAAGGCGGCTCGGAAGCCGGCAAGGACATCCTCGGAGCACGCCCCCTCGGCATCTTCGGCGACTCCGTCACCACCGATCACATCTCCCCCGCCGGAGCCATCAAGGAAGACTCCCCCGCCGGCAGATACCTCCTCGAAAATGGCGTGGAAAAAGCCTCCTTCAACTCCTTCGGCTCCCGCCGCGGCAACGACCGCGTCATGACCCGCGGCACCTTCGGCAACGTCCGCATCAAAAACCTCATGTGCCCCGGCACGGAAGGTGGCTACACGGTCTCTTTTGCCTCCGCCGAGGTCCCCAACCTCTCCCTCCCCAAAACCACCAGCACCGGCACCACCACCCACATCTACGACGCCTCCATGGCTTACCAGGCCGAAGGCACCCCCCTCGTCGTCATCGGCGGCGAAGACTACGGCATGGGCAGTTCCCGTGACTGGGCCGCCAAAGGCACCCGCCTCCTCGGCGTCAAAGCCGTCCTCACCAAGAGCTTCGAGCGCATCCACCGCTCCAACCTCATCGGCATGGGCGTCCTCCCCCTCAACTTTATCGACAAGGCCGACTACGAGGTGCTCAAGGACCTCCACGACGCCACCTTCGACGTGGTCGGCATCAGTGGCGAACTCAAGCCCATGATGACCGCCACCCTCATCGCCCACACCTCCGACGGCACCACCATCCCGGTCCCCGTCAAGGTCCGCCTCGATACCCCCGCCGAAATCGACTACTACACCGCCGGCGGCATCCTCCCCTACGTGCTGGACCAGATCCTCGCCCAGTAATCCCTCCAGAATTTCCGACAGGAGGAAGACGAAAGCCCCCCGCAGACACTCATTGCACCCAACCCTCGGAGCCCGGGGGATTGGCGCCTTGGTGCGGCCCATGCTCGTCGCCCTCCCCCCCGCCTCACCTCCCCGGATCAACCAGCTGATACCCCACCGCCCGCACCGTCCGAATAAACCGCGGCGACTTCGGATCATCGCCCAGCTTCTTCCGCAGCGCGGATATATGCACGTCGATCGACCGATCAAAGATGTCGAACTTCCGTTGCGAGACCTCATCGATCAACTGTTCCCGCGTCTTCACCCGCCCTTTGCCGCGCAACAGCGACGCCAAGATCGCAAATTCCAGCGGCGTCAGCTCCAGTTCCTCCCCCTCCATCGTCGCGCTGTGCGTCCCCTCGTTCACACACAGCCCCCCCGCCACCAGATCCTCGTCCGGCAGCCCTGTCTGCGTCTTCCGCACCGCCTGCTTCCGCCGCGTCACGGCCCGCAAACGCGCCAGCAATTCCCGCGTCGAAAATGTCTTCGGCAAATAATCGTCCGCCCCCATCTCCAGCCCCACGATCCGGTCCGCCTCGTCCCCCATCGCCGTCAACATCAACACCGGCACCGTGCACCGCTGCCGCAGTTGCTTCAGCACCTCGAACCCATCCATCCCCGGCAGCATCACATCCAGAATCACCGCCTCATAGCCTCCGGCCGCCGCCTCCTCCAAACCCTCCGGCCCCGTGTGTCGCGCCGCCACCTCGAACCCGTGCGGCTTCAAATAATCCCCAATCAACCCACACAACTTGCGGTCGTCATCAATCACCAGAATCTTGCGAACATCACTCATGTCAAACACACCCTCAGGGCCAAATCCGGAGCATATCTAACAATTCTGCTGATCTGCACCATGATTTTTACAGACTCTTAACACTTTAACCCCCTCCTTGAAATCATTCCTTAACACAGCCTCTCCACTTTAGTCCCCACACCGGGAAAGTCCTTCCCCGCGAAGAACCCGGTCCAAACCACCAACCAAGGAGAACAAATGAAAATCACACCTCGATTCCTCCTGGGACTCGGCGCCAGCGCCACCCTCATCGGCGGCCTCGCCCCCTCCCCACTCCAGGCCCAAACCCGCAGCCGCCCCGGCGGGGACCGCCTCGACAAAAAATCCACCACCCGCCAGGTCGCCGAGATCACCCGCTCCCGCAAACGCCCAGACAAACAGGACGCCCCAGCCCCCGGTGAGGCCCCGCCCTCCGTCGAGGTCACCTTCCCCGAGGAATTCCGCTCCATCACCGGCCTCGGCAACAACCAGGAACATCCCGCTTGGGGCTCCATCGACCAGATCCTCCTCCGCCGCGTCCCCGCCGCCTACGAAGACCTCGTCGGCAGCCCCTCCGGCAGCGACCGCCCCAGTGCCCGCGCCGTCAGCAACGCCATCTGCGCCCAGACCGACTTCACTCCCAACCGCCGCGGCGCCACCGACTACCTCTGGCAGTGGGGCCAGTTCCTCGACCACGACATCGACGAAACCCCCACCCTCGATCCCGCCGAAGCCTTCGACATCCCCGTCCCCGTCGGCGACCCCTGGTTCGACCCATCCGGCACCGGCACCCAGACCATTCCCCTCAACCGCTCCTACTTTGAAATGGTCGACGGCATGCGACAGCAGGTGAATGCCATCACCGCCTACATCGACGCCTCCAACGTCTACGGCTCCGACGAGCAGCGCGCCTACGCCCTCCGCCGTCTCGACGGCTCCGGCAAACTCAAGACGAGCAACAGCAATGTCGGCGAACTTCTCCCCTACAATGACGCCGCCTTCGACAACGCCGGCGGCACCAGCCCCGCCCTCTTCCTCGCCGGCGATGTCCGCGCCAACGAACAGGTCGCCCTCACCGCCATGCACACCCTCTTCGTGCGGGAGCACAACCACTGGGCTCAGGAATATAGCGACCGCAACCCCGGCGTCACCGATGAGGAAATCTACCAGTTCGCCCGAATGATCGTCGGTGCCGAAATGCAAGCCATCACCTACCGCGAATTCCTCCCCGTCCTCCTCGGCCCCGACGCCATTCCACCCTACGACGGCTATCGCCCCCGCACCCACCCCGGCATCTCCAACCTCTTCGCGACCGCCTCCTACCGCCTCGGCCACAGCCTCCTCTCCCCCACCCTCCTGCGCCTCGACGCGGATGGATCGGAGACCGCCGCCGGCCACCTCCCCCTCGCCAACGCCTTCTTCAACCCCGCCCATATCGAGGAGGAAGGCATCGGCTCCCTCCTCCGCGGCCTCGCCAGTCAGACCTGCCAGGAACTCGACGGCCACATCGTCGATGACGTCCGCAACTTCCTCTTCGGCCCTCCCGGCTCCGGCGGATTCGACCTCGCCGCCCTCAACATGCAACGCGGCCGCGATCACGGTCTGCCCAGCTACCCCGAAGTCTGCCGCGCCCTCGGCCAACGTCCCCCCTGCGAGTTCCGCGACATCAATCCCGACCCCGCCGTCTGGCAGGCCATGGAGGATGTCTACGGCTCCGTCGATCTCGTCGACTGCTGGGTCGCCGGCCTCTGCGAACCGCACCTCCCCGGGGCCATGGTCGGTCCCATGCTCCACCGCGTCCTCAGCGAGCAATTCACCCGCCTCCGCGATGGCGATCGTTTCTACTACGAATCCCATCTCCCCCGCGAACTCATCGACCTGATCCACGACCAAACCCTCGCCACCATCATTCGTCGCAACACCGAAATCGACGCCGAGATCCAGGCCAACGTCTTCCTCGAACCCAGCCAGAAGGCCGCGCCCTCCCCCAAACAATCCCCGCGCCCTCCCCGCAAACGCTA